>DATMEP010000098.1:0-54300 GCA_035556755.1 Solirubrobacterales bacterium
GCTGCACGGTCTTTACGGTCGGTGAGAAGAAGTTGTTGCCGACAGTCACGGTCGTGGCCGCCGCCGCGCTTCCGGCTCCCCCGAGCAACGCCAGGGCGCTCAGTGCGACGGCTGCTACGCCTGCAAATCGCATGCAGTTACTTAAGCAGACGCGAGAGCCGGCGGTCCTTCAGCACCCGGCCATCCGTCTGCTCCTGCGGGCAGTAGTTGGTCTGGTGCTCGGCGAAGAAGACCGCCTCGATCGTCGTCCCGCAACGCGGACACGGCTCGCCCTCGCGCTTGTGGACCTGCAGCGGCATCGGCAGTTTGTCGGGGAGCTCGTCGATCGTCTTCTCGTAGTGGCCGATCGCGTCGCCGAGGACGTGGAGCGCGTCGTGGAGGCGCTCGATCTCCTCCACGTTCAGCTCCGCGCCCTGCTTGAAGGGCGAGAGCCGTGCCTCCCAGAGGATCTCGTCGACCCAGGAGCGCCCGATGCCGGCGATGTCGCGCTGGTGGCGCAGGAGCGGGTGGAGGTGGCGCGGCTGGTCGATCAGCTCGGCGAACTCGGCCAGCGGCGGAGCGGGCCACGCCTCCGGGCCGAGGCGCGCGACCATCTCGTCGGCGGCGACCGCGCTCGTCGGCAGCAGCTTCGCCCAGGCGCGCTGCTTCGTCCCGAACTCGCGCAGGCGCAGCTCGCGCCCGTCGCCGAGCCGGACGAGGACCCGCGACGCCCGGTCTTTCGGCGAGGCCCGTTTCTCGAAGAGGCGGAGCCGTCCCGCCGACATCAGGTGGATCAGCAGCGCCAGGTCGCCGAACTCGACCACTGGCATCTTCCCGATCCGCCGCAGTCCGGTGATCCGGCGCCCCGCCAGTTCCTCCAGCGGCGGCTCGAAGGTCTTCATCACGTTCATCCCGGGTGCGACGACCGATTCGACCTCGGTGCCGCGTAAGGCGGAGTCCAGCCTCCGCACGGTGATCTCAACCTCCGGCAGCTCCGGCATGTCAGGAGAGTAGACTTCTGCATAGTTCATTCGACTGGACTCAGGCACACGCCATGCCAGCGAACATACGACCAGCGAGGCCCACGAGGGCCTCTTGAGGCAACCGCCGATGAGAGAGCTGCCGACGATCAACGATCCGGTTCCGATGCTCGACCTCGCGCCCGAGGAGGTCGGTGAGCTCTGCGCGGAGATCCGCGCGCTCGCCGCCGAGCGCGACGCGGTGATCCTCGCCCACAACTACCAGGTGCCCGAGATCCAGGAGGTCGCCGACTACACCGGCGACTCGCTCGGCCTCTCGCGGGTGGCCGCCGAATCGCCCGCCTCGACGATCGCCTTCTGCGGCGTCCACTTCATGGCCGAGACGGCGTCGATCCTCTCGCCGGAGAAGACGGTCCTGATCCCGGACCCGGAGGCGGGCTGCTCGCTGGCCGACGCGATCACCGCCGAGGAACTGCGCGAGTGGAAGGCCAAGCACGGCCCCGACGCCGTCGTCGTCATGTACGTCAACACCTCGGCCGAGGTCAAGGCTGAGACCGACTACTGCTGCACCTCCTCCAACGCGGTCAAGGTGGTCGAGCACATCCTCCGCGAGCACGGCCCGGACACCGAGATCCTCTTCGGCCCGGACATGTGGCTCGGCGCCTACGTCGAGCGCGAGACCGGTCACTCGATGCACGTCTGGCCGGGCGAGTGCCACGTCCACGCCGGGATCCGTCCCGACGACATCGCGGCGCAGCGGGCCGCCCATCCCGACGCCGAGTTCCTCGTCCACCCCGAGTGCGGTTGCGTCACGCAGGTGATGGAGTTCGTCGCGGCCGGCGAAGTGGAGGAGGAGGGCGTCCACATGCTCTCCACCGGGCAGATGCTCGACTACGTCCAGCAGAAGCCCGACGGCGAGTTCATCGTCGCCACCGAGAACGGGATGCTGCACCCCCTGCAGCAGGTCGCGCCTAAAGCGAGCCTGATCGAGGCCAACCGGATGGCCTACTGCAAGTACATGAAGATGATCACGCTGCCGAAGCTGCGCGACGGCCTGCGCGAGATGAAGTTCGAGGTCAGCGTTCCGGCCGCGATCGCCGAGCGGGCGCGGGTGCCGATCGAGCGCATGGTGGCGATCGGTTAGGCGAGCCGCCCGCGGATGGCGACGCGCCTGCCCGGCGCGCAGGTAAAGTCGGCCCTATGGAGCAGGCGACCTCGGAGGGCACTCTCAACCGCGAGCAACTGCACGAGCTTGCGCAGCAGCTGCGCGTCGACTCGGTCCGCGCTGCAGCCGCGGCCAACTCCGGTCACCCGACCTCCTCGATGTCGGCGGCCGACCTGATGGCGGTGCTCTACGCCAAGTACCTGCGCTACGACTTCTCCGCTCCCGAGAACCCCGCGAACGACCACGTCGTCTTCTCCAAGGGCCACGCCTCGCCGCTCCTCTACGCGCTCTACAAAGCGGTTGGGGCGATCGACGACGAGGAGCTGCTCAGCTTCCGCAAGTTCGGCTCCCGCATGGAAGGCCATCCCACCCCGGAGCTGCCCTGGGTCGACGTCGCCACCGGCTCGCTCGGGCAGGGGTTGCCGATCGCGGTCGGCATCGCCCTGGCGGGGGCCAAGTTGGAGCGCGCAGACTTCCGGGTCTGGACCCTCTGCGGCGACTCGGAGCTGGCCGAGGGGTCGATGTGGGAGGCGTTCGAGCACGCCGGCTACGCCGGGCTGAGCAACCTGATCGCGATCGTCGACGTCAACCGGCTCGGCCAGCGCGGGCCGACCATGCACGAGTGGGACACCTCTTCCCTGGCCGCACGTGTGGCCGCCTGCGGTTGGGACGTGCAGGAGATCGACGGGCATGACATCGAGGCGATCGACGCGGCCTACGCGCGGGCGCTGGAGACCGATCGACCGGCGGCGATCTTCGCCCGGACCAAGAAGGGCGCCGGCGTGGCCGCGGTCGAGGACAAGGAAAACGCCCACGGCAAGCCGCTCGGCGACGCCGAGGAGGCGATCGAGGAGCTGGGTGGAGAACGTTCGCTGAGTGTCTCGGTCAAGGCACCCTCCGAGGCACCTCCCTACGAGATCGACCGCGCGGACGTCGAGCGGCCGGCCTACGAGCTGGGAGAGAAGGTGGCGACCCGCGGCGCCTACGGCGACGCCCTCGCCTGGCTGGGCTCGGTCGACGAGCGCGTTGTCGCGCTCGACGGCGAGGTCGGCAACTCGACCTACGCCGAACGCTTCGCCGCGAAGCACCCCGACCGCTTCTTCGAGATGTACATCGCCGAGCAGCAGATGGTCGCCGCCGCGGTCGGCCTCCAGGTGCGCGGCTGGAAGCCCTTCGCCTCCTCCTTCGGCGCCTTCCTCAGCCGTGCTTATGACTTCGTCCGCATGGCGGCGATCTCCGACGCCGACCTGAAGCTCTGCGGCTCGCACGTCGGTGTCTCGATCGGCGAGGACGGCCCGTCGCAGATGGCGCTCGAGGACATCGCCTCGCTGCGCGCCGTCTTGGGCAGCGTCGTCCTCTACCCGTGTGACCCGAACCAGACGGTGCAGCTGCTCGACGCGATGCGCCAGCACCGCGGCATCAGCTACCTGCGCACGACCCGTGGCGCGACGCCGACGCTCTACGAGCCGGGGGAGAGCTTCGAGGTCGGTGGCAGCCGTACCCTGCGCTCCAGCGACGACGACGCCGTCACCCTGATCGGCGCCGGCATCACCCTGCACGAATCCCTCAGCGCGGCAGACCAGCTGGCCGAAAGCGGCGTCGTCGCGAGGGTGATCGACCTCTACTCGGTCAAGCCGGTCGACGCCGACACCCTGCTCAAGGCGGCAGCCGAGACGCGAGCGCTGGTCACCGTCGAGGACCACTGGCCCGAGGGCGGGATCGGCGAGACCGTCGCCGGCGTGCTGGCAGGGGCGGGGGCGAGCACCCCGCTCACCCGCCTCGCCGTCTCCGGCCGGCCCGGCAGCGGCCCACCGGCCGATCTCCTGGCAGCCGCCGGCATCGACTCCGACAGCATCGTCGCCGCGGTCGAGAAGCTGGACCTCGGTTGACCGGCATTTACTAACGCTCGCTAACAATTCGCTAAGCTGCCGCTGATCTTTCCTGGGCGGGGTCTTGCGCGCGTTTCGGTCCGCAGGAGTCACCCTGTACTCGCAGAAGGGACGCGGGCATGGCCAGAGCTAGAAAGCGAAAGCAGGGCGAGGAGTCGCCGCCACTCCGCCACCGTCGTGGCGGCGCGCCGATCATCGAGCTGCGCGACGTGACCAAGGTCTACCCGGGCGGGCACATGGCGCTCGACCGGGTCTCGCTGGCGATCGACCGCGGCGAATTCGTCTTCCTAGTGGGCCCGACGGGCTGCGGCAAGTCGACCCTGATCAAGACGCTGATCCGCGACCAGACGGCCACCGACGGCAGCGTCCGCATCGCCGGCCGCGACATCGGCGCGCTGCCGGAGAAGAAAATCCCGCAGCTGCGGCGCAACATCGGCACCGTCTTCCAGGACTTCAAGTTGCTGCCCGACCGCACCGTCTACGACAACGTCGCCTACGCGCTGCAGGTGATCGGCGCCAGCCGCGCCGCGATCCGCACCCAGGTGCCGGAGACGTTGCGCCTGGTCGGCCTCTCGACCAAGCTCCACAGCTATCCCGACGAGCTCTCCGGCGGCGAGCAGCAGCGCGTCTCGATCGCCCGCGCCTTCGTCAACCACCCGCCGTTGCTGCTCGCCGACGAGCCGAGCGGCAACCTCGACCCGGTCACCTCGATCGGCGTCATGCAGCTGCTCTACCGGATCAACAAGACCGGCACGACCGTGGTCGTCGTCACCCACGACCGCGAGATGGTCGACAACATGCGTCGCCGCGTGATCGAGCTCTACGAGGGCCGCGTCGTCCGCGACGAGGTCAGCGGTGGCTACACCGAGGAGTCGACCTCCGAGTTCGGCCTGCGGATGCGGGCCGAGATGGGGGTCGCGCCCGAGGGCCAGACCAACGGCCACGACTCGCTCTTCTGATCCATGTCCAGACTCTTCTTCTTCATCCGGGAGGCATTCAGGGCGCTGCGCCGCAACGGCGCCCCGAGCATGGCGGCGATCGTGACCACGGTCGTCACCGTGATCCTGCTCGGCGTCCTGATCCCGATCTTCCAGACGACCCAGGCGAAGAGCGATGAGGTCCGCGACAGCCTCGAGTTCCGGGTTGCCGTCTATGACGATGCGACCGACGGGGAAATCGCTGCGCTGGGACGCGAGCTGGAAGCGATCCCGCACGTGGCGTCGGTCGCCCTGATCACCAAGGCCGAGGCGCTGCAGGAGCTGACCGACGACCTCGGCAAGGAGAAAAGCGACGAACTGCTGACCCAGCTCAACTCGAACCCGCTGCCGGCCAACTTCCAGGTCAAGGCGGACGACGCCGCCAACCTCGACACGGTTCGCGCCGCGGTGACGCCGCCGGGGCCGGACGGCAAACCGCAGCCGATCTCGCCGATCGTCCAGGACGTCTTCGACCGCCAGCAGGAGTCGCAGAAGATCGAGCAGGTGACGAGCGCGCTGAAGATCGTCCTCACCGTGATCACCGCGCTGCTGATCGTCGCCTCGCTGATGCTGGTCGGCAACACGATCCGGCTCTCGATCTACACCCGCCGCCGCGAGGTAGAGGTGATGCGCCTGGTTGGCGCCACCCGCTGGTTCATCCGCTGGCCGTTCATGATCGAGGGCGTCGTCGTCGGCTTCGCCGGCGGGCTGATAGCCATACTGATCCTGTGGCTGGGCAAGCTGACGATCGTCGACCCGCTGAGCGACAGCATCGGCTTCCTGGCCGCGCAGAACAGCACCACGCTCTCCTTCCCGGCCCTGGTCGCGATCCTCTTCGGCGCCGCCGTGCTGGTCTCGGCGATCGGCTCCGGCGTCACCCTGCGCCGCTTCCTGAAGGTCTGAGATCCGCGTGAAGGCCGGCAGGATCGCGGGCCTCCTGGTCACCCTGCTCCTCGTCCTGGCCGCCGGGCTCTGGGTCGGCGGCCACCCGGCGACGATGCCGCCGGCTCTGCGCGACGTCTTCGTCGACGAATCGGGCGGGCTGACCGCGGAGGCGACCGAGCTGATCGAGGACAACTACTACCGGTCGGTCGCAGACGACGACCTGATCGACTCCTCGCTGCAGGGCATGGCTCGCGGGTTGCGGCGGCGTTACGACGACCGCTTCTCCGAATACCTCTCGCCGGCGATCCTGAAGCGCTTCAACGAAGCGATCGAGGGCCACTTCTCCGGAATCGGCCTCAGCGTCTCAGCGGTGGACCGCGGCCTGCGGGTGGAACGCGTCTTCAAGGGCTCGCCCGCCGAAGACGCCGGAATCGACGTCGGCGACACGATCGCCTCGGTCGAGGGCGAGTCGATCGCCGGCCTCAACTCGACCGTGGCGACGGAGCGGATCAAGGGCCCGGAAGGCAGCGAGGTGACGATCGGCGTGCTCGACCGCGGCGGCGACGAGGTGCGTGAGCTGCGGCTGACCCGGGCCGAGATCACGGTGCCGGTGGTGTCGAGCAAGGTGATCGAGGTCGACGGCCGCAGGCTCGGCTATATCCGCCTCGCGACCTTCAGCGAAGGCTCCCACGGCTTCCTCCGCCGGGCGGTGCAGAAGGTGCGGCGCGAAGGGGCGGAGGGACTGGTGCTCGACCTGCGCGCCAACGGGGGCGGCCTGCTGCAGGAGGCGGTGCTCGCCGCGGGCATCTTCCTGCCCGAGGGCACCGTTGTCGTCACCACCGAGTCGCGAACCCAGGGCGACGCGGTCTACGAGGCACGCGGCGGCAACCTGCCCGCGCAGCCGACCGTGGTCCTGATCGACGGCAATACGGCCTCGGCGGCGGAGATCCTCACCGCGGCGCTCGCCGACGAGGCTGGGGCGAAGGTGATTGGCACCCGCTCCTTCGGCAAGGGCGTCTTCCAACAGGAGGTCGGACTCTCCAACGGCGGCGCGTTGAAGCTGACGATCGGCGAGTACTTCACCCCGGATGGGACCAACCTGGGCGGCAACGGGATCCGTCCCGACGTGCGGGCACGCGATCGGGGCGGAACCACTCGCGACGAGGCCCTCGGTCGGGCCCTGGACGTGCTGGCAGCCGAACAATGAGCTTCCAGTGCGCCTTTTGCTTGCCATGCCTGCATAAAGCGCACCGGAAGGGACTGGCGTGAGCAAGCCCGACTGGCGTTACCACCGCGAGCGACAGCGGGCGCGCGGGCGCGGGCGCAAGCAAGCCAAGCCGAGCAACGCGCGCGACGCGATCGAGGCACTGCTCAGCGAGGGGCTGGGCCGGCGCGGCTTTCCTGCTGCGCTCGAGGTCGAAGCCGGCGAGGTCGCGAGCGCAGCCGCGTCGCGCCCGGGGCCCCGTCGCGACCTGACGGAGCTGCCGACCTTCACCGTCGACCCCGCCACCGCCCGTGACTTCGACGACGCCGTCTCGGCGCGGCGCGAGGGCGACTCGACCCGCCTCTGGGTCCACATCGCCGATGTCGCCGCCCACGTGCGACCCGGCTCGCCGCTCGACCGCGAGGCGAGCCGCCGCGCCAACAGCACCTACGCGCCGGGCACGGTCGAGCCGATGCTTCCCCACGCGCTCAGCTCGGAAGCGTGCAGCCTGAGCCCGGGCGCGGAGCGGCTGGCCGTCACGGCGGAGATCGAGCTCGGGCCCGGCGGCGAGGCCCGGCGGGCGAGCTTCTATCGCAGCCGCATCCGCTCCGACGCGCGGCTCGACTACGACCAACTCGACCTCGTCTTCTCGGGCCGGGCCGAACCGCCGGAGTCGGTTGCAGAGCCGCTTGCGATCGCCCGCGAGGCAGCCCGGGCGCTGGGGGAACGGCGGAGCGCCACCAGCCTCGACGTCGAGTCCTTCGAGCCGGAGTTCCGCTTTGACGCCAAGGGCAACCCGACCGGCGCCCAGGCCGTCGCACAGACCGAGTCCCACCAGCTGATCGAGCGGCTGATGATCCTCACCAACGAGCAGGTCGCCGACCTGCTCGAGCGCAAGCGCGTGCCCGCGATCTTCCGCGTCCACCCCCAACCGGACCCGCGGCAGGTGGAGCGGCTGGTTGCGCAGCTGCACGACCTGGGCATCCCGACGCCGCCGCTGCGCGGGACGGTGACGCCGCAGCAGGCAGCCGAGGTCGTGGCCGAGGCGAGCCGGCTGGTGATGCGAGAGGCGGCGCGGCGCAAGCACGGCCGCGCCGCGTATACATCGCTTGTGCTCCGATCTCTCAAACAGGCCCAGTACAGCGAGCGCAACAGCGGCCATGCCGGTCTCGGCAGCCCCGCGTACTGCCACTTCACCTCACCGATTCGCCGCTACCCGGACCTGGTCGTCCACCGGGCGCTGCTTGCGGTCCTCGGCGAGGGGGAGTCGGCGCCCAGCGCCGCCGAGGTGCGGGACGCGGCCTTGCACTGCAGCGAGCAGGAGCGGGAGTCGATGAAGATGGAGCGCAAGGCGGACGACATCTGTGCCGCCTTCCTGCTCGAGCGCGAGCTGCGTGAGCGGGGGGAGGAGGCGGAGTTCGAGGGGGAGGTCTCGGGGGTGATCCGGGCCGGTGCCTTTGTTGGATTCGGCGGCAAGCTGGGTGACGTGTACGAAGGCTTCCTGCCCGCCCGCCGCCTCGGAGTCGAGCGATTTGAGCTGAACGAGGTCGAGACCGCGCTGGTCGGTGCCGAGTCGGGGCGGAAGCTGCGGCTCGGGGACCCGGTGTCGGTCCGGGTGGACGGGGTGGAAGCGGCGCGCGGCCGCGCTGATTTGGCGCCGGCGAAAGCCTGAGATGGCGAAGAAGGCGAAGAAGAAACGGGAGCCGGCGTCGGGGGATGTCGCCACCAACCGCCGTGCCCGGCACAAATTCGAGCTGGTCGAGAAGCTCGAGGCCGGGATCGTGCTGCAGGGCTCCGAGGTGAAGTCACTGCGCAACGGCAAGGCGCAGATGGTCGACGCCTACGCGGTGGTCGATCGCGGCGAGGTCTGGCTACGCAAACTCCACATCCCGCCCTACGAGCCCGCCAGCCGCGAGAACCACGAGCCGGAGCGGCCCCGCAAGTTGCTCTTGCACCGGGCGGAGATAGAGCGCCTGGTCGGCAAGACCGCGCAGCGAGGGCTGACCATGGTGCCGACCCGGATCTACTTCAAGGGGCGGCAGGCGAAGGTCGAGCTGGCTCTGGCGCGCGGCAAGGAGGGCCGCGACCGCCGCCGCGATATCGCGGAACGCGACGTGCGGCGCGAGGTCGAGCGCGAATTCAAGAGCCGAATGAGGTAGCTTCGGGGCCATACGCATGGGCGACTTCGTCAGCGACAACATCGAGTACATCGTCGCCGGGCTCGTTGTGGCGATCCTGCTTCTCCTGCTGGTCATCAGCGTCAGCCAGCGCCGCAGCAAGGACAAGGGGGCAAAGGCACCGGGAAAGCCGCCGCTGCCGCCTCCGCCCACCACCGTCCAGCGGGGCCCCGGCGCGAGCCAGCCGAGTGCTGCCGCGCCTCAGGGCGGTCCCCCCGGCGCTGCTGCGACCTCCGCGCCGCCACCGCCCCCGGGGCAGCCCCTCAACGCCAAGGGGAAGCGCAAGCAGTCCCGCGAACAGCAGCGCGCGGCCCGTGCGGAGCACCGCAAGCGCCGCCAGGAAGAGTCGAAACGGCGCCGCGAAGAGCGATCCACAAAACGGGCCGAACGGCGGCACAAGCCGTCCGGCACCGGTCGCACCTCGGGTCGACGGGCGAAGCGCGAGGCCGCCAAGGCGGAGCGCGAATTCGCCGCCGCCCGCGCCGCGCAGGAGCGGGCGCTTCTGGATCAGCAGAGCGCCCAGACCGTCGCCGCCTCGGTGGCCCAGCCGCCTCCCGCGCCGCAGCCCCCCGTCGTGCAGCCGCCGCCTCAGGCAGCGCCGCCGCCTCCGGTCCCGCCGGCGCCGCCCGTTGTGCCGCAGCAGCAGCCCGCACCCGCAGCTGTGCCCCCGCCGCCGGCCGCGGCGCCGGGTGGGTACGACCCGGCCACCGCCGAACAGCGGGTCCACGACAAGGTGACGGAAATCCAGCGCGAGGAGGAGAGGATTCGCGCCGAGGCCGAGCGCCGGATCCAGGAGGCCGAGCGGCTGCAGCGCGAGGCCGAGCAGCGAGAGGCGCAGGCCGAGGCCGGCCAGACGACCCAGAGCCTGGCTCCCGTACCGCCGCCGCCGGCTCCCGCCGCGGCATCTCCCGAACCGCCGGGATCGGACCTGCAGACCGCGGAACAGAGCCTGCGACAGGAGCGGGAAGCGCAGGAGCGCTCGCTGGTCGAGGCGCAGGAGCGCCTGCGCGAGATCGAGGAGCGGACCAAGGCCGCGGAACGGCGAGCGGCAGAGGCGGAGCGCCTCGCCCAGCTCAAATCGGAGGAGGCGGAGCGCGAGCAGCGCCTGGGCGAGATCCAGGCGAGCGTCGCACAGGCCGAGGAGCGGGCTCGTGAGGCGGAGCGCCGCGCCGCGGAAGCCGAGCAGGCCGTGCTCAGCTCGGTGCAGCAGGCGGCTGCACCCCAGGCTCCGCAGCCGCAGCCGCCGGCACCGACCCCACCACCGCCGACTCCGTCTCCGCAGCCACCGCCGCCGACTCCGGAGCCGCCGGCTCCCACCCCGCCGCCGCCATCGCCGGCTCCCCAGCCGCTCCCCCCGACCCCTGAGCCACCGACGCCAGCTCCGCAGCCGCCGCCGCCCGCAGCGGCGGCCGGCGAGACGATCGAGCTAAACCAGGTCAGCTTCGAGCAGCTCCGCGGGTACGGCCTCTCGGTCACCCAGGCCACCCGCCTGCTCGCCCACCGAGAGCGGGTCGGTCGCTTCCAGTCGATCGAGGAACTGGACGAAATTCCCGGCTTGCCCAGGGAGTCCGCCGAAGACCTGAAGCGCCGCTCGCGAGTCTGAGCGCCTACAGCCCGTAGGCCTCGAGCAGCTTGAGCCAGATCTCGCTCCGGGTCGGGTAGGCGGCAACCGCGTGCCGCAGGCGCGGGAGCGGGATTTCCCCGACGATCGCGACCGTCGGGGCGTGGAGGAAGTCAGCGGTCTCGAAGCCGGTGAAGGTCGCGCCGACGATCGTCCCGGCCGCCTCGTCGACGACGAGGCGCGAGGTGCCGCCGGTGCCCTTGCCGTAGAAGCTGGCCCCGGCGGTCCCGTCGGTTGGCACGTCGATCGCCCGGGCGTCGATCCCCGCCTCCTCGGCCTGTGCCAGCGTCTTGCCGACCGCGGCGACCTGGGGGTCGGTGAAGGTGACCCGCGGCACGCCGAGCCCTTCGGCGACCGTCTCGACCTCGCGCCCCAGCACGTTCTCGGCGGCGACCCAGGCCTGGTACTTGCCCATGTGGGTGAAGAGCGCCCGGCCGTTGACGTCGCCGACCGCGTAGAGCCACTCGCGGCCGCCGACCCGGAGCCGGTCGTCGGTCCCGAGGAAGCCGTGCTCTCCGGGCTCGACCCCGGCCGACTCGAGCCCGATCTCCCCGGTGCGGGGAACGCGGCCGATCGCGACCAAGATCTCCGCCGCCTCGACGCTGCCGCCGTCATTCAGCTCGACGACCACTCCGGCATCGGTGCCCGAGACCCTCTCGGCGAGGACGCCGGTGCGCACGTCCATCCCGTAGGAGTCGCGCAGCGACGCGGCCACGTGCTCGCCGGCGAACGGCTCCTCGCGGGGCAACAGTCTCTGCTCACCCTCGATCAGGGCCACCTCGGTCCCGAGCGTCGACCACGCCTGCGCCAGCTCGGACCCGACCGGGCCGCCGCCGAGGATGACCATGCTCCGCGGCACCTGCTTGGCGGTGGTCGCGTCGTGGTTGTTCCAGGCGCGGACCGAGTCGAGGCCGTCGATCGGGGGCATTGCGGCACTGCTTCCCGTCGCCACGACGACGACCCTGCGCGCGGTCAGCGCCTCCGAGCCGACGACGACGCGTCGCTCGCCGTCCAGGCGGCCCTCTCCGCGGAAAAGCTCGATGCCGCGCTCCGCCAGCCAGGGAAGCTGCCCGGAGTCGTCGAGGTCGTGGATCACCTCGTCGCGCCGGTCGAGGACGGCCTGCGGGTCGAGCTCGCCGGTGACGGCGGCGCTCGCCCCCGGCACGCGGCGCGCCTCGGCCAGCAGCTCGCCGGGGCGCAGCAGCGCCTTCGACGGCATGCAGGCGTAGTAGGAGCACTCGCCGCCGACCAGGTGCTGCTCGACGATCGCCACCTCCAATCCGCCGTCGGCGAGCCGGCCGGCGCAGACCTCGCCCGGGGCCCCGGCGCCGATCACGATCGCGTCGAATTCCCGGTCGGCCATCGCCCACACCGTACAATCAGGAGCACATAGCACGGGGGCGACAGGCTTCGACGTAGTCGATCCGTGCGAAAGGTTGCAGGTCGAGGTTGCCGGAGGCCTCGTAAAACACCGGCACCAACCAATACGTGCGGACCATGAGTTCGCCCTCGCCGCTTAGTCGATAGCTAAGTGATGTGAGAGTCGGCCCTTTCTCGCCCGCGGAAAGGGGTTCCGGCTTCAATTGCGGGCTTACCCGGGCGGATCGCCCCGTCCGCCAGGGGACAATTCAGAGGGCTTTATCTCCCGCAGTGCCCGCCGGCGCGGACCCCGGGAGACGAGACTCAAGCGCCGGCTAAACCTGTAGAGACCCTCGCACTACGGCCGCGGACGCCGGTTCGATTCCGGCCGCCTCCACTTTCCATCGGCCACACCCTTGGCCTGACGACGATGCGGACCAAGGGCACGATCGAGCAGATCGCCGCCAAGCACTTCGGTTAGCCGCTGGAGCCCGGTTGCTACTTTCGAACGCGTGGCTGCTCTACAGCTGATCGATGCCGAGGCCCTCGACGCCTACTCGAAGACCGTCTCCGGGGTCGCCGAAAAACTCGGGCCCTCCGTCGGCCACCTGGTCCTAACGCGGCAGGCTCGGGGCGGTCGCCGCACAGCGGGCACCGGCAGCGCCGTCGCGATCAGCCCAGACGGGTTCCTGCTCAGCGCCGCGCATGTGGTCGCCGGCGGCGACGGACGCGGCTCGGTCGCCTTTCCGGACGGGCGCGAGTTCGCGCTCGAGGTGGTCGGCGCCGACCCGCTCTCAGACCTTGCTGTCCTGCGAGCGGACGGCCGCGATCTCACGCCGGCGACGCTCGGAGACGCCGGGGCGCTGCGCGTCGGCCAGCTCGTGGTCGCGATCGGCAGCCCGCATGGCTTCAGCGGCTCGGTCACGGCCGGGGTCGTCTCCGCACTCGGTCGCTCGCTGCCGACCCGCTCGCGTTCCACCACCCGGTTGGTGGAGAACGTGATCCAGACCGACGCGGCGCTGAACCCGGGCAACTCCGGCGGCGCCCTCGGCGACGGCCTCGCGCGGATGGTCGGAATCAACACGGCGGTGGCGGGGATCGGGCTGGGACTGGCCGTGCCGATCAACGAGACGACGCGGGGGATCGTCGCCGAGCTGATCGGCAACGGCCGCGTGCGCCGCGCCTACATCGGCGTCGCCGGCGGCTCGCGGCCACTCCCGCCCCGCCTTGCCGCCGAGTTGGGGCGCGAGCGGGGGATAGAGGTGGTCGAGGTGGTCGAGGACAGCCCCGCCGCTGCGGCCGGCCTGCGTCCCGAGGACCTGATCGTCGAGGTCGACGGCGAGGCGATCGACGACGTCGGCGACCTGCAGCGGCTGATGACCGGCGCGAGGATCGGCCGCCAGCTCACCCTGAGGGTCGACCGCGGCGGAAGGCCGGTGCAGATCGAGATCGTGCCCCGCGAGCTGCCGGACTGAGCCCGATGCTGGGGTTGCTACCGCTGTTCGAGCCGGTCCAAGGCACGAAGTCGCAGCCGTGCGTAGAGGCTCATGCCGGCCATGCTGATCGGTACGAAGGTCCACGCTGGAGCGCCTAGGACGAAAACGGCAATCAAAATGACTGCGCCGATCGCGACGCCGGAATAACTGGCGGCATTGCGAGATAAGACAAAACGTTCCATCATGCGAGGGCCATGATAGTGAACGCGATGATCGACAGCCAGCGAGAGAGCGTGAATCCTTCGCCCAGGCCTTCGTTGACCCGGCGGGCGACGAAGTCGGCGGATCGCTCGTCGGCAAGCGCGGTTGCCGCGTAGGATCCGCTGAGATAGGCCATGCCCCCACCGAGCACCGAGAAGCCAGCGATGAGCGCTTCGAGGAAGCTCCGGAGGCCGGTCAGATCGAGCGGAACCATCGGCTCACGGTAGGGCTGACCGACGCGCGTGTGGCGCGCCGAACGTAAAAAGTCCGCTACGACTTCGTCTCGAATCAATGGCCATCGCGACCGCGAAAACTCTGGGTGTCCACATGGGCGGCGAGCTGCTGTTCGCCGACGTCTCCTTCAAGCTCGAGCTGAGGGAGCGGATGACGCTCTCCGGCCGCAACGGTGCCGGCAAGTCAACCCTGCTGCGGATGCTGGCAGGCGAGCTCACGCCCGACTCGGGCAGCGTCGTCGTCCAGCGCGGCGGCCGGGTCGCCCTTCACGACCAGCGGCCGCCGCGGGAGACAGGGACCACCCTCGGTGAGTACGTCTTCTCCGGTCGTACCGACATGATCGAGACCGAAGCCGAGCTGGAGCGGCTGGAGGCGGCGATGTCGGGGGGAGGCCCCGAGGAGGAGACGCTGCACGCCTATGCGGCCGCCCAGCAGAGACTCGACCATGGCGGCGGCTACCGCTGGCGCGACGGCGTACTCGCGGTTCTGCGCGGCCTCGGCTTCGACGGCTCCGAGACGGAGCGGTTGCTCTCGACCTTCTCCGGTGGCGAGCTGACCCGCGCCTCCCTGGCCCGGGCGCTGGCGACCCGACCCGACCTACTGCTGCTCGACGAGCCGACCAACCACCTCGACATCCCGGCCCTGGAGTGGCTCGAGGGGTACCTCTGCGTGCTCGACGCGGCCGTCGTCCTGGTCGCCCACGACCGCTGGTTCCTGGAGGCGGTCGGGACCTCGGTGCTCGAGCTGGAGGCGCAGCGGGCTCGCTTCTTCGCTGGCCCCTGGCACGCCTGGCGCAAGGAGCAGGCGGCGCGTGAGATCGCCCACGGCAAGGCTGTCGAGCGCCAGCAGGCCGAGATCGAGCGGATGGAGCGCTTCGTCGAGCGCTTCCGCTACAAGGCGACCAAGGCGAGGCAGGCGCAGGAGCGGGTGAAGAAGATCGAGAGGCTGAAGCGGGAGGGCCCCGCCGCCGAGCGCCGCGACGAGCGCCGTCTGCGCTTCTCCTTCCCGCAGCCCGAGCGTCCCGGGCGGGTGGTGCTGAAGATGCGCAACGCGACGATCGCGGTGCCGGGACGGACCCTGCTCTCGGGGGCCAGCCTGTAGCTCGAGCGCGGCGAGCACGTCGTCCTGGTCGGGCCCAACGGGGCGGGCAAGACGACCCTGATCGAGACCCTTGCCGGAGGCACCGAGCCGGAGACCGGCTCGGTCTGGACCGGCCACAACGTCAAGGTCGGCTACCTCTCCCAGCATGCCGCCACCGCCGCCGGCGAGGGCACCGTGTTGGCCGCGGCGCAGCGCGAGACGGGCCTGAGCGGCCGCAAGGCGCGCGACCTGCTTGGCGGCTTCCTCTTCTCCGGCTCCGAGGTCGAAAAGCAGCTGAGCGATATCTCGGGTGGTGAGCAGCGGCGCCTCTCTCTGGCGATCCTGGTCGCCTCCGGCGCCAACGTGCTGATCCTCGACGAGCCCACCAATCATCTCGACGTCGAGAGCCGCGAGGCGCTCGAGGACGCCCTCTCGGAGTACGAGGGCGCGGTGGTCCTCGTCTCCCACGACCGTGCCCTGCTCGAGGCCGTGGGCACACGCACCCTCGTCTGCGAGAACGGCGAGCTGCGAAGCCACCCGACCGGCTGGGCCGCCTACCAGCGGCAGCGCGACGAAGGGGAGGCGACGGCGATGGCGGCAGCGCATGACGCCAAGCCGCCCCGCCCCGAGGACGGGCGTCGCCGCACAAAGGCGGCGCAGCGAGCCGCGCGTAAATCGACCCGGCTGGCCGAGAAGATCGAGCAGGCGGAGGCCGAGCTGCACGCGGTCGAGGAGGAGCTCTCGGACCCCGCGGCTTGGTCGAGTCCCGGCCGTGCCGAGCGGGCGAACGAGCGTCACGCGGCGGCGAAACAGGCGGTCGCCGAGCTCTACGAGCAGTGGGAAGAGGCCGAAGGAGAGGTCAGTACGGCGGGCAACTAGAAGACGATCGTGCGGGCTCCGTCCAGGAGCACACGGTCGTCGAGGTGGGCCTTGACCGCACGGGAGAGCACGAGGCGCTCGGAGTCGCGCCCGATCTGGATCAGGTCGACGATCTCGTCGCGGTGGCTGACCCGGGTCACGTCCTGGTCGATGATCGGCCCGGCGTCGAGCTCCGCGGTGACGTAGTGCGCGGTGGCGCCGATCAGCTTGACCCCACGCTCATGAGCGCGGGCGTAGGGGTCGGCGCCGACGAAGGCGGGTAGGAAGCTGTGGTGGATGTTGATCGCCGGCACTCCCAGCTGGCTCAGGAAATCGGGCGAGAGGATCTGCATGTAGCGGGCGAGGACGAGCAGGTCGATCTCGCCTCCGAGCAGCTCGAGGACGCGCGCCTCCGCCACCTCCCTTTCGCCCTTCTCGACCGGCACGTGGTGGTAGGGGAGGCCGAGCGAGGCGACCTGGTCGGCGTGGTCGGGGTGGTTGGAGACGACACCGACCAGTTCGCCGCCGAGCTCGCCGCTGCGCCAGCGCCAGAGCAGGTCGGAAAGGCAGTGGTCCTCGCGCGAGACCATCACCGCGACGCGCTTGCGTTCGTCCGACTCGGCGAAGCGGTGATCCATCTCCAGCGGCCCGGCCACCTCTGCCTCGAAGCGGCGGTGGAGCGCCGCCCGGTCCTGCTCGGGCGGGAGCTCGAAAGCCATTCGCATAAAGAAGCGACCCTCGTCGCTGGAGTGCTGGTCCGCGTCGACGATGTTGGCACCGGCCTCGGCGAGGAAGCCGCTGACCGCGGCGATCAGGCCGGGCTGGTCCGGGCAGGCAAGCAGCAGGCGCGATGTCGGTTGCTCGGAGATGCGGGAATCATCGGCGACACCGGATCGGGGGGTTGGAATGCGGTTCGACCGCGCAAGGCGCATTGCATTCGTCTGCTTGGGTGTGTCGCCGTCACGCCTAAGTTCGTGACGATCGCCACTTATAACCGGTCCTCTGTGACGGCGCTCACTCTCCGCCGCGCGGAACCCCGCCACGGTTCCGCGCTTGCTTACAAAACGCACATATCTCATTCCGTTCCTCGCGCTCGCCGTCGCTTCGCCGGCGGTCGCCCTTGCGGCCACCGACGAGGAGCCCCGCCTGCGGATGGCTGTCAGCAAGGCAAAACCGGTGTCCCAGGACGCAAGGCCCGTCGGCGCCATGCCCTCGACCTGGCCCGCCGCCAGCTTCCACCGCGAGGTCCAGGCCGGCGTTCGGGAGATCCGCGCCGCCCGCCGTGCCCGTCTCCGCCGGGAGCGCCGCGAACGCGAAGCAGAGTTCGCCACCCTGCCGGGCGGCGTCTCGATCGAAACGCTGGAGGCGATCGCCTCCTGCGAGTCCGGCGGTAACCCCACCGCCATCTCATCTGACGGCAGCTACCGAGGCAAGTACCAGTTCAGCTACGAAACCTGGGCGGCAGTAGGCGGCTCCGGCGACCCGGCAGCAGCCTCCGAGTCCGAGCAGGACTACCGCGCGGCATTGCTCTATTCGCAGTCCGGCTCCAGCCCCTGGCCCGTCTGCGGCTAGCGCGGCAAAGGGGGGAGGAGGTGCCCGACCCCTCGCCTACGATGGCGGCTATGGCTGACGAGGCTGTTCCCGCACCGGATCCGAGCGGCCCCAGTCGCAAGCCGCCCGCCGAGGCGATCGCTGAGGCCCGGGTCCGCGCGCCAACGCGGGGCAACCGCAAGCTGGAGAGCTTTCTCGATGCCGTGAACGGCGACGAGCAGGTGCGGGCCTGGTGGTACATGGCGCAGGTCCACGCCGAACGGCTGGGGATGTCGGACCACTCCTGGGTCCATACCCAGATCGTCCTCAACATCTCCCTGCGACTGCTGCGGCTGCTGGTCAAGGCGGGGGTGGAGCCGGGGGTCGTCTCCGACCACGGGATGTCGCCGCGCGACGCCGAGGTGGTGGTGGCCGGGGGCGCCCTCTTGCACGACGTCGGCATGTCGATCCACCGTGCCGACCACGAGGCATACAGCCTCTTCCTCGCGAGTGGCGTTCTCGGCCGGCTGCTGAGCGACTCCTACTCAGAGCCGAAGCGGACGATCGTCGCCTCGGAGATCCTCCACGCGATCATCGGCCACCGCCGCCGTGGCGAGCCCTACACGCTCGAGGCGGGGGTCGTCCGGGTTGCCGACGCGCTCGACATGGCGCAGGGCCGGACCCGAATCCCGATCGAGGCCGGCCAGGAGGGAATTCATTCGATCTCCGCCGCGGCGATCGACGAGGTGAGAATCGAGGCGGGCGAGGAGCGCCCGCTGCGGATCGAGATCGAGCTGAACAACTCGGCCGGGATCTTCCAGGTCGACGACCTGCTGGCGACCAAGATCCGCGACACGCCCCTGGAGGGCCAGGTCGAAGTCATCGCCCAGATCGAGGGCGAGACCGAGAAGCGGCTCCTAACCGGCTTCAGACTCGACTGAGGGCTAGCTCAACCGCTGGAGGTCGTAGCGGCGCTGGTCCTTGCGCTTCTCCAGCCGGCCCTGGATCAGCGACATAACGATGACGAGGATCGCGAAGAAGGCGATCACGCCGAAGCAGAAGAAGGTCACCGTCTTGTCGGTGACCGGGCCCGCCAGGCCGGCGCCGTTGCTGGCCAGGGCCGCAGGCGCGGACAAGAGCAGCATCGAGAAAACCGCGCAGAGGGCGGCGGCAAGGCGGCTGCGGCGCGTCACACGGGGCACGCCTGGCAATCTACCGCACTCCGTAGGATGCGCCGCCACATGACTGCGGACCGGAGGTCAGTCTCCTAGATGGACTGGTGGGAAGCGATCCTCCTCGGCGCGGTCGAGGGGTTCACCGAGTTCCTGCCCGTCTCCAGCACGGGCCACCTGACGATCCTCGAGCGCCTGCTCGGCCACTCGACCGACGACCCCGACATCACCGCCTTCACGGCGATCATCCAGGTCGGCGCCGTTGCCGCCACCGTGATCTTCCTGCGCCGCGACATCGCCAAGATCGCGCTCGCTTTCGCGCACGGGCTGAGGAGCCCGTCCCTGCGCCACACAAGCGACTACCGCTTTGCCTGGGCTGTGATCCTCGGCTCGATCCCGATTGCGGTGGTCGGCCTCGCCTTCCAAGAGCAGATCGAGACGACGCTGCGCAGCCTCTGGTTCGTCGGGGGGGCGCTGATCCTCTGGAGCGGCGTGATGTGGTTCGCTGACAGCCACGCGACCCAGCGCCGCCACGAGGCCGATATCACCTGGCGCGACACGCTGATCATCGGCATCGTCCAGTGCATGGCGCTGATTCCGGGCGTCTCGCGCTCCGGGGCGACGATGTCGGCCGGGCTGCTGCGCGAGATCGACCGCGTCGCGGTCACCCGGCTCTCCTTCTTCCTCTCGATCCCGGTGCTGACGGGCGCCGGGATCCTGCAGACGATCGACGAGTTCGACAACGTCTCCGCCGGCGTCGGTTGGGGCCCGACGATCGTCGCCACCCTGGTCAGCTTCGTGGTCGCCTTTGCGGCCGTCGCCTGGCTCCTGCGCTACATCGCACGCCACGACTACTCGGTCTTCATCATCTACCGGGTCGCCCTAGGTGCATTCGTCCTGGCCCTCGTGGCAAGCGGAGCGGTTGCGCCCGTCTGAGTTGCGACTTGCCAGAAATGCAAACGGCCCGGGGCAGGCGGGCCGTTTGCGAACGAGAGAGGAGTCTCGTGAGGACTCCATCCTGCCGCTCTGCAGGGGCCTGTGGGTGAACATCCGGATAATCCTTACCGTTTGGCTACCCCGCAAATTGCGGGTTTGGTTGTGAAAATCCTGTGAATGCAGGAGTTTCGTCTGGCTGGTCCGACAGAGCAAGTGCATACAATCGACACCGGAGCGCCGTGAACCCACAGCAGACCATCAGGCTTGCGGTCATCGACGACGACAGCGGTTTCGTCACGGTGCTCGCGAAGCGCACCGAAGCGGCGGGCTGGCAGCAGCGCACCCTGGCCGGGGCGATCCCGCTCGAGGAGCTGGTGGCGATGAAGCTGCACGCGTTGCTGCTCGACCCCGCGGTGTTGGGGGAGGAAGGTTGGGACTACCTCGAGCGTGTCTGCGGGATGCTCCCCGACCTCGGCGTAATCGTCTGCAGCGGGCGTTCGACCGTCGCCCAACGGGTGAGGGGCCTGCGCCTCGGGGTCGACGACTGGATCGCCAAGCCCTGCCACCCGGAAGAGGCGATCGCCCGGATCGAAGCCGTCTCGCGCCGCCGCCGCCGCTCGCGCCCGGACGCCGAAGCGGGCCCGCTCGTCGCCGGCGAGCTGGAGATCCGCGCCGACCGCTTCCAGGCCTTCGTCAGCGGCAGCAGCCTCGACCTGACCCGGCGCGAGTTCGAGCTGCTGCAGCTGCTTGCCGATGCCAAGGGTCAGGTGCTGGAGCGGGAGACGATCTACCAGCGGGTCTGGGGCTACGCGATGGCCCACGGCGATCGCTCGGTCGACGTCTTCATCCGCAAGCTGCGCCAGAAGCTGGAGAAGCGCTCCGCCGGCTGGAGCTACATCCACACCCACTTCGGCGTCGGCTACCGCTTCGACCCGGAGCCGATCGACACTGCCGCGGTCGCGACGCCGTCCTCCGCGGGGGAGAGCGACCCCCAGCCGATCGGCGACCCGGAGCCGATTCACAACGGCGTCGCCGCCCTGTAACACCGCCGTTTCGCGGCTTTTACATCTTTTTCACATCCGCGATACAGCCAGGTAACAAGCTGTCCACAGGCCGCTGCGAGGGTGGCGACGAAGTCGGCCCGCCGGGCCGGCAGTGGAGTGAACAAACGAGAAGGAGACAGCGTGACTAGCTCTAAGTGGCTCACGGTCGTCGCCTCCGTTGCCGTCCTGGCGTTCGGGGTGGCCGCGTGCGGTGACAGCGACGACGAAGCGACGGGCAGTGGCAGCGACCTGTCGGGATCGATCCGTATCGACGGGTCGAGCACCGTCGCCCCGTTGACCGAGGCGGTTGCCGAGCAGTTCGAAGCGGAAAACTCCGACGTCAGGGTGACGGTCGGCACGTCCGGCACCGGCGGCGGCTTCGAAAAGTTCTGCGCCGGCGAGACCGACATCTCCGATGCCTCGCGGGCGATCGAGCCCGAAGAGGTCGCGGCCTGCAAGGAAAACGGGGTCGTCAACGAGGAGGTTCGGGTCGCGAGCGACGCGCTCACCGTGGTGGTCAACCCGGAAAACCCGGTCAACTGCCTCACGGTCGAGCAGCTGGGCGCTGTCTGGGGCCCCGATTCGGAGCTCTCCAACTGGAGCCAGATCCCGGGGCTGGAAGAGGAATTCGACGAGGAGCTCGCCCTCTTCGGCCCGGGCACCGACTCCGGCACGTTCGACTACTTCACCGAAGAAATCAACGGTGAGGAGGGCGCTTCGCGCAAGGACTACAACAACGTCGGCGAGAACGACAACGCCACCGTCACCGGCGTCCAGGGGTCTCCGGGTGGCATGGGTTACTTCGGCTTCTCCTTCTACCAGGAGAACGAAGGCACGCTGAAGGCGCTGGAAGTCGACGGCGGCAAAGGCTGCGTCGCGCCATCGTCCGAAACCGCCCAGAACGACGCATACGTGCCGCTGAGCCGGCCGCTCTTCATCTACCCGAGCGCGGACGCGCTGAAAAAGCCCGAGGTGAAGGCATTCGTCGACTTCTACCTCGACAACGCCAACGCAGTGGCCGAATCGGTCGGCTTCATCCCGCTGACCGACGAACAGCTCCAGCTCTCGAAGGGCGCGGCCGCCAAGCTCGGCTAGGCGGGTTTAGGCAGCCGCAATGAACGCGAGGACCGGAACCGGGGCAGTGGAGCCGGCGGGGGGATCGCCCCGCCGGCTCCAGGCGCCGGGGCCTCGCTACGGCGAGAAGGCCATCCACGGCCTTCTCGCCCTCTGCGGCGTCCTCTCGGTCCTCACGACCACCGCGATCGTCATCTCCCTGGTCGGTCCGACGATCGGCTTCTTCGAGATCGTCCCGGTCGGCGACTTCTTCTTCGGAACCGACTGGACGCCCCAGTTCGAGCCGCCCAGCTTCGGCGTCCTGGCGATCGTCGCCGGCACCTTCAACGTGGCGCTCTGGGGAATGCTGTTCGCGATCCCGATCGGGCTCGGCGCGGCGATCTACTTGAGCGAGTACGCGGCGCCCCGGGTGCGCAAGACGGTGAAGCCGGTGCTCGAGATCCTCGCCGGGATCCCCACCGTGGCCATCGGCTTCTTCGCGGCCACCTTCATCCTGCCCGAGATCATCCAGCCGCTCTGGCCAGGCGAGCTGTTCGGGGGCGCGGTCGGCAAGCCGTTCCTGGCGCTGGCGGCCGGGCTCGGCATCGGATTGATGATCGTGCCGATCATCGCCTCGATCTCCGAGGACGCGATGTCGGCGGTCCCCAACGGCCTGCGCGAGGGCGCCTACGCGATGGGCGCGACGAAGCTGAAGGTGGCGACCCGCGTCGTCTTCCCGGCGGCGCTCTCGGGGATCGTCGCCTCGATTGTGCTGGCGATCTCGCGCGCGGTCGGTGAGACGATGATCGTCCTGCTCGCCGCCGGCTCGACTCCGAACTTCACCCTGAACCCGGTCGAGCCGATCCAGGCGATGACCGCCTACATCGGCGTCACCGCGACCGGTGACATCTCGACCGGCTCGCTCGACTACAAATCGGTCTTCTCGGTAGGTGCCCTGCTCTTCGCGATCACGCTGGTTATGAACATGATCAGCATCCGCCTGGTCCGCAGGTACCGCGAGGTCTACGAGTGATGACCGGGCCGGGGGCCGCCGCGCCGCGCAACCGCCTCGCCACTGCCGGCGCCAGGGCGACGACGCAGGCGATGCTGCGGAACCAACCTCGCGGCGACGTGATCCGCAACACCGCGTTCGCGGGGCTGCTGCTGCTGGCGATCCTGATCGCCCTCGCCGGCCTCCTCGCTCTGTTGATCCAGGCCTTTGCCAAAGGCTCCTCGGCGCTCAGCCTCGATCTCTTCACCAACCCCCCCTCGACCGCCTTTCCGGAGAAAGCCGGCTTTCGGCCGGCGATCATCGGCTCGCTGGAGTTGATCGCCGGCGTGATCCTCTTCGTCATCCCGGTGGGGATCGGGGCGGCGCTCTACCTGGAGGAGTACGCGGACAAGACGCGCTGGTGGAACCGGCTGATCGAGGTCAACATCCAGAACCTGGCCGCGGTCCCCTCGATCATCTACGGCATCCTCGGCCTCGCCTTCATCGTGCGCGGACCGTTCGACCTCGGCTTCATCCTCGCCGCCGGCTCGCTGACCCTGGCTCTGCTGGTGCTGCCGATGGTGATCATCGCCGCCCGCGAGGCGATCCGGGCGGTGCCCGACTCGATCCGGCAGGGGTCGCTGGCGCTCGGCGCGACCAAGTGGCAGACGATCCGCCGTCAGGTGCTGCCGGCCTCGGTTCCCGGGATCGCGACCGGAGTGATCCTCGCGGTCTCGCGAGCGCTGGGGGAGACGGCGCCCCTGCTGCTGGTCGGCGCCACGGTCTTCGTCACCTTCGACCCGACCCCGTTCTCCCCGGACGGCTACTCGGCGATGCCGGTGCAGATCTTCAACTACGCGGTGCGTCCCCAGGAGGAGTTCCAGGCGCTGGCGGCGGCCGGGATCATCGTGATGCTGATCGTCCTGCTGGCGATGAACTCCTTCGCGATCTGGCTACGAAATCGTTACGAGCAGAGGTGGTAGGTGGATTAGGGTGAGTGAGCGGATGACTCAGGACGAAAGCAGAGCAGGGACCGGGCGCCAGACCCGCGAGGCCGCCGCCGAGCGGGCGGCGATCGCCGTGCGGCCCGGCGAGTTCAACCACGGCCCTTCCGGGGTGCGGGAGAAGGTCTTCGAGATGAAGGGCGTCGAGGTGCTCTACGGCGGCGTCTCCGCGGTCAAGGACATCACGATGGACGTCCATCGCAACGACGTGACGGCGCTGATCGGGCCCT
This sequence comes from Solirubrobacterales bacterium, assembly GCA_035556755.1. GTDB lineage: Bacteria > Actinomycetota > Thermoleophilia > Solirubrobacterales > 70-9 > VRUE01. The sequence continues at coordinate 24,065 of DATMEP010000098.1, forward strand.
CGGGCTGCGGCAAGAGCACGCTCATTCGCTGCCTCAACCGGATGAACGACTTAATCCCCAGCGCCGAAGTGCGCGGCGAGCTGCTCTACCACGGCGAGGACCTCTACGGGTCGACCGTCGACCCGGTCCAGGTCCGCAAGCTGATCGGGATGGTCTTCCAGAAACCGAACCCCTTCCCGAAGTCGATCTACGACAACGTCGCCTTCGGGCCGCGCATTCTCGGAGAGAAGGACGATCTCGACGCCACCGTCGAGGGCGCCCTGCGCGGCGCGGCGCTCTGGGAGGAGGTCAAGGACCGTCTCGAGGACAACGCCTTCGGCCTTTCCGGCGGACAGCAGCAGCGACTCTGCATCGCCCGCTGCATCGCGGTCCAGCCCGACACGATCCTGATGGACGAGCCATGCTCGGCGCTCGACCCGATCTCGACCGGCAAGATCGAGGACCTGATGATCGAGCTGAAGGAGCAGTTCTCGATCGTCATCGTCACCCACAACATGCAGCAGGCGGCACGGGTCTCCGACCGCACCGCCTTCCTGATGGTCGAGCTGGACGCCGACGAGGACAATCGCTGGGGCCGGTTGGTCGAGTACGACGAGACCGAGAAGATCTTCACCAACCCCTCCGACAGCCGCACCGAGGACTACGTCTCCGGCAAGGTCGGGTGATCGAGGCCGATGGTCGAACAGACCCGGGTCCACTACCAGGCGGAACTGGAACAGCTCGAGGCCAGCGCCCTGGGTGGGCTGGATCTGGTCAGCGAGCAGCTGGGGCGCACCACGGAAGCGGTCGAGCAGCAGGACGTCGAGCTGGCACAGCAGGTGATCGGCGACGACGACCGCATCGACGGCCGCTACCTCGAGGTGCACCAGAGCTTGATCGCGCTGCTCGCCAGGCAATCTCCTGTCGCGACCGACCTGCGGCTGATCTCGGCCCTGCTGCACGTGCTGAAGAACGTCGAGCGGATGGGCGATCAATGCGTGAACATCTGCAAGCTGATTCCCCTGACCGGTAACGAGCCGCCGGCCGACGAGGAGATGGTCAGGCTTATCCTGACGATGGGCAAGCAGACCGGCACGCTGATCAGCCAAGCGAAGCGGGCCTTCGAGGAGCGCAACGTCGAGATGGCGCGCGACCTGGTCCGCCAGGACGACGTCGTCGACAACCTCAACCGCGAGTGCTTTGGCCTGGCGCTGGAGATCGGCGACGACGCCGACAAGCGCGAGTGGGCGATGACGATGTTGCTGGCGGCGCGGGCGATCGAGCGGATCGGCGACAACGCGGTCGACATCGGCGAGCAGGTCGCCTTTGTGGTCACCGGGCTCTTCCGCGAGTTCGAGGACGCTTCGCACCCCACCCCTTAGAGCCACGGTTGAGATCCGGGGCGTCTGGGAAGATGGAAAGCGGCTTCCGGATGCTCTGTGCGGCGATAGATATCGGGTCGAATACGACGCGCGTGCTCGTGGCGGAGCCTGTCGACGGCCAGTTGAAGAAGGTGATGGAGCAGCGGGCCTACACGCGGATCAACAAGGCGGTGGGGCGGGACGGCGAGATTCCGGCCGAGAAGGCGGGGGAAGTTGCCGAGGTGGTCGCGACCCAGGTGCGCCTCGCACGTGAGCTCGGGGCGGAGACGATCCGGGCGGTGGCTACCGCGGCGATCCGCGAGGCTGCGAACGGCGGGGCCGTTGCGCGGGAGATCGGCGACGTCGCCGGTGTCCCCATCGAGATCCTCAGCGACGAGGAGGAGGGTCGCCTCTCCTTTATCGGGGCCACCAAGACGCTCGGCCACCCCGTGGCCGGCAAGATCGGCGTCGTCGACGTCGGCGGCGGCTCGACTGAGGTGATCCTCGGCACCGTCCCCGGCGGCGTGGAGGAGGTCCGTTCCTGGCGAGTCGGCTCCGGCGTGCTTGCCGACGAGCTGATCGCCTCCGACCCGCCCTCGGCGGCGGAGATCCGCAAGATCCGCGACCGCATCGACGATCTCTTCGCGGACGTCCGGATCGAGCATCCTGCCCAGGCCGTCGCCGTCGGCGGCAGCGCCACCTCGCTGCGGCGTTTGGTCGGCGCGGTGCTCGAGTACGAGACCCTGGAGCGGGGGATACGCGTTCTCTGCGGTGATCCCGCCGCCGAGGTCGCGAAGCGCTTCGAGCTCGACCCCGAACGGGTCCGCATTCTCTCCACCGGCGTGCTGCTGCTGGAGAAGCTCTCCGAGCTGCTTGGGCAGCCGCTGCAGATCGGCAAGGGGGGGCTGCGCGAGGGCGTGGTGCTCGACTCGCTCAACGGCAGCAGTAACGGCTCCTCACCCGCCAAGCTCGCCGCTTAAGCTGAGCGCGTGGCGCGCGCCCGCGAGGTTCCCGACTTCGACTGCGACGAGCCGTTCAATCGTGCGGCGGCCCGGGTGGTCGATACGCGGGCGGCCGAGGTCTTCGAGCACTCCGACGGGGTGCTCGACCTCGACGACATCGAGCGGGTCCACGACATGCGGGTGGCGACCCGCCGGCTGCGGGCCGCGCTGGAGGTCTTCGAGTCCTGCTTCCCGCGAAAGCGGCATCGCAAGGCGTTGAAGCGGGTAAAGGCGCTTGCCGATGCGCTCGGTGAGCGCCGCGATCGCGACGTCGCGATCGAGTTCCTCGAGGGGTTCGCGGCGAACGCGCCCGAGTCGGACCGGGCGAGCCTCGCTGCGCTGAACGAGGGGCTCCGCGAGGAGCAACGGCTCGCCAACGAGGAGCTGGCGCCGGCGGTGGCGCCGAAGCGGCTGAAGAAGCTGAGGCGACGCTTCCGCAAGCTGGTGAAGGTGGCGGGATCGTGAAGGCCCGCCCGGTGGAGGGGCTCGACCCGGCGGCGCCGCTGCGCCCGAACGCGACCCGGATCGTGCTGACCAGGCTCGCCGAGCTGCGCTCCTTCGCCGCCGAGGCGCTCGAACCCGATGCCGCGTCAACCCAGCACGCCATGCGGATCGCCGCCAAGCGGCTGCGCTACGTGCTGGAGATCACCGGTCCCTGCTTTGGCGAGGACGCCGAACGGGCGCGCAAGGCGGCCAAGGCCCTACAGGGTGTGCTGGGCGAGATCCACGACTGCGACGTGATGCTGCCCCGCGCGGCGGGGATCGAGTCGCTGGAGGCCCTGCTGAAGACCCGCCGCGAGCTGCTCTTCCAGCGTTTCCGCGAGCTCTGGCGGGGGCAGCAGGACGGCGGCGTCTGGGGCGCCCTCGAACGCTCCCTGCGTTAGTCGTCGGGCGGTTCACCGGATGTTCACCGGCCCTTCTCCGCCGGTTCACAAGTTTTGCCTGCTCTTGGCGAATTCTGTGGACGACAACGACAGATACGAGATGGGAGACGCCGATGATTTCCCGAGTAGACATGCACTGCCATTCCACCGCCTCGCAGCTCTCGCGGCTCGGAATCCAGCGTTCGCTCGGCCTGCCCGAGTGCGCGACGCCTCCGCAGGAGGTCTACGAGCTGGCGAAGAGGCGCGGCATGGACTTCGTCACGATCACCGACCACGACACGATCGAGGGCTGCCTGGAGCTGGCCGGCCGCCCCGACTGCTTCGTCTCCGAGGAGCTGACCGCCCGCTTTGCCGGCGAGTCCCAGGCGGTGCACGTCCTCTGTTACGGGATCGATCCCGGAGACCACGAGTGGCTGCAGGCCAACGCCGGCGACGTCGAGGCCTGCGCCACCTACCTTCATGAGAACGAGATCGCCTGCGCGCTTGCGCATCCGTTCTACGACGTCGCGGCCCCTCTCACGCCCCGCCATCGCCGCCGTCTGGCGGAGCTCTTCCCGATCTGGGAGGTCCGCAACGGGTCGCGGGCGCCGGAGTTGAACGCGCCTGCGGTCATCTACATCGAGACCCACGGCGGCGCCGGCATCGGGGGGTCCGACGACCATGCCGGCGTGGACGTCGGCCGCACCTGGACCGAGGTGCCGGCCGCTTCCACGCCGGAAGAGTTTCTGCGCCGGTTGCGTCGCGGCGATGCGGTCGCCGGCGGCGACCAGGGCAGTGCCGCGAAGTGGGCGCACGCGGCGATGGCGCTCGCGATCCGCGCCCTGGCGCCGGACGGGCGGCTACCCGGCGATGGCCCGCTCGACCCCGCCGCGGTCCTGAAGATGGCCCAGCGGACGGTGGGCGAGGGGGCTGCGCGCGAGGGCAGGACGGCAGCCGACATCGGCCCTGAGGACGCGCACCGGCTGCTCGAGTCCTGGCTGCGCACGATGGGGATCGAGCAGCGGGGGCGGGAGCTGATCGCGCTGATGCAGGACGACGACTTCTCGCACGCCGAGCTCTACCGCCGCGCCCGTCGCATCCACGACCGCCGCCTGCGGGCTGCAGTGGACGGGGGCGCCGCTGCGGTGGCCGCCGCTGACGCCGCGGCCGTGCTCAGCAACCTCTTCGAGGCGCTCCTGCCTGCGATCCCGTACGCGCCCCCGACCCTCTTCCTCGGGGCCGAGAAGGCAAAGCTCGCGAGCCGGTCGGCCGAGCGGCCCCGGGTCGCCCTGATCGCCGACGGGATCGAGTCGATGCACGGGGTCACCCGCACGATCGAGCAGATTCGCGAGCGCGGCGTGCCCGGCTTCGAGGTCGAGGTGGTGGGGACCGACGCGGGGGTCGACCGTCGCCTCCCCGGCGCGGCCGAACTGGAGGTGCCGTTTTACGCCGGTATGAGACTGGGGGTTCCCGGCCTGCCAGCCCTGGTCGAGACCCTTGCCGAGGGCCGCTACGACCTCGTCCACGTCACCGCTCCCGGCCCGACCGGGGTCGCCGCAGTCCTGCTCAGCCGGATCGCCGGGATGCCGTTGGCAGGCAGCTACCACACCGAGCTCGGTGCCTACGCCGCCCTGCGCAGCGGCGACGGCGGTCTCGAGGCGGTCGCTCGGGCGGGGCTCAGTGCCTTCTATGGCGCCCCGTCGGTCGTCCTCTCCCCGAGTCCCGCGGCCGATCGCTCCCTGCTCGGCCTCGGGGTCGAGCCGGTCCGGATCAGGCGCTGGGAGCGCGGCGTCGACATCGCTCGCTTCGACCCGGGCAAGGCGGACCGCGATGCCTATCCGGGCGAGCTGAAGGTTCTCTACGCGGGCCGGTTGACCCGCGAGAAGGGCGTTGACCTGCTCGCCGAGAGCTTTCTCAAGGCGCGGCGGCTCGAGCCTCGCCTGCACCTGCTGCTCGCCGGTGGCGGCCCCGAGGAGGCCGAGCTGCGGACGCGCCTCGGCGAGCACGCGACCTTCCTCGGCTGGCTCGAGGGAGAGGACCTGGCTCGGGCCTACGCCAGCGCCGACCTTTTCCTCTTCTGCTCGACCACCGATACCTATGGGCAGGTCGTGGTCGAGGCCGGGGCGAGCGGGCTGCCGGTCGTCGCCGTCTCCGAGGGTGGTCCCGCCTCGCTGATCGAGAACCGCCACACCGGGATCCTCTGCCGTCCCGACGCGGATCACCTCGCCGGCACGATGCTCCAGCTCGCCTCCTCGCCGGCGCTGCGGCGGCGGCTGGGGGCGGCGGCGCGGCGGGCGGCCGAGTCACGCTCATGGGAGCTGGCGCTCGACCAGCTCGCTGCCGGTTACCGGCGCGTCCTCTCCGGAGTCCGTGCCGGAGGGCAAACCTCGGCCCGCGTTGCCTGAGGGGTCGGGGAAGCCCGGGATGCCGGGGTACGATGGCCGGATCGACGATCCGGCTCTCTACTTCAACCGTGAGCTCTCCTGGCTCGACTTCAACCAGCGGGTGCTGGAACTCGCGGAGGACCCCACCGTGCCGCTGCTGGAGCGGACCAGGTTCTGCGCGATCTACGCCTCCAACCTGGACGAGTTCTTCATGGTTCGGGCGGCGGGCCTGTTCGACCAGCTCGATGCCGGGATCGACGCTCGCGGCCCCGACGGTCTCGGCCCCAGCGAGCAGATCGACGCGATCCAGGCCCGCGTCCTGGAGCTCGACGGGCGCCTGCACGACTGCTTCAACGGGACGCTGCGCCCGGAGCTGGAGGAGCACGGAATCAGGATCGTCTCGCTCGACACCGCCAGCGAGGCAGAGCGGCGCGAAATCGACACCCGCTTTCACGAGCAGGTCTTCCCTGCGCTGACCCCGCTCGTGGTCGGCCTGGGCCGGCCGTTCCCCTACATCTCCAACCTCTCGCTCAGCCTCGGGGTGCTGCTGCGCGATCCCGACAGCGACGCCGAGATCATCGCCCGGGTCAAGGTGCCGAAGGAGCTGCTGGGCCGCTTCCTGCGGGTCGGCGAGCGTAACGAGGTCCTTGTCCCGCTGGAGGAGGCGATCGCGGCCAATCTCAACGCGCTCTTCCCCGGCACCGAGGTGATCGACCACGGCTACTTCCGGGTCACCCGCGACGCCGACTTCACCGTCTCAGACGAGGCCGACGACCTGGTGCGGGCGGTCCAGGACGAGCTGCGGCGTCGCCGCTTCGGCGAGGTCGTGCGGCTGGAGGTGGCGGCCGGGATGAACCTGAAGCTGCGCGCCCAGCTGATCGACGCGCTGCGGCTGGAAGATCGCGAGGTCTACGACGTCGACGGGTTGATCGACCTCGCCGACCTCACCGACGTCGTCGACATTCCCGGTCACGCCGAGCTGCGCTACAGACCGTGGTCGCCGGTCACCCAGCCGCGCCTGCAGGGGGAAGACGACGAGGCGGTCGACATGTTCGCGGCGATCCGGCAGGGAGACGTCCTCGTCCACCACCCCTACGACTCCTTCGCCACCTCGGTCGAGCGCTTCGTCGAGCAGGCGGTCGCCGACCCCGACGTGCTGGCGATCAAGCAGACCGTGTACAGGACCAGTGACGACTCGCCGCTGGTGCCGGCGCTGATCCGCGCCTCCGAACGCGGTAAGCAGGCGGTCTGCATGGTCGAGCTGAAAGCCCGTTTCGACGAGGCGGCCAACATCCACTGGGCGAAGTCGCTGGAGGAGGCCGGCGTCCACGTCGTCTACGGCATCCCGGGGCTGAAGACCCACGTCAAGGCAGTGCTGGTCGCCCGCCGTGAGGGCGACCGGGTGCGCGAGTACGTCCACATCGGGACGGGCAACTACAACCAGACCACGGCTCGCCTCTACACCGACCTTGGGCTTTTCACCGCCGACCCCGAGATCGGCGCCGACGTCGCCGAGATGTTCAACTACCTGACTGGGTACGGGCGCCCGGCCGAGTACCGCAAGGTGCTGGTCTCGCCGACGACGATGCGGGACCGCATCGTCGAGGAAATCGAGGAGACGGTCGAGGCGCACCGTGCCGGCGAGGAGGCCTGGATCGGGCTGAAGATGAACGCGCTGGTCGACGCGCGCTGCATCCAGGCGCTCTACGAGGCGTCGCGGGCCGGCGTGCGGGTCGACCTCAACGTGCGCGGAATCTGCTGCCTGCGACCCGGGGTGCCGGGGGTCTCCGAGAACATCCGCGTCGTCTCGGTCGTCGGCCGCTTCCTCGAGCACTCGCGGCTCTACGCCTTCCGCCGCGGCGAGGAGACCCGGGTCCTGACCGGCTCCGCCGACCTGATGCCGCGCAACCTCGACAGCAGGGTCGAGCTGGTGGCGCCGATCGAAGACGAGGGCCCGCGGGCGGACCTGCTCGACCTCCTGGAGCGCTGCTTCGCCGACAACGCCAACGCCTGGGAGCTGGACGCTGGGGGCGTCTGGACTCGGCTCGTCCCGCCGGACGGCGAGCGCCGCAGCGTCCAGGAGGAGCTGCGGGAACGCCACGCGGCGCGGGCTGGCGAGCTCGCCGCGGCGGCCGGCTGACGTGTTGACCGCCTGCGTCCCGCAATAGGATTGCTCGATGGCGCGCTTCTCTCTGCTCCCTCGTGATCGCACCTTTTTCGACCTCTTCATCGAGGCGGGCCAGAACACCCTCCAGGCGAGCCGCCTGCTCGACGAGATGATGGGCACCTGGCCCGACTCCAAGGATCTCGGCCGGGAGATCCTCAAGGCCGAGCAGGAGGGCGACCGGATCACCCACGACATCATCCGGCGGCTCAACACCACATTCGTGACGCCGATCGACCGCGAGGACATCTACGCGCTCGCGACCCAGATGGACGACATCGTCGACTACACCGAGGAGGCAGCCGACTTCCTCGGCCTCTACGGGATCGAAGCTCCGATGGAGCAGGCGCAGGCGCTGACCAAGGTTCTGGTCGCGGCCTGTGATCAGCTCGCCCAGGGCCTCGATCACCTGCGCGACTTCAAGGGCCTCGAGAAGTACTGGATCGAGATCCACCGCCTCGAGAACGAGGGTGACCGGATCTCCCGCGACGCGGTCGCCTCGTTGTTCTCCAACGGGATCGACCCGATGGTGGTGATCCGCTGGAAGGACATGTTCGCGGTGCTCGAGAACGCGATCGACGCGACCGAGACCGCAGCCCAGATCATCGAGGGCATCGTCATCAAGAACTCATAACGTGAGCTCCGACATCATCCTCGTCATCGTCGTCGGCACCGCGCTGGCGTTCGACTTCACCAACGGGTTCCACGACACGGCGAACGTCGTCGCGACCTCGATTTCGACCCGGGCGGCGAGCCCGCAGGTGGCGATCGCCTTCGCAGCGCTGCTCAACTTCGCCGGCGCCTTCATCTCGATCTCGGTCGCGGCCACCGTCGCCAACGACGTCGTCAACGCCGGGGCGATCACGCCGACCGTCGTCTTCGCCGGTTTGATCGGGGCCATCGCTTGGAACCTGATCACCTGGTACTTCGGGCTGCCCTCCAGCTCCTCGCACGCGCTGATCGGCGGCGTGGTCGGCTCGGCGGTGGTGGCCTCGGGCTTCGACGCCGTCATAGCCGACGGCGTGATCGGCAAAGTCCTGATCCCGGCGGTGATCGCACCGCTGCTCGCCTTCGTCGTCGCCGGGATCGGGATCGGGCTGGTCTACCGGATCGTGGGCCGGCAGCGCCCGGGGACGGTGACGCGCGGCTTCCGTTACGGCCAGATCGTCTCCGGGGGCCTGCTGGCGCTCGCCCACGGGACCAACGACGCCCAGAAGACGATGGGAATCATCACGCTGGCGCTGATCGCCAACGGCACGCTCGCGGCCGACGCCGACCCGCCTTTCTGGGTGATCGCCTCGGCGGCGACGGCGATCGCGCTCGGCACCTACAGCGGCGGCTGGCGGATCATCCGCACCACCGGCACGCGGATCATCAAGATGGACGCCGCCCAGGGCTACTCGGCGCAGGGCGCCGGTGCAGCCGTGATCCTTTCCTCCACTCACTTCGGCTTCCCGCTCTCGACCACCCACGTGATCAACGGCGGCGTGATGGGCGCCGGAGCAGGGAAGCGAGTATCGGCGGTGCGCTGGGGCGTCGCCGGGAACATCTTCGTCGCCTGGCTGCTGACCCTGCCGGCGGCTGCGGCGATCGGCGGCGCGACCTACGGCGTCACGCGCATCTTCGGCACCGGGGCGCTGGGGCCGGCGCTGGTCACCGTGGCGGCGCTGGCGCTGGTCGCCCTGGCCTTTGCCCGCCGCTCGCAGCAGGGCGCTCCGGTTCCGGCGGGCTGATGCTCGCCGTCGTCGTCGAAACCAAGGAGCTGCTGGAGACGGCGGCTGCCTCGCTGGTCGCCGGGGTGGGGATCACCGTCATCTTCTCGATCGCCATCTGGGGTGCCGCCCGCTTCGTCGATCTCAGTCGCGGCGAACGCCCGGTCGCGGCGGCGGGAGCGGCGCTGGTCGGGGGCCTCGCCCTGGCCGCGACGCTGGCCGCCGTGGCGGTCGGCATCGTCGTGATGGCGAGCGGCTAGCGGCGTAAAATCGTGCCTGTGCGGATCCTGCGGAACGTCGCGATCGTGATGCTGCTCGCCTTGGCCGTGGCCTTCGTTCCCGGCGGGGGCAACGCCGCGGAAGCGGTGCTGACCGCGATCACGATGGGGTTCCTGGCCGCGATCGCCTGGACCGTCTTCGTCCTCAGCCGGCAGAATCAGTTGACGCTGGCGACGCTGAGCGATGGCCGCCTCGCGATCCTCTACGCCGCGCTCGGCCTGATCGCGCTACTGATCGCCGGCAGCGACGAGATGTTCTCCAGCGGCGGCGGCACCCTCGCCTGGATCCTCCTGCTCGGCGCCTCGATCGCCGCGATCTGGCGGATCTGGGTCGAGGCAAACACCTACTGAACTGAACCGGCGCGAAGCCGTGACTGAATTGTTTGTTTGAGCGCGCCACGCGTGCGTCGGCGCCTGGGACGGTGGCCGGGTGTCGCGCCAGGCCGCCAGCAGCTCTCGCAGGGAGGACGGGACCGCCTCGGTCGAGTCGGTCGCGGTGATCCCGTTCCTGCTGCTGGCGGTCCTGGTCGCGGCACAGCTCGCCCTCGCCGGCCAGGCGCTCTGGTCGGCGGGCGTGGCGGCGAGGGCCGGGGCGCGGGCGGCCCTGGTCGGCGGAGACGCGACCGCGGCAGCGAGGCGGGCGCTGCCGCGGTCGATGCGGGAAGGGGCGGAGGTGAGCGACGAGGGGGTCGTCGCGGTGCGCGTGAACGTACCCCGTCTCCTGCCGGCCTTTCCCCGGTTGACCCTCACCGCCGAGACGGCGCTGGCGGAAGATGGCTAGAGAGGCCGGCCAGGCCTCGGTTGAGCTTGTCGCCGCCCTGCCGGCGTTGCTGCTCGCGGGTCTGCTTGGGCTGCAGCTGCTCATAGCCGGCTACGCCCTGACCCTCGCCGACGGGGCCGCCGAGGCGGGGGCGTTGGCGCTCGCTTCCGGCCGACCGGCGAAGGACGCTGCCCGCGGTGCCCTCCCCGGCTGGGCCGAGGACGACGTCGAGATCGTCGTGAGCGGCGGCCGGGTGACGGTGCGTCTGTCGCCGCCCGGGTTGCTGCAAACGGTCGCCGATCGGCTCACCGTCAGTTCCTCCGCCGCGGCGAGGCCGGGATGAGCGGGCGGGCGATCCTGGTCACCTCGGTGGGAGCGGTCTCGGGTTCCAGGGCGGCAGCCGCGGCGCTTGCCTGCGCCGGTTCCGAGCCCGACCGGGCGGGCCTGCTGATCGACCTCGGCGAGAACCGCGCCCCGCGTCCTTCGTTGATCGCCACCGCTGCCGCACGGGAGCTGGAGGAGCGGCTCGCGGCGCATCTTCCCGAGGCAGGGGTCGCGTCTCGGGGGCGGATCTGTTGCCTGGCTCTGCCGCCGGACATGGACGGCGTCGAGCGGATTGCCGCGGCGTTGCCGCTCGTCCGCGACTCCGTCGCCGTCATCCATCTGGCGCCGTGCCTATTGCAAGAGGCACTGGCCGAACCGCGCATTCGTCCCACGGCAGCACTCCTTTGCGCCAACCTCCGCACCGACCGTGCCCTGACCGCCCTGGCCGTTCGCGACCTGATGGAGCGAGGCATCCGCACTGCCGTCCTCAAACGCTCCCTTGGCTGGGTTGCCGCCCGTGCCGCCCTGCTCGGTGCGTCGCCCGAAAACAGCGCCTTGCCGCTCCGTCTCGCCGAGCGGCTGATCGAATGAGGCGAGCCCTCGAAAAGAGCGCGGGGCCCGAGCGAGGCCAGGCCTTGATCCTGGCGCTGGGCGGCGCATTTGCCCTGATCGCCGGGGCGCTGGCGCTGGTCGCGATCGCGGGAGCCGTGACCGGGAAGGGGAGGGCCCAGCGGGCGGCCGACCTGGCGGCGATCTCGGCGGCGCGGTCGATGCGCGACGACCTGCCGCGGCTGCTTTCGCCGCCCACGCTGCCGAACGGCGCGCCCAACCCAGCGCACATCGAGAAGGTGGCCTATCTGCTGCGGGCACGTGTCGCGGCGATTCAGGTTTCGCGAGCCAACGAGGTCGATGCCGGGCGGCTGCGTGTCTACTTCCCCGACCGGGAGTCCTTCGCGCCGGTCCGGGTCGAAGCGGCGGTGACCGGCCATCTCGATCTGGGCGAAGCCGGTGCAGAGCAAGTCGAAGCCTCGGCAGTGGCGGAAGCGGCGGCGCCGACGGCAAGAGCGGAATCGACACCGGCGACTGCAAGTGGTGGCGGCTACAGCGGCCCGCTCGTCCACAGGCAGGGGGAGGGGATGCGACCCGACGTCGCCGCCGCCTTCGACCAGATGGCCGCCGCTGCCTCGCGCGACGGCGTGGCGCTGATCGTCAACTCAGGTTTCCGCTCCGACGCCGAGCAGGCGGCGCTGTTCGCTGCCAACCCCGATCCGAGGATGGTCGCGCCGCCCGGTCGGTCCCTGCACCGCTGCGCGACCGAGCTCGACCTCGGGCCGGAATCGGCCTACGGTTGGCTGGCCGCCAACGCGACCCGCTTCGGCTTCGTCCAGCGCTACTCGTGGGTGTTACGTGCCGTTTCCCACGCCCCCAGTCTTCTGCGCAGGGTGGGGGTCGGGCGCGCATCCCCGGAAGCGTAGGTCCGGAGCGGCGTTGAACCTGGCAGCGAGCGTAGGCGCGAAGAAGGGACAGGCTGGTTCGGGCTCAATAACCCGAAGGTCGCAGGTTCGAAATCCTGCCCAGGTCTTTCATCTGCGACCAGAATGCTTTCGGGCGTCAACGCTGGTCCAAGCTGTGGGACATCGGTTGCGGCGACATCCGTCGTCTGCGCCAGCATCTCCGCCAATGGATGACCTGCGAGGCACGATCCTGCGACGGCTCGCTGACGATGAGGGCGACGGCCGGTTCGGGGAGCCGTACTTCCCGACGGAGACCGCTAGGGCGTGCGACGTTCGCCTCGTTGACGTCTACGAAGCGATCCAGGGACTTCAGGGTGACGGCCTCGTGTTTCTCGACCCGGCGGGACAGGGGCGGGCTGCGAGCTTTGACAACTGGCGCTGGCGTTTGTCGGAGGATGGTCGCGCCGCCGCTCGAGCGGACTCGTGGGAGCCGCGCGATCCGCAGCGATACCTCGCACGGCTCCGCGAACGAGTTCCGAGTCTGGACCCGGTCGCCGACATGTACGCGACCGAGGCGCTGCGCTCATTCAATGCCCGCTGCTACCTCGCGTCGTCGGTGATGCTCGGTGTCGCCGCCGAGCAGGTCTTCGGCCGGGTGGCCGAGGCGTTCGTGGCTGGCGCGCCGCATGACACCGCAAAGCTTCGCAAGCTCTTGGACACGCAATCGGCGACTTATCACCAGCGCTTCAGCGAGTTTCGCAAGCGTCTGGAGCCTCTGCGCGCGTCGCTACCCGACGGGCTTGCCGACAGCATCACGCTCGATGCCGTCGCTGACCTGCTGCGGGTCACCCGCAACGCAGCCGGCCACCCGTCCGGAAGGAGGATCGACGAGGACACTGCCCACACGCATCTGCAAATGGCCGGCCTGCTTCTGGCCAAGATGGTCGACCTCGCCGAGCACTTCGAGCGCCTCGCCGCCGGTCCGGATGACTCCGCCTCACTCGGTATCGCGCCAAACGGGTAAGGCGACCTTGGTCACAGTTGGGTCGCCGAGGGAGAGAGGAACCTTGGTCGCAATCACTCGGCCGCGTCGCCGGAATGCTTAGGGCTGACTGCAGAGGAAGCTCATCGGCTGCTGCAGTGGGGAAACTCGCGTCGGCAGATCGAAAGCGGTTCGCGGCATTGGGGGGGTGAGCGTCGACCACGAGGGCGATGTTGGACTGCGAGCAGCCTACGCCTCAGTCGATGGTAGACCCGGCGGCTGCGTCCCAAGGGCATGGAGCGCCTCGTACACGCCAGTCTTATCGAAGCTCTCACCGTCGAGCTTCTCCATGATCCGGTGAAACTCGAACGGCAGGATGAACAGGATCGGGTCGCCGACGGTGCTCGCATGGAGTTCCGTGATCTCGACGAAGCCCGAGTGCGCCTCCCGATCGAGCCCGAGTGCCTCCTCCGTCGCGCGCATGTTCGTACGCCAGACGCCTTTTCGCACCGTCAATGCCTGCAGCTCCGGGCTGGGTGGGCCATCCTCGCGCCAATCACGCGCCAAGGAGCGGATCACGCTCAGTGAAGTGAGGTTATGGAAGGCGTGCAGGATCGAGGTGAGAATGGTGGCGAAATCCAGCTTCATCGCCGCGAATTTGGCCAGGACCAGCTCGGAAGCGATCTGGTCGCAGAGCAGCTCCTCCCTTAGGTCGAGCTTTCCGGCGAGGATTTCGCCGGCGGCTCGCCCGCCATCGCGGGTTTCCTGCGCCCGGGCACTCCTGAGCCGCTCTTCCAGCTGAGGGTCCGGCGTCCCCTGAGCGCCGCTCATCGCCTGGACGGCGCGGGCCTCATCTTGGATCATCTGTCGCTCGGCCTCGTCTGGGTTCCCCGTCTGCTCATCGAGGAACGCCGCAACCGCATCGAGGTTCGCGACGAACTCGGCCCGGTCGGCCGTCGGAAGGCCACGTTCGATCGCCGCGTGGACGCACTCGTGCGCCAGCACGAAGTGCTCCTGGATGGCCGTGACGATCATCCTCACCGGGAAGATCTCCTTCGAGCGCGTCGTCGGTCGATCCTTGACCGGCCAGACCTGGGAGCACATCAGAGCGGCGCCGGCCGCGTCGCTGTCGCCGCAGCCGGCCAGGGCGACCGCGAGATGCTTCAGACCCCACTGGATGACGTAGGGCTGGGGCCAATCGGCGAGGGCGAAGTCGTTCAGACGATTGAAAGACTGGCCCAGGCGCTGGTCGTAGACGATCGAGCAGTCTCCATCGATCTCGAGCGTCTCGACTCGCGCCTCGGGCGTGTAGGCCACAAAAAGCTCAGGACTGTCGGCAGGGTCGAAGGCGAGGCGCTCCTTCAGTTCCGCGAAGGTGCGCTGGTAGTTCTCGGATATAGGTGACGGGGCAGCGGCCGGATCCTCCGCCAGTCGCGACTGCGACAGATAGCGATGGACCTTGGGCTGATCCATCAGGCGTCTGGATCGGTGCCTGACCGGATCTTTTCCAGGACTTCGACGGCCTTGTCGGGACGCCGGTGATCTCGACGCCGTCCGCCTTGATCCGCACATGGCGATTCGATTCCAGATGAGTCTTGATCAGCCCACCGAGCTGGATGACAACCGGCGGACCGAGGACGACGAGCAGCTGGGTGGTGAAATCGAACGCCTCGAATCCCTTCGCCTCCACGACGGTGATGCGGTCGCCGTGCTCGGCAAGCAGTTCGGCGAGCCCGTCCGGCTCCTCGCCTTCGAAACCGATAACGATCTCCCGCGGTTTTGCCCCTGCCTCCACGACGAAACAGTTGCACACCAGAGCGCCCAAGGTGGGATTCGAACCACCGTCCAAGTCCTTGGGTGTTGCGTCCCGTTTCTGGAGGCCCCTGACTTCGCGTCTGGTGGGTGACCAGCCAGCTCAGCACGGCGGCCAGTCGAGCAGAGTCAACGGCGGGCTGGGGGACTCCTGAGCACCTCTTCGACCTTCCCCAGGATCTCCCGCAGCTCGGCGATTTCGTCGAGGCCGAGGCGGATGGCCATCGAGGGGTTCTGGTCGTCGGTGACGGTGACGTAGGCCCCGGGGGGGTCCTCGGAGTTGACGTGCGGCTCGACCTCGATAACGGTGTCTCCCTCGCCGGGGCCGACGCGGTAGACGACCGTCACGCGACTACCCCCACCAGGGCTTCTTCGTCTGGGCTGGCGGTGCCAGTCAGGACGCTGAGGACGGCTTTCAGCTCCAGCGCCTCGTCCCGGTTGAGCTTGAGCAGTCGCTCGTCGCGGTGGTTGGTCATGGGCGTGTTGATCCACACCGCCAGCTCCCCCTCCAGCTCGTTCGCGCTCAGCTCGAAAGAGGTCTCGCCCTCGTCGCAGTCGAAGTGCAGCCGGTACTCGGATCTGATCGACATATCTCTCCTTTGGTCGGGTGCCTTTCGACCATAGGGGTTTAGGCGGCGAGGTACGCCCCGTCGAGGCGCAAATCCCGCAGAAATCGAGGACTCAGCGCAGGGGGGTCGGTCGGCGACCTCGCCGCGCGGGGCAGGGTTCTTTTTGCGTAGCTGACCAGAGCGCATACTGCTACGCAGATCCTCAAAGAATCGCGGCCAGGGTGACGCAGGCGCTGAGGATCGACGCGGCGACGGTGCCCGCCTTGATGGCAAGGGCGATGTTCTCCCTCCTCTCAGCTCGGCGCGTTGCCTCACGCGCACGTTCGTCCTCGACCATGCCGTCGATCCCTTCGAGCACGGCCCAGGGCAGGGCAAGTTTGTTGAGCTGCTGTTTGGTGTCCATGACCCCAAGCTAGGGGGAAATCGCGTTGACCCCTTCGGGGGGTGGGCGGAGCGCTGGCGGTTGCTATTGCAGCGCCTCCTGGACATGGGGTGGTAGCCACCCTGGCCAGATGCCTTCCACAACAGCGACGGCATCCTCGACACACTGGTCGGCCTCGCCGACCAGGAGCCGGTCGTAGGCGGTGCGTTTCTTCGGGTCGGAGTCGAGGCCGCGTTTTTTCACGTGAAGCAGCTCGTCGCGGATGAACTTGAGCTTGCGGTAGCGCTCCCAGACGGTGGTGCCAGCGATTTTCTGGGCGCCGTCCATCTTCGGCACCACCCGCTTGAGCTTCTCGTCGGTGCTCAGGCCGACCAGGTCTCTTTTCCTGTACGTCTTCTTCTTGATGGTTAGGGTGAAGTCGTCGTCAAGCATGTCGATTGCATGATTGACGAGGCTCTCGATCGCCGTGAAGGAGTAGAGGACCGCCGACTGGAGATCCCGGATGCAGTTGAGCACCGTGATCGAGTTGATCGGCTGAACGCCGTCGCCGCTTGGGCGCTTTTTCAGCTTCGCCATGATGTTGCGGCGCGACTTCGCCCCGCGGTCCCTGGCCCGCTTCGCTTCGACCAGGTTGAAGGCAACTGGCTGCGGCGGGTACCACAGCAGTTCGCGGCCGTCGTCCATGAGGACTGGAGAGAGGACCTGTACCCAGGTGCCGGGGGGAAGCTCCTCGCCGTCCATCCCGCTCGCCGGCAGGGCAACCAGGCGTGGGTCCTTATCGCGCTCAGGTCGATCCTTCGCCGGCCTAGCGGCCCGCTTCGTGCGCTTCCGCTTCCCTCTCGACATCTCGATCTCCCTTTTCGGTGCTGGGCCAGTGGCTGGGTGCCACGAGGCCCGGCTAAGACCCGTCCCCCCGATCCCTGCATCTTGTACCGTCTCCGGCCACATAAGTGGGGCCGCGCGCTGGAACGCCGGCCCCGCGGCGACCGGCTCAGGTAGACCAGGCCGGCCGCAGCGGGAACGGTAGCTGGCTACCGGCCCCAAGAAGCGGCCCCCGGCGGCGCTGTAACGCCAACCGAGGGCCTGACCACAAGGAGAACGTGCCTCCTCATGGCTGCTCAGAACCCTACGTCCGGCAGGCGGGCCGTGCCCAGCGATCTGCCCGCCGACCACATCGAGATCGCCGCCCATCAGCGCGATGCTCTCTATGGGCTGGTGGTTGACCGTCTCTCAGGCGTCGGCGATATATCGCTGGCGCTGGACAACAAGGATTACGCCGCCGCCGAGCGGATCGCCACCCGGTTCGGCGAGGACTTCCGACTGATGCGCGACCTCGGCTGGGACCCCAGTGACGACCGAGAGACGGTCGAGCTCACCCTGCCCCCTCTGGAGCTGATGCGGATCGCCAAGCGCCTCCGAGACGACGCACGGGGCGGCATCGCCGGTCTGGAAGAGGAGCGCGACTCGGTCGGCCCTCCCAAGTTCATCGAGGGTTATCGAATCGTTCGGGAGACGTGCGAAGACATCCTCATGGCCGTGCTGGCCGACCTCGACCCCGGAGAGGATGAGCCGGCGTGACCGCGTCGGCGACCGGAGACGAACTGTGGACGCGGGGTGGGCCATGAGCGGGCATCGCGCCGGACGGCGCAACGACTATCGGCTGCGGCTGCCCGCATCCAAGCCGCCGGGCCTCAATCATTCGATCCTGACCGGGACGCTGCTCGACGCTCCACGGCCCGGCAGGAACCCGATCGGCGAGCCAGTGACGCTGCTGCGGATCGAGTTCCCGGTTGCCGACCCCGAGCGCCCGCAGATGCTGCTGACGTGGGCGAGTTGCGAGGTCGAAGTGTCGGCCGCGCTCGCCGAGCGGCACGGAATCCGAAAGCTGGAAGGCGGTGCCCCAATCCTCGCGGCGGGCCAGCTCAGTGAGCGGTGGGTTAGCTCGGGCGGTCGAAGCAGCAGGCGCAGCGCCATCGTCGCCGCCCTGATCCATCCTGGCCCCCCGCCCGACCACGGCGAGCTGCTGATCCCAGGGGGTCGGTCATGACCGGCAAGCGATCCAAGGTGCCGAGGCCGCGAACGGATGCCGCCGCCAGCGCCGAAATCACTCGCCTCAGCAAGCGCTTCGGGGAAAGCGCGGTCTCGTTGCGGCGTCGATCCGATCGTTCTCAGGCGGTCGTCGCCCAACGAGCGGGCTTGCACGCCACCGAGATCAGCCTTCTGGAGCGTGGACTTCGGACGCCCCGATTGGGCACGATCGTTCAGCTTGCGGCTGGGATCGACGCCGAGCCCTGCGACCTCCTCGCTGGAATGGCCTGGAGGATTGATTTCAGCCGCCGTCCTGGCGCCTCGGACCTTCCACCGCCGGGCTGCTTTGAAATCGAGATCGGCGAGCAATGGGTGAGGGTCTAGATGGACTCCTCACGCCTTGCCGAGCACTTCGGCCGTCAACTTTGGCGCCACCGCCGCCGGGCCTATCTCAGCCAGGACCGGATCGCGTTCGTGATTGGACTGCATCGCACCGAGATAAGCCAGCTAGAGCGCGGATTGCGGAATCCTCAGCTCGACACGATTCTCAAGCTGGCCGCGGGGGTGGAAGCGTCGCCTTGTGAGTTGATGGCGGGTCTGCGCTGGCGGCCCGGCTCACATGCCCTCGTGGGCGGCGGCTACGCCGGATCGCCGACTTCTGCCACTGCCCCTGCGGCCAGCAGGAAGCGGGTCCGCAATGCGTAGACAGCCGATGCCACCTCCCGACGAACTGAGGGAGCGATTCGGAATCAATCTGCGGCAAGGCCGGAAGGAGCTGGGCGTCAGCCAGGAAGAACTCGCTTTCCGCGCCGACGTTGCCCCGTCCGCGGTGGGCCTCTTTGAGCTGGGGAAGAAAACGCCGAGAATCGACACCTTCATTCGCCTGGCAGGCGCTGTAGAGCGAAAGCCGAGCGAACTCACCGCTGGCATCCTTTGGATGCCAGCCGAGGTGGTCGGGACGCCGGGCAGCTTCGATGTTCCCGAGGACCCGGAGCTAGAGGCGGAAGTCGCAGAGCTGCGGGGCGGAGCCCGGAAGTTTCGTGGGAAGAGGGCCAAGCGATGAGCCGATCGAAGAAACCCAAAGTCCTGACGTATGAAGCGAGGGCTCGGCTTGCCGACAATCTGTTTCTGCGACGACGCCGAGCTGAGCTTTCGCAGAAGGAACTTGCTGACCTCGCGATGGTGTCCTTCGGTCAGATCGGGGGGATCGAGAACGGCAAGTCCACGGCGATGCTCGATACCTGGGTGAGGCTCGCCGGGGCGCTGTCGATCTCACTGGACGATCTTCTCGCCGGAGTGGTCTGGACCCCTGGCGAGATCGAGTTCGAGATCGACGCCGGATACAAGGTCGAGTTCGAGATCGAGGTACCCGAGGCGGCCACGTGAGAGACCAAGTCGGCCAGAACATACGCCAGTGCCGGAAACGCGCCGATCTGTCTCAGGAAGAGGTCGCGCTGCGCGCTTCGCTTCATCGGACTGAGATCGGACTGCTGGAGAGAGGAGAACGGCTGCCTCGCGCGGACACGCTGGTCAAACTCTCCGGCGTCCTCGGCGTGACGCCGAATGATCTTCTGGACGGAATCACTTGGGAGCCTGGTTATACGAGCTCTGGGCAGTTCGAGGTGTCGGTCGAGGATTCGAAATCCGGGGTCGGCACTACGGGAACGTGAACCGGCCAGCCTGAGAGTCATCGCAGATACTTGGCTTGAGGGCGGGCCTCCACTTCACGGCCTGTCTGCGCAGCCGCTTGAATGCACGCCGCGTCCGTGGCTATGGTGGCCGAATGGCATCCGACCCCATCGAGATCACGATCTCCGTCGACCGAGACGAGGCGGCGTCGATGACCTACGGCGCGCGGGAGAAGTGGCTTGGAGAAATGGCCGAGGCGAAGCTGGCGGAGACGATTCCTCCACGGCCGCCGATGTCCGGGAGCAAGCGGAATCGCTGGAAGCCGTATACGCGCGACAAAATCGCGCAGGCGTTCGCAGAGTGGGCGCAGCTCAACGATGGCAAGGCGCCCTCAAAGAGGGATTGGTCCCATGAGTGCGATCCCGAGGGCCGTTGGCCGCGCCCCGGCAGCGACAGCTTCAGGAGGGCGATCAAGGGATGCGCCCAGGAGGACGGAGTCAGTCTTTCCGGACGAGCACCGCACCTAGACGACCCAGAGCATCGAGCGCGGCTTGCGTGGCATGACGCGCAGCATTTGAGGCTCTTGGCGGATGGCCGGGTGCAGGACTCGCAGGGCAGCTTGGTAGTGGAATCGAGGATTGAGGAGGTCGCCTCCCTTTGGACACCGACGGCCGCCGAGAGGGCCGAGATCGAGGCAGCGCACAACAGCCCCGACCCAGGCCCATATTGCGAGGAGTGTTTTCACGGCAGCGGCTGCAAGCCGGCCGATATGTCCTACTGGCAGTACGCCGTTGAGGTGATCGGAGGCTTGCAGCTTCGCCAGGGCGGAGACTTCGCTGCGACCAGAAGCCGTCGAGACGAGTTCGGTAGAAACCGCCAGATGGTCACCGCTGGCGCTGCCGATGTGTATCCCGAGTCGAGCGACCCGGCGGCAAGAACGGCAATCGAGACGATCAGTACCGGTTGAAGCTGGCGCTCTTGAGGAGCACGCCGACCGGGTAAGGAGGAGCACTATGAAGATCAAGCTGCGGCGTCCTTCACCGGCGATGGCCGTTGCGCTGCTGGCTCTCTTTCTCGCGGTCGGCGGCAACGTCGTCGCTTACGGGCTGGGCCGGAACTCGGTCCACTCTCGCGACATCGCGCCCGGAGCCGTAAGGGCGAATGACCTCGGCAAGTTCCGACTTCGTACGTCTGGCCCGATCCTCGATCGGGACGCTACGGCTCATGACGGCATCTACGCCGAGGCCGGTGGACGGGCGCAATGCAAGCGAGGTGAGCGGCTAATCACTGGCGGCTCACAGGCGAGTGCAGGCGAAGCCGCCACTCCGTATATGCGGATTGTGGACTCGGGGCCGGTGCTAGCCGAACGAGCCTGGCAGGTGAGGTGGGCTTCCGACAAGGGTGGAGCGGCAGGCGAGGACTTCGTTGTTATCGCCCTCTGCCTCGTCCGATAGTCCCTTCGCGGGCGCCGATTCGACGCATTTAGTCCCTGAGAAACGCGATTCGGGCGGTTGTATAAAAAACGCCTGATTACCCGCCCCTAGAAGTGGGTAATAAAGCCGGTTGCACGGAGTCGCTGAGGTAGCGGCTCGCGGAAGTGTCGGAGGCGGCAGTGAGCGATTTCGGCAGCGGCGGCAATGAGTGAGGGGACCACTTTCGCCCCTTCTCGCCCTGTAGGGGTGATGGACTCTGATCCTTCGACCACGATCCCCACGAACGACACCGACAACGCTGCCCTGCTCGACAGCTTCGTCCGCGGTGAGCGCGGGGGGAAGCTCCGAACGCAGCTGGCCACCCGGTACCCGGAGTGCTCCGCGGAGCAGGTCGAGGAGGCGGTGCAGTACGCCTGCAAGGCGTTCCTGGACGAGGCGGTAGACGTTGCGGAGCCGGGTGCGATCTACAAGTGGATTCGCACGGCGGCGTTCCGTTACCTGAACCGCGAAGCCGACCGCCACCGCCGTGAGCTCGCGGTCGATCCCGTCGAGGATGGGATCGCGGCGTTCCCCGCCGAGGAGCCGGGTCCGGCCGAGGAGCTGATTGCCCTCGAAGACGACGCCGATCTGGCGATGCTCGTGGAGGAGGTCTCCTCCTCGCTGCCGGATCGCAGGCGGGACGTGCTCGCCCTCTACGGCGCCGGCTACAGGCGCCCGCAGATCGCCGACCGCCTTGGCCTGAGTGAACGCACCGTCAAGCGGGACCTCCTCGCGATCATGGACCAGGCGCGAGCGACCCTGGCTCGGCTTGCCGGCGGCGGTTGCGATCGCGGCGAGCCCCTGGTCGTCCGCTTCGTCTGCGGCGTCTCGACGCCGGACGAGTCGGCCCAGGCGCGCGAGCATCTGTCCCACTGCGAGCGCTGCACGCTGCTCTCCGAGAAGCTGATCGCCTGGCGCGAGAAGGCCGGCGCGATGCTGCCGGCCCCCGTCGCCGAAGGCGCCAGCCCCGGCGCGGTGGAGCGGCTGGTCCAGAAGGCCACCGAGGGAGCCGCAACTTCAAGCAGCAGATCCTCGACGGCGGTGCCCACCTCAAACAGCAGGCGGCGACGACGTATACCCGCGCGGCCGAATACGCACCGTCACTTGCCGGCGGTCGGCCCGGCACCGCCACGGCCCTGGTCGCGGGCTGCCTCGCAGTGGGCGGCGGCTCGGCCTATTGCGTCGATCAGGGAGTCGATCCGCTGGGCGCGGCGAGGGGGTTGATCGCCTCGGCGCCCGAAGCCGATTCCGAACCCGCCACCGAGCCGCCCGAAACCGAATCGACGGGTCCTGAATACGTGCCGGCCGAGCCGCCCGCAGAAGAAGCGCCGCCCCGGAACCGACCCCCGAACCAGAGCCCCAGCCCGAACCCGAACCCTCGCCGCCCCCGGAGTTTGAACCGGCTCCCGAACCCGAACCGACTTATGAAGCTCCGGCTCCCGAACCAGAACCCGCCCCGGTCCCGCGGAACGCAGGGCCGGAGTTCGGAGGACCGGGGGGACCGTGATGCGGCCGACGGCGAGAAGCCTTCACGGCGCAGCGGCCCTCGCTGCCATCCTCGCGGTCTTGATCGTCCTCGCGGCTCCCCGGTCAGCGGCGGCTGGCGAATACACGATCTCCGCCTGCCAGGCCGACGATGCCGGCTACGCGAGCTCGGCCTTTGAAAATTTCGCCACCCGAGGGATGAAGTGGCGGCGGGCCTGCAATCCCCTCGGGCCGGGGCTGCGCGGGCTCGTCACCGCCAACGTTCCGAGCACCGGCCGGGTGGCGCGTGGGGCGCAGTCCGGCTTCATCCTCACCGCCCCGCCCGGCACGACGTTCTCACGCCTGCGCTGGTCCGGCTATGTGCAGCGCCGCGACTGCCGCTACGCCCTCCAGCTCTACGCCGAGCGTCCCGGCACCTCGCCGGTCTCGATCAAGAACGTCCGCGCCAACCGCAACTGCCCGCGCCCCGACTTCGCCCAGGCGTCGGCCGCGCGCTTGCGCGCCTACGACCTCGGCGGCGCGACGCGGATCGTCCAGCGCGTCGTCTGCGTCGGCGCTCACTCGCGGGAGTTCTGCTCGGCCCGCGGCCAGAACTTCATCGGCACCTTCGCGGCCGAGGCGACCGTGGTTGACGGGACCGCGCCCTCGATCGGGATCGCCCCGGATGAACCGCTGGCGCGTGGGGAGTGGGTGAGCGGGCGGCAGCGCTTCAACTACGAAGCCATCGACAACGTCGGAATCAAGAGCGCGTCGGCGCTGGTCAGCGGCGGGGTGCGCGGCAGCCACCCGCGCGAATGCAACTACTCGCAGAGGGTCCCCTGTCAGAGCGGCTTGGGAACGATCGAGATCGACACCCCGGAGGCCCCTGAAGGCACGCAGCCGCTAACCGTCGTGGCTGAGGACGCGGCCGGCAATCGTGCCGAGTCGGGCGTCGTCACGGTGCGGATCGACAACGCCGCGCCCGGTGCGGTCCCGGTCGGCGTCGGCGGCGGCGAGGCATGGCGCAACGGCAACGACTTCGATGTCGCCTGGGCCAACCCGGCCGAGCCCGACCGAGCTCCGATCGGCGCCGCCCACTACCGACTCTGCCGCCCGGGCGGCGAGGAGTGCGTGAGCGGGGATCGATCCGGGCCGGCGATCACGGCGCTCGACAACCTGGCGGTCCCCTCGCCCGGAGAGTGGGAGCTGAGGCTGTGGCGGGAGGACGCCGCCGGCAACCAGGAGGCTGCGAATGCCTCCCAGCCGGTTCGGCTGCGCTTCGATCCAGAGCCGCCGCAGCTCGGCTTCGAGGGCCTGAGCGTCGAGGACCCGACGCGGATCTCCGTGCTCGTCACCGATCGCATCTCCGGGCTCGGCGGGGGCGGGATCGAGATCGGCCAAGCCGGGTCGGGCACCTGGCAGGTCCTGCCGACGAGCCAGGAGGGTGATCGCCTCGTCACGCGGGTGGACGATGCCGCGCTGCCGCCGGGTGACTACGAGATGCGCGCCACCGCCCATGACCAGGCGAGCAACCTCGCCGGCACGGACCGGCGCCTCGACGGCCAGCCGATGCGGGTCAGGCTGCCGCTGCGGATCACGACCTCGATGAAGGCCGGCGTCGTCGGCAAGCGCACCGTCACCCGCAAAGGTGAGAAAGGCAAGGTGCGCCGCACCGTCCTCAAGCCGCGCGCCAAGGTGGCCTACGGGCGCAAAGTGCGGTTCGCCGGCCAGCTCGTGAACCGGGCCGGTCACCCGCTGGCCGGCGCCCAGGTCCAGGTCTACTCGCGCCAGGCGGAAGGAAGCGAGCAGCTAGAGGGAACGATCGCCACCAACGATCGCGGGCGATTCGCATACGAAGTTGAGGCTCGCGCGTCACACAGCTTCCGTTTCGCCTATCCGGGCACGGCGACGAGCCTGCCCGTCGAGGACACCGCGACCCTGCTGGTGAAGGCGGCCTCGTCTTTCGCGGTCAGGCCGAAGCACGTCCTGAATGGCGACTCCGTCACTTTCAGCGGTCGCATCCGGGGGCGGCCGCTTCCTGAGGGAGGCAAGCTGGTCGAGTTGCAGTGGCTCGCCACCGGGGAATGGCAGACGTTTCGTACGGTTCGCAGCGAGCCCGACGGCACCTGGCGCATCCCCTATCCCTTCAAACGCACCTGCGGCGTTCGTACCTGGCGCTTCCGTGCCCACATACCCGGCGAGGGCGGATATCCGCTGGAGCCGGGTGACAGTCCAGAGCTAGCGGTCCGAGTGAGAGGAATGCCATGCCCTGCGGGATAGGCCAATCACCCAGAACTGAGGAGAGATCCCAGTGCTGAGAGTGCCGCGACCCCGACTCACCTACGCCAACGTCGTCGCGACCTTGGCCCTGTTCGCCGCGCTGGGGGGCAGCTCCTACGCCGTCTCCAAGATCGACGGCTCCGACATCAGGAACGGCAGCTTGACGGGCAAGGAGTTCAAAAAGAACTCGATCGGCGGGAGGGTCGTACAGGAGTGGAGCCTGCGGGCCGTTCCTCGAGCGCAGAACGCGGCCCGCCTGTCCGGGCAGCCCGTCGAGCGCTTCCTCGACAGTTGCCCGCAGACCTTCGGCCCGACGATCCCGGTTGCCGATGTGTGCGTAGAGGTCAACGCGCGCCCGCCCGAGTCCTACGGCGGCGCGGCGCTCTCCTGCGCGCTGATCGACAAGAACGAAAGGGCAGGACGGCGGCTTCCCACTCACTCGGAGTTGAGGGCCGCCCTCGCGACTCCACAGATCCAGCTAGCGCCGGGCGGCGAGCTGACTAGCGAGGTCTTCCCGTCCAGCAGCAAACCGGGGGCGGTCGACGTTCTCTACGTCACCGAAGAAAACGGCAACGTCGCGCTCACGTCTGACGTTGGCGGCGGCAAGAGCTTTCGCTGCGTAACCGATCCATGAACTGAAAGCGCCCTCGACGGCGAGGAGGAACCGATGGCAAATCTGACCCAGCATCTGATCTCCATCTCTCCCGACCTGCGATCGGGTCCTTCTCCCGGCCGGCGACTCATCGCCCTGGTGCTGTGCTCGATGCTCGTCGTCGCCAGTGTCTTCCCCGGCGTCGCCCTGGCCGGCGAGGCCGACAGCGAAGGGGAAGGGAGCACGCCGCCAATCGAACTGCCCGCTCCACCCGACTTCGACCCCGGCGGCGAAGAAGCCGCTTTGGAAGAAGTCCCTGCGGCCGGCGGCGAAGAAGCCGGCGTCGTGGAAATCGAACCCGAAGTAGACAGCGAAGCGTCGTTGCCTGAGGAAGTCACCAGCGCCACCACCGAAGCGCCGATCGAAACGATCCCGCCTCAGGCGGTCGCAGTGCCGGAATCCGCGCCCCTTGCCCCTGAGCCCATCCAGCAGGCTGCATCGAAGCCGGTGAGCGAGCCGGTCGCAAACCAGACCATCGCCGCGCCGACGCAGAAGCCCGTCGTGCGGCACACGGCGCCTGAGCCAACGTCATCCAGCGAAGCCATCACGTCCACCGAACCGGCCGAGCACGAAGCACCGGCGCCGACCCAGCCCGTCGCCGCGACCCCACCCGACTCGGGGCGAAGCCTCGCAGGCAAGGACTCCTACGTGGTGCGGCCAGGTGACTGCCTATCGCACATCGCGGAGGCGCTACTGCCGGCGGATGCCGACGACGCGGAGATCGCCAGCAAGGTGGCGCGTCTGTGGCATCTGAACGAAGACCGGATAGGCACCGGCGATCCCGACCTGATCTATCCCGGCACGGTTCTCAGGCTGCGCTGAGGAAGCCGGGCATCCCGAGTCGCTTGACTCCGGCCCTCCGGGGCCGGAGTTTTTTGGTGTGTGTGAGTAGCAGCCGAGTCACATGCACATTCCGCATATGGAAGGGGACCACTTTTCACCTTCGGCGCCCTGTAGTGGTGAGATGGCCGGAAGTCAGGAACAACAGGCAAACGCAACCGCCCGGACCGAGCCCTTGTCCGAGGAGACGGTCGAGATGGTGGCGGCGATGCTGAAGGTGCTTGGCGATCCGACCCGCATTCGCCTGATCGAAGTGCTCAACGAGCGCGGCAGCGCCACGGTCAGCGCAATCACTTCCCGCCTTTCGGTGAGCCAGCCCAGGGTCTCCAAGCAGCTCGCCGTACTGCACCAGGCCGGCATCGTCAGCCGCCGTCGGCGGGGTATGTGGGTGTACTACGAGCTGGTCGACTTCACCGGCTGGTGGCTCGTCCAGCAGCTTGCCTCCGGGCTCGGGACGAGTTCGGACAGCACCGCAGCCTGAACGCCCGAGGAAGTTACCTCCCCGGCGAGCGGCGTCGCAAGACGCCGCTCGCCGTATGTGTGTGACACACGCATATAACGAAATGCGTATGTGGTTGTGACCGTTTTGGCACTTCGCCGCCCTGTGGTCGTGAGCCAGCAAATCGGCTGGCACCAAGCACGACACCGGAGGTGGTCTAGAAGTGTCAGTAGGAATTGGTACTCAGCCCAGGCGGCGCGAAGGTGATGGCCGCTCGGTCGGCTCGGCGCTCCGGGCTGTGGGCCGGGTGGCGCTGTGGGCGCTGGTCGGGCTCCTGCTCCTGCGGGGGATTTCCGGTGTGCTCACCGAGCCCCGGCAGGACGGCTCGCCCGCCGTCGATCAAAGCAGCGCCGCCGACCCCGCCACCGCCGCCTTCGCGGTTCGGTTCGCGCGGGCCTATCTCACGGACGCCTCGCCGCAGGCGCTGGCTCCATTTCTTGCACCTGGCGCTTCCGCACCGGCTCCCGCCGGGACCGGCGCCGTCGCCCAGGTCGAGCAAGCCGAGATCGCCGCAGTTCGCGACCTCGGTGACCGCCAGGCGATCGTCACGGTCGCCTGCGAGCTCGGCGACGCCCGCACTCTCTACCTCGCCGTCCCGATCGTCCGCGTCGACGCGGCCGAGGTGGCGGCCCTGGGAGTGCCGGCGCTCGTGGCGGGACCGGCAGTGGTCGGGGCGAGCATCGAGCCGCCCCGGCCCGTCGCCGGCCCTGACGCGGAGGCGATCACCGGGCTCGTCCGGCGCTTCCTGCCCGTCTACCTGACGGCGACTAGCCCAGGCGATCTCTCCTATCTCCTTGCCCCGGACGCGACGGTGACGCCGCCGGGTGGCGGCTTCGAGCTCGTCGCCGTCGCGAGCGTGAAGCAGGTCGGCAGCGGTGAAGGGGCCCGCCGCACGGTGGTTGCCACCGCGCGGGTCCGCGACGCGGCGAGCGGGGCGGTCGTCCCGTTCGCCTACCGGCTCGGCCTCGTCCGGCAGGACCGCTGGTACGTCGAGCAGGTCGAAGGAGCGCTCTCGTGAGCCGGCTTGCAGTCGGCGCGGCCCTGGCCCTCGTCTTCGTGGCGGCGCTCTGGCTGGCGCCGGACGCGCTCGCTGCGGGCGGCAACGATGTGGCCCGCAATCTCGGCTCGACCCTTCGCGGGGCCGCGGCGCAGATTTACGGCGGCGTCATTGCGTTCGTCGGCCTGATCTTCCTCATCAACAGGAAGTTCACCGACCTCGCGGTGTTCCTCCTGGCCGCGATCCTGGTCGGCTGGCTGGTCTTCTCGCCGGACCAGGTCGCCGACGCGGCGAGGGCGATCGGGAATCGGATTCTGCCGTGAGCGACGGCTACGAGCCGATCCGCTCCTACCAGCGGATTTTCCGCCCCGAGCGCCGCATCTACTCCATCGAGGGCCGGCCGCTGCCGGTGCCGGGAGGGGTGCCGCTGCGCTGGCTGGCCTACGCGAGCGCGGCGCTTCTCGCCGTCGTCGCGATCGGCTCGGGCTCGGCGGCGGTGGCGCTGGCCCTCGCCGGGGTCGCCGGCCTCGCGGGCGCGAGCGCTGGGGGTCGGGTCGGCGCGGCGGTCGCCGCTGCCGGCGCGCTGGCGGCGACGTGGATCGGCGCCCTGGTGCTCGGGCTGCTCGACTGGCCGTTGCGGCTGGTCGTGATCCCGGCGGCCGTCGCAACCCTCGCCACCCAGGCGACGCCTGACGGGCGACGCGCAGACCGCTTCGCGCTCTCCTGGCTCGCAGCGCACCTCGCCCCGCTGCGGCGCTCCCTCGGCCGCCAGCTGCCGGCGGCGAGCCGGGCGCATCTGCTGGGCGGGGAGCTGTGGGTCGCGCCCGACGAGCGCTCCCCTCGTCTTCGCCGGGGTCGGGTCTGCGGCCCGGCCATCGTCTTCTTCTCGCAGGCCGTCCTCGTCCGCAGCTCCGGTCGCCGCCGCCGGCAGGTGGCGCAGGCACCGGGCAGGCGAGCGCGCCGGGGAGATGTGAGCGCCCGGCGACTGGCGCTGAGAGAGGGCGAGGTCCTGGAGGTGCGTCCATGATCCGCTTCCCGCTGCGCTACGCGAGGCGGAACGTCCTGATCGGGCCGGACGGGGAGGCGGCGGCGCTCTACCGCGCCGACACGATCGCCTACCTCTTTCTCCCGACCGCGGAGAAGTGGGGGCTGCTGCGCCGGCTGGAGCGCTTCGCCCATCTGGCCGGTGCCGACTTCTCGATCTGGAGGGTCCAGCGGGCCTATCCCGCCGAGCGCTACGCGGCCGACCTCGCCGATCTCGCCGACGAGCGCCACAGCGACGCCGAGGACTGGCGGCGCTACCTGGCGGGCCACGAGGCGCGGCTGCGCGAACTGCGCTCTCACGTCCCGGAGGTCTACATCGCCGTTTCGCTGGTTGAGGGAGGCGGCCCCAGCGCCCTGCGCTCGTTCGGACGAGTGCGCCGCCGGATCGAGGAGCTTGCCGGCGTCGGTGCGCCGCAGCCGATCTCGGCCTCCGAGCTGGAGGCGCTGGCGGCCGTCGAGCAGCGCACCTTCGACCGCCTCAGCGGGGCACTCGCCCTGGAGCGGGCATCGACCGAGGAGCTGCACTGGCTGCTGCGCCGTGCCGCCCCTCGCGGCGTCGCCGAGCCGGAGCTTGACCGTCACTGGCAGCCCGACGCTCTGGTCGTCGTCGCGCCTGGCGGATCGGTTGCCTATGAGCCGCTTGAGTCCGAGCTTTGGCGCTGCGCCAACGCGCCCGCGACCGAGCATCCCGGCGAGCCGCCGTCGCTGGTGGTCGAGGCCGAGGAGGGCACCGCCTACCAAGCGTTTCTCTGCGCCGGCTCACTCGCAGAGGAGGCCGAGTTTCCTGGCGCCGCCGAGATTCTTTTCGGCCCAGCAGAAGACGCCGGCTTCCCGGTCGACGCGGTCCTGCACGCCGATTGGGTGGGCAACCGCGAAGCGCTCGGCCAGGTGCGCAAGCGCATCCTCGATGTCGAGCACGCCTACCGCGAGCAGATGGAGAGCGCGAGCGGTCCGGGGGTGCTGGCCGAGGAGGACCGCGAGCTCGCCCGCGAGTACGAGGCGATCTTGCAGTCCTCGGCGCATCCGCCGATGTTGCGGGCCTCGATCTCTCTTGCGGTCGGCGCTCCCGACCGCGAGGAGCTGGAGCGCCGGGTCGGGGCGCTGCGCGAGCGCTTCGGCGACGTGACGCTGCACCGCCCCCGCGGCCTCCAGCACGCGCTCTTTGCCGACCACCTGCCCCAGCCCGGCGGCGGCTCGGTGCCCGACTACGTCCAGCAGATGACGGTCGAGCAGTTCGGCGCGGCGGTGCCGATCGCGACCGCGCACGTCGGCTCGACCGAGGGCATCTACATCGGCTTCTCCCCGG
>DATMEP010000099.1:0-6962 GCA_035556755.1 Solirubrobacterales bacterium
GCCAACAGCGGCGCCAGCTGGCAGAAGCGCTTCGCCACCGCGGGCAAAGCCACGAGCGTGTCGTGCGCCTCCGCGGAACTCTGCGCGAGCGTCGACACGAGCGGTGACGTCGCTATGTTCAACCCGGAATGAGGGGCGGCAAATGCTGGTCCAAGCGGACTGATCCGGACAGGAGGTGACGCGCCGCTCGGTGCTGGCCGCCGTGACCGCACTGGCGCTCGCGACGGTGAGCGCCTGCGGCAATGGGGATCCGGACGAGACCGCCAAGAGCGGATCCCACCTCCTCGTCTCCTACAGCCGGGAAGGCGGGATCCGATTCCAGGCGAGCTCGCTAGCGGTGTCGACAAAAGGTGTCGCCCTGGTAAAGTCCGAAGGATGCACGGCGCGCTTTCGGCTCGGCGCTGCGTCTTGGAGGCGCTTGGGGCGAGCGTTGAAGCGGACCGACCTGTCTACGCTCGCGGACGACTACCCCGCGGCTGCCGGATCGGCCGACGTGATCGCGGAGACGATCGTCGTGGGCCGCGATACCGTCCGCGTCGGAGACATCTCCTCTGTTCCCGCGCAAGCGCGAGGGGAGCTGGCGCCTCTCCTCGGCGTTCTCGGTGAGGTTCTCGCGGAAGGGGAGCGACGTGCGCGCGCACCTTGCGAAGCTTGGCAGAGGAGCGGAAGCGCGGGGTGACTCGACCGGGAGTTTCATGAGGGCCCGGTATGCTCTGAAAAAGCTGTTTGGGGGTCGCATGATGCGCAGGTTGCAGCTGAATAAGTGGATAGCGATCTGGCTCTTGGGCGCGGCTGCGCTCACGACTCTGTGCGGGACCGCCTCGGCCAGCTCCACTTCAGTGAACGCCGCCTCGGCCGGTGCCACCGTGAGTGGCGCCTCGCCTGTGCCGATGAGCTTCCCGCTCGAGCGCACTGGCGACTCGTCCTATGACACCTGGGTGCAATACCGGACCCAGGACGGCACCGCCGCAGCAGGCGCCGACTACGAAGCAGCGAGCGGAAGCGTGTTGATACCGGCCGGGGCGACGGAGGCGACCATCCCCGTTCAGGCCCTTGGCGCATCGAGCTACTCGTCCGACAAGCAGTTCACGCTGGAGTTCGGGGTCGCCGGCGTTGGCCCTACGCCGGCATTTGCCGCTCCGCAGGCCTTCGCCACCGGCGAGGGTTCCAACTCCGTCGTATCGACGGACCTGAACGGCGATGGCCGTGCCGATCTGCTCGTCACTAATGGCGGAGATGACACCTTTTCGGCCCTGCTGAATACCACGGCGCCCGGCGCCTCGACGCCAAGCTTCGCCGCAGAGCAGACCTTCGCTGCGGGTCGCGGTCCGGGACCGGGCCCGTCCGCTGACGTGAACGGCGATGGCCGCCCCGACCTGATCGTCACGAACAGTCAGTTCGACGAACACGCGGTTTCGGTCTTTCTGAACACCACCGATCTGGGTTCGTCGACCGCGAGCTTCGCCGCGCGGCAGATCGTCGCCACCGGCGACAGTCCCCGCCAGGTAACTGCGGCCGACCTCAACGGAGACGGCCGCCCTGACCTGGTATTCAGCAACACGGGGCGGGCCTACGTCTCGGTGCTGATGAACACCACCGCACCGGGATCGGCGTCTGCAAGCTTCGCCCCCAAGCAGGACTTCGCCACCGGCCAAAACTCCAACTCGCTCAAGGCGACTGATATCAACGGCGATGGCCGCCGGGACCTGGTTGTCGCCACTGGCGTCGATGACTGCGTCTCGGTCCTGCTCAACACCATGGCTCCGGGCGCCTCTACGCCGAGCTTCGCTCCGCACCAGTGCTTCCCCGTCCAGGGCATCAATCCCCGCTCGGTCGCGACGGCGGACATCAACGACGACGGCCGACCCGATCTGATCGTCGCCAGCCAGGGCATTCCGTGGGTCTCGGTCCTGCTCAACACCACCGCCCCGGGAGCGACGACCCCCAGCTTCGCCCCCCAGCAGGTCGTCCCCAATCTGCCCTCCGGCTTCAAGGAGTCAGTTACCGCGGCCGATCTCAACGGCGACGGCAAGCCCGATCTCGTCGTCACCAACTTCGGAGGCGCCATTGTCTCGGTGCTGTTCAACACGACCCCCGCGGGAGCGGGGACAGCGAGCTTCTCTACGCCGCAGAACATCAAAAGCGCTGAATTCGAAACCCTCTGGTGGGTCACGACCACGGACGTGAATGGGGACGGCCGGCCCGACCTGATCGTCGCCAACAACACCGTCGACGGCAAGGTGTCGGTCCTGCTGAACGCGACCGTCGCGCCCATGGCAGCCGCTCCCAGCTTCGCCGCCGAGCAGAGCTTCGCCGCCGGCGACGCCCCCAGCGCGGTCGGCTCGGCCGACCTAAACGGCGACGGCCGACCGGATCTGCTCGTCGCCAACGAAGGCGAGGACACCGCCTCGGTGCTGCTCAACACGACGGCCCCGGGAGCGACGACCCCCAGCTTCGCCGCCGAGCAGAGCTTCGCCACCGGCGACGCCCCCAGCGCGGTCGGCTCGACCGACCTCATCGGCGACGGCAAGCCGGACCTGATCGCCGCCAACGAAGGCGAGGACACCGCCTCGGTCCTGCTCAACACCACCGCGCCGGGAGCGACGACGCCCAGCTTCGCCGCCGAGCAGAGCTTCGCCACCGGCGACGCCCCCAGCGCGGTCGGATCGACCGATCTAAACGGCGACGGGAGCCCGGACCTGATTGCTGGCGATCGGGGCGCCAACGCGGTCTCGGTCCTGCTCAATGCCCAGTACATGGCATCGGTCACTCCAGCGAGCGTGACCGGCACGATCCACTACACGATCCCACAGGTCTCGCTCAGTCCAGCCCCTCTGGCGTTTGGGGAAGAGCTCATCGGGAGCAGCACGAGCGAGACCGCGATCCTCTCGAACACGGGCGGAGAGGAGCTGACCGTCGAAGGCATCGCGATCGGTGGCCCCGACGCCGACGAGTTCAGCCAGGCGAACACCTGCCCTCCGACCTTGGACGTTGACTCGAGCTGCTCCATCGACGTCACCTACACGCCGAACGCCGCTGGCGCGGCGAGCGCGACGCTCATCACGACGAGCAACGCCCCGACCAGCCCCGACACGGTGGCGCTGTCGGGTACGGGCTATACGTCCGTGCCGCCTCCTCCGCCCCCTGTCCCGACTCGCGCGCTCAGCGTCAGCCTCACCGGCGGTGGGGAAGGTAGGGTCGAGGACGGCACCGGGGCGATCGCCTGCCCGTCCGTTTGCACGCACTCCTACGTTGTGGGTGCGCAGGTGAGGCTGGCCGCGCAATCCGTGCTGGGGTCTAGGTTCATCGGCTGGTCGGGGGGCGGTTGCTCGGGAACCGGCGGGTGCCACCTCACGATCGACGCCGACACGACGCTCACCGCGCAATTCGCGAAGGTTCCGCCCCTGCGTTCGCGCCTACGAATAGGCCGTGTTCAGTCGAGGTCTGCGCGGGCGAAGATGAAGATCGTCGTTGGTGGGAGGATCACCAAGCGGGCCCGTGGCGCCGTCAAGGTAAAGGTCAGCACCAAACTGCGGGGACGTCGGTTGGTCGCGAGCAAGCGGGCGCAAATCCGGGACGGACGCTGGCAAACCCGGCTGGTGCTTCCCGGACTCGACGGAGGCTCCAGCGCGCCGATCTCTATCACCGCTCACTTTCAGGGTAGTCCCGGTGTCCGCAGCGGCAGCGCCAAGCGCCGCATCGGGCTTTAGGGCACGTCGCTACTGAAAACAGGGGAGGCGGCAGTAATAGGAAGGTCGCCCGTCTTGATGACCGGTGGCTCATGAGAAGTCCGCCCGTCGTGGCGATGACAGCGCTGCTGAGCGGTGCGAGGCTGAGGCTTCCACGATTCGCCCAATCCGCCTATGCGTACTTACCAAAAGCGAGCGAACAGCACCCGAAAGCGGGTCGCCGATGTGATCTACACCTGCATAGGCTCCTTGGGGGCTGCTGCATTGGCGATCGCCCTCGCCTTGACTGCGATGTGTGCGCTCACGTTCACGGTCGAGGCACTTAGGGCAGGGGGTACCAATGCGACGTCGCTAGGTGTTGCGGCCGAAGATGCGAGCGTGGGGTTCTACCTCTCGCAGCTCGTGGGTGTGTCGTTCTTTCAACACACTGGCGAGCTGCGATTCGCGATCCTTCCCGGTCTTCTGCTGGTCGGCCTGTCGGTCATTGCGGCAACGGCGCTCGCGGTTCGGCTGGCGCACCGCTCCAAGCGCCGCAGGGTGCTGCTCGGGATGCTGGTTCCGGTTTCCTATGCCCTGATTGCCGGGCTAGGGGCCCTCTTCGTACCGCTGCACTTCACCGCTCGCGGCTTTGCAGACGCTGTCCCTGTTCAGCCCTCTCCGGTTGAGGCCTTCCTACTGCCCTTGGGTTGGGCAGCGCTGTTCTCCTCCATAGGCGCCCTCATCGGCCTGTACGGCAAGGGCTGGCGCCGCAACGCAACGCGCCTGCTGGGCGCATGGGCGCTCCCATTGGGCTCGACGTTCCGGGTGCTGGCGAGCAGCCTTGCGGTCTGCGCTGCCATCTCGATCGCAGCCGGCCTTGCCCTCGTTGGAGGCGAGGTTGGCTCCTTCGCCGGCTCGAGCTTCGGCCAGTTCGTCGAGACGCTCGCCGCCGCGCTTGTTGCGCTGCCCGCCCTGGTCGCAACTGTGCTCCTTGCGTCCTTCGGCGTCTCAGTGGATTGGCACCTGGATGCGCTTTCGCATGGGGAAGGCTCGCTTTCAGCTTTTGGCGGGACGCTGCCCGGTACGGGTCCCGACCCCTCCCACGAGTTGTGGGCCGCTGCTGCCCTTCTGCCTCTTGTCGGCCTTGCGACGGTCCTCGCCATTGGCTGGCTGACCGCGAACCGCTCCGGCGACGATGTGAAACAAGTCCTCGGGAATGCACTACGGGCAGGCGTGCTGCTCACCCTGAGCCTCTGGCTGGTGGGACTGCTGGCCCGGGTCGACGCGCAGGCTGGCGGGCTTCTCGGCTTCCATTTCGCTCCCGAGGCTGCGTCACTGCTGTGGCTTGTGCCGCTGTGGTCCGTGCTCGGCTGCTTCCTCGGGGCAAGCGCTCATGTTCTCGCTCGCGGTCCGGAGTCTCGGCGCCAGTTTGCGGAGGTAGTTGCAGGAGCACTGCATCCCGCGCCCGGCGGCCCAGGCTACTCACACTGGCTTGATCCTGCCCGTGAAGGGGTAACAAGGCGAGCCGGCGCCGGCCTTGCCTTTGCCGCGGTGCCGGTGGTGGTCCTTGCCATGGGTTCCGCGGGCGCATCGTCCCCTCCGGGTCCAGAAATCTCCTACGCGCCGATCGCCAAGGAGGCTGAACGGCAGTTGGAACGCGACAGCGCTTCGCCTGGCTCAGTGGCCGTCACGGTCAACCCCGCCACCCGCGAGATCGGCACGGCAAGCGCTCGCATACCGGTTCAAGCGGTGAACGCCACGCCCGGTGAGCCACCGGCCGAGAAGGCGAGGGCAGTCCTTGCCGAGTACGGGGATCTCTTCGGACTCTCCTCGCGTCCGGCAGAGCTGGGTCGCTCGCGCGCGAAGACCGATGGGCTCGGCATGACCCATGTCTATTTCGACCAGATGGCCGCGGGAGTTCCCGTCTTCGGCAGTCGCGTCGGTGTGCACTTTTCTCCCAACGGCAAGTATGTGACCTTCATGACCGCCTCCGCGGTGCCCGATGTCTCCGTCGCAGACACGACGAGCAAACTCGACCCTGATGAAGCCACTTCCCGCGCCGAGAAGGCATTGCCCGGGGGGGAGCTGGTGCATTCGCCGAGAATGCAGGTCTACGCGGGAGTCGGACCCGAGGTCTCCGGCTTCTCAGGCCGCTTGGCCTGGTTCGTCTGGCTGCTCGACAACAGCCGCCAGATCTCCAACGAATACGTGATCGACGCAGTCGACGGGACGGTCCTAAAGGTGCTGAGCAAGAACACGCATGCGCGCTTCCGTCAAGTCTATGACCTTAACCATGGCACCACGCTGCCGGGAACGCTTAAAAGGTTCGAGGGCCAGGGGGCGACGGGGATTACCGACGTAGACAATGCGTATGACTTTTCCGGAGACACCTACGACCTTTACTCACAGTGGTTCGAACGCGACAGCTACGACGGCAAAGGCGGGACCCTGTATTCGAGCGCGCGTTATGGGACCAACTTCAAAAACGCCTTCTGGAACGGGGTCCAGATGGTCTACGGCGATGGCTACGCATCTGCGCAGGACGTCGTCGGTCATGAGCTCACCCACGGGGTCACCGAACACACCGCAGGTCTGGTTTACGAATGGCAGTCTGGTGCGCTCAACGAGGCCTTCTCGGACGTGCTGGGGGAGACCGTCGAATGGTTCAAGAAAGAAAGCGTCGATTGGCTGATTGGCTCCGCGCTGCCAGGTGGCGCCATTCGCAGCCTCAAAGAACCGAACGAATACGAAGTGCTGGGCGGGCCGAGCCCTAAGCACATGTCCGAATGGTACGCAGGCTGCGAAGACAACTTCGGTGTGCATGTGAACAGCACGATCGTCGGACATGCTTACTACTTGCTCGCCAGCGAAATCGGCGTACAGGCTGCTGCTCAGATCTTCTATCGCACGCTGGCGGTCTACCTCGGCCCCAACTCGACGATGGAGGATGGACGCAACAGCGCCATTCAAGCGGCAATCGACCTGTACGGCAACGAATCGAACCAGCACAAAAAGACCGTGGCTGCGTTCAATTCGGTTGGGCTCAACGGCGTGAATCAACCGCCACCTCCGAACTGCAGCATCATCTTCAACTGTTCGTTCGCAGTCGCGCTGGAGGGCTCCGGTCCGGCTAACGACGCCGACGCGCCCTCCGCCGCTGAAATGCTCGCCACCCTCTACAAGGCCCGCGGCGAGCTTGCCATGGGCTCCCCTGCCGGCGAGCACTTCCTGCCTCTCTACGAAGAGCACATGGGCAGGATCAACGAACTGGTCTCCCAGGATCCCGAGCTCGCT
>DATMEP010000100.1:0-12752 GCA_035556755.1 Solirubrobacterales bacterium
CGTCCTCGTCTTCCTCATCTTCAGCGCCGTCTTCGGCCTCGCCGTGCAGGCCGCCACCGTCGCCCAGGTCGCCGCCACCCTCGGCCTGCTCGCCGTCTCCGGCACCTTCTTCTACTTCATGGTCAAGGCGATGGCGCGGATTCAGATGCCTCGAAGGCCCGATTAGCGCGGGCGGCGGGTTGGGTTCTATAGGCTCAGGCCTCGTGGCGGATTCGTTCGACGTGATCGTCATCGGCGGGGGCCCGGGCGGGTACGTGGCCGCGATCCGTGCCGCCCAGCTGGGCAAGAAGACCGCCGTGGTGGAGCGCGACAAACCGGGCGGCCGCTGCCTCAACTACGCCTGCATCCCGGCCAAGACCCTCCTCCACACCGCCGAGCTCTACGACCAGGCGCGCAACAGTGCCGAGCTGGGGCTGCAGGTCAAGGGCGCCTCGATCGACTGGGACGCCCTGGGCAAGCGCCGCGCCGCCGTCTCGGACTCGCTCTCCAGCGGGGTGAAGATGCTCTGGGACAAAAACAAGGTGACCTGGATCGAGGGCAGCGGCTCGCTGACCGCCAAGGGCAACGTCAAGGTCGGCGACGACGTCCACGAGGCGGGCACGGTCGTCCTCGCCACCGGCTCGAACGCCCTGCCGATCCCCGGGGTCGAGTTCGGCGACCGCGTCCTCGACACCTGGGGCACCTGGTCGCTGCCGGAGCAGCCGCAGAAGATCGCCGTCGTCGGCGCCGGTGCCTCGGGCTGCGAGATCGCCTCCGCCTACGGCCGCTTCGGCACCGAGGTGCTGCTGATCGAGATGCTCGACCAGATCCTCCCCGCCGAGGACAAGGACATGGCCCGGATCGTCGAGCGCGCCTTCAAGAAGCAGAACATCACGATCGCCACCGGCGCCCCGGTCGAGAACGTCGAGGCGGGCGGCAAGTCGGTCAAGTTCACCTACGGGGACAACTCGGCCGAGGTCGACTACCTCTGCGTCGCCGGCGGTCGCAGCAGCGACGTCGAGGGGCTCGGGCTGGAGGAGGCCGGGGTCGAGCTGGAGGAGAACGGCAAGGTCAAGGTCGACGAGTACGGCCGCACCTCGAACCCGAAGGTCTACGCGATCGGCGACCTGGTCAACGCCAGGGCGCTCGCCCACAAGGCCTCCGAGGAGGGGGTCGTCGCGGTCGAGCACGCCGCCGGCGCCGAGACCCACCCGGTCGACCAGAACCTCGTCGCCGGCGCCACCTTCTGCCACCCGCAGGTCGCCAGCGTCGGCCTGACCGAGGCCGCCGCGAAGGAGGCCGAGCACGACGTCAAGGTGGGCAAGCTGAAACTGGGCGGGGTCGGCGCCGCGACCGTCTACGACGACAAAGAAGGCCTGGTCAAGCTCGTCGTCGACTCCAAGTACGGGGAGATCCTCGGCGCCCACATCGTCGGCAACCGGGCCTGCGACATGATCGCCGAGCTGGTCGCAGTGATGGCGCTCGAGGGCGGCTACCAGGAGCTGGCCCGGATCGTCCACCCGCACCCGACGATCTCCGAGGCGATACTCGACGCCGCCCGTGCGGTCGACGGCTGGGCGACGCACGCGTGAGCGGCTCATCTTCGTCTCAGTCGGATT
Organism: Solirubrobacterales bacterium; assembly: GCA_035556755.1. GTDB lineage: Bacteria > Actinomycetota > Thermoleophilia > Solirubrobacterales > 70-9 > VRUE01. Next base: position 1,599 of record DATMEP010000100.1, read on the forward strand.
GTTAAGCGGCGGATTCGATACCTCGGCATCAGAGCCCTTTCACCGGCTATTTCCCTTTGGATGGGGTTTTGACCTACCCAATTTTCGTCCAGAATTGCTTCCAACTTTAATTAAATGCTTAGCCCAGCAATTTTGAATTGCTATATTGCATTTCTATGCGGTGGAAAAGCGAAGAATTGCTGGAGCAGCTTGGGCGGCTCGATGGGGAAGCGGCTGACGATCTCGAGAGCGAGACCCTGGAGATCAAGGGGAAGCCTCGTGGCCGCGATGAGCTGAAGCGATGGCTGGTAGACGCTGCGGTCTGCTTCGCGAATCAACGCGGAGGGTGCCTGCTCGTGGGTATCGAGGACCGGATTCGGGACCGCAAGCGAGCCTTGGTCGGTATCGGAGATGTTTCATATCGCGGTCTGGAGCGGGACGTCTATTCGGCGACCGATCCCCACATCCTGATCGAGCTATCCGAGCTGCAGGTGCCAGAGGGAACCCTGTTGGCCGCACACATCCCCAAGGGAATCCCACCGCACACCACCAGCGCCGGCGTTGCCTCGATCCGCGTCGGAAAGAGCTGCATGCCGCTAACCGGCAGCAATCTGGCGCGAATGATCGCTTCGTCGGGGGAAGTCGACCTGAGTGCGATCCCGATCGAGGATGCAAGCCTGGGTGACCTGGACAAACGGGCAGTCGAAAGGGGGCGGCAATATCTGCGGTTGCAACCCGGCCTGTCGGACCTCGCCGACCAGAGCGATATGACTTTGCTCGAAGCCCTCAGCCTGGCCAACGGTTCAGAGCTGAGCCAAGCGGCAATGCTCCTGTTCGGAAAGCGGAGTGCAATCGCACGCTACATGCCCCAACACGAGGTCACGATCTTGCGCTACGCGAGCAGCACTCGCTACGACCGACGGCTAGATCTCCGTGGACCGTTGATGCTGGAATTCGAGGACATCGAGGACGCCCTTGCCGGGGCCACTTCACTTCGAACCGTTCGTCCAAAAGGATTCGCGCAACTAGAGATTCCCACGCTCAGCTGGGAGGTGGCACGAGAGGCCATCCTCAATGCCGTTGCTCATCGAGACTACTTTCTGAGGCAGGGTGTGATCGTTGCGATTCGGAAGGACCATGTGGAGATCACCAGCCCGGGCGGATTCTTGGGAGGGATCTCACCTGCCAACGTTCTGCGTCATCCTCCCGTGCACCGCAATGAGCTACTGGCGCGCAGCCTTCAGCAACTCGGACTCGTCAATCGAGTCGGTCTCGGTGTTGACCGGATCTTCGAAGGGCTGCTTCGCGCGGGTTCCCGACCACCCACCTACCGAGCCGACGAGGTCTCTGTATCGATCATGCTCTCCCTGGGAGGGAGCGACGAGTTTGCTGCGTGGATCGTCGAGCACGAGAAAGAGCGTGGCCCGCTCGACCTCGACGACCTGATCGTGCTCCGGCGTCTCATGGATGCCGGCTCGATCGACAGGCTCGCCGCGTCAGAGCATCTTCAACTGAATGAGACCGATGCAGCGAATCACCTCGCCGAGATGCGGCGACGAAAACTACTCGTTGCTCGGGGACGCGGCCGGGCCACGACCTATGGCCTCCCCCGTCCATTGTCCGAGCGGCTCCGGGGGAGGGGGGTGACCGACGCGGATCGACCTCTGGAATCCGAGGGGGTGCGGCTGAGGATCCTCGAGCTACTGAAGGAGCGAGGCAGGCTGACCAACGCCGAGATACGCGATTTCTCCGGCTACACCCGGCAGCAGGTGCTAACCCTCGAGAAGATGCTGGAGCATGAGGGTCAAATCGAGTTGCACGGTCACGGACGAGGGGCCTACATCACGCTCACCAGCAATGGAGGCTCATGACCGCCGAGCGCGCGACCTTCTACTTCGACCTCGGCTCCCCCTACGCGTACCTGACCGCCGAGCGGATCAGCGGGCTGTTCACCGACGCCGAGCTGGAGCAGCCGGAGTGGCAGCCGATCCTGCTCGGGGGGCTGTTCAAGCGCTTCGGCCGCGACTCATGGGCGAACGGGGCGGGGCGCAAGGACGGGATCGCCGAGGTGCAACGGCGGGCAGCCGAATACGGCCTGCCACCACTGGTCTGGCCCGAGCCATGGCCGGGCAACGGGCTCTTCGCGATGCGGGCCGCGACCTTCGCCAAGCAGACCGGCCGCACCGTCTCCTTCGCCCTCGCCTCATTTCGCCAGGCCTTCGCCGCCGGTCGCGACCTGAGCGAGCACGACAACGTCCTGATCGCCGCCGCCGCCTGCGAGCTCCACCCCAACGCCGTGAGCAAGGCGTGCGGCACCGAAAGCGTCAAGCGGGCCCTGATCGAGGCGACCGACCAAGCCGCCGAGCTGGGCGTGATCGGCGTCCCCTCGCTGGTCGTCGGCGACGAGGTCTTCTGGGGCGACGATCGGGTCGAGGAGGCGGTCGCCGCCGCCAGCTAAGGTCAGGACGTGGCTGACCTGCCCGACGCCAGCACCTGTTACGAGCTGCTCGCGCGGATGACCTTGATCCGCCGCTTCGAGGAGGAGGCCGGGCGCCAGTACCAACGGGCCAAAGCCGGTGGCTTCCTGCACCTGGGGATCGGCGAGGAGGCGACGATCGTCGGCACCACCTCTGTGATGCGCGACGAGGACTACCTGATCGGCGCGTACCGCACCCACGGCCACGCGATCGCCCGCGGCACCGACCCGAAGCGGGTGATGGCGGAGCTGTTCGGCCGGGTCGACGGGACCAGCGGCGGGCGGGGCGGCTCGATGCACGTCTTCGACGCCGAGCGCCGCTTTATGGGCGGCTACGGAATCGTCGGCGGCAGCCTGCCGATCGCAGCCGGACTGGGACTCGCCTCCGACTACCGCAGCGAAGACAGCGCGACCGTGTGCATGTTCGGCGACGGCGCATCCAACACTGGCAACTTCGGCGAGACGATGAATCTTGCGGCGCTCTGGAAGCTGCCGGTCCTCTTCCTGGTCGAGAACAACCTCTACGGGATGGGCACCTCTATCGAGCGGCACTCCGCCCAGACCGATCTCTCGAAGAAGGCCGAGGGCTACGGGGTGCCGGGCGAGCGGGTCGACGGGATGGACGTGATCGCGGTCCGCGAGGCGGTGGCCGAGGGGATCCGGCTCGCCCGCGAGGAGCGGCGGCCGACCCTGCTGGAGGCGTTCACCTACCGCTACCGCGGCCACTCCGCCGCCGACCCCGAGGTCTACCGCGAGCGCGACGAGGTCGAGGAGTGGCAGCGCAAAGACCCGATCGAGGTCTTCGCGCGGCGCTGCGTCGAGGCGGGGGTGCTGGGCGAGCGCGAGGTGGAGGAGACGCGGGCGAAGGCCGAGCAGACGGTGGTGGAGGCGGTGGAGTTCGCCGACGCCTCGCCGGAGCCGCCGCTCGACACCCTCTACGAGAACCTCTACGTGCTCGACAGCGCTGCCTGGTACGCGGTCGACGAGCGCAGCCCCGAGCCGCATCGCGGCGAGCGCGAGGAAGAGTCGATGCCGGAGACGGCGCGGGAGCTGGCCGAGGCGGGCGCCGCCTACGCCGGCCAGCCGGACGGCCCGCGCCCCCAGGCCAGGCCGAATCCAGCCGAGCAGGGCGACGCCCAGGAGGGCACCCAGGCCGAGGTCGCCGGCGAGGTCGAGGAGCCGGAGGAGCAGGACGTCGCCGAGGAGGTCGAGGACTGATGGCGACGCTGCGGATGCGGGAGGCGCTGCGCGACGCGATGGCCGAGGAGATGCGCCGCGACGAGTCGGTCTTCGTGATGGGCGAGGACGTCGGCGTCTTCCAGGGGGCGTTCAAGGTGACCGAAGGGCTGCTCGACGAGTTCGGCGAGCGGCGGGTGCGCGACACGCCGATCTCCGAGAACACGATCGTCGGCGCCGGGGTCGGGGCGGCGATGGCCGGCCTGCGGCCGATCGTCGAGCTGATGACGGTCAACTTCTCGCTGCTGGCGCTGGACCAGATCGTCAACCACGCGGCCGCGATCCCCTACATGTTCAACGGGCAGGTCCGGGTGCCGCTGGTGATCAGGATGCCGGGCGGCGGCGGGCACCAGCTCGGCCCCACCCACTCGCACAGCTTCGAGGCCCTCTACCTGCAGGTGCCGGGGCTGCTGGTCGCCTGCCCCTCGACCGCGGCCGACGGCAAGGCGCTGCTGAAGGCGGCGATCCGCGACGACAACCCGGTCGTCTTCATCGAGCACGAGAGCCTCTACGGCAGCCGCGGCGAGGTCGCCGAGGACGGCGACGGCGAGGTGCTGCGCTTCGGCGAAGCGGCGGTGCGGCGCGAGGGCAGCGACGTGACGATCGTCGGCGTGCTGAAAATGGCGCATGTGGCCGAGGACGCAGCGCGGACGCTCTCGCACGAGCACGGGGTCGAGGCCGAGGTGATCGACCCGCGCACCCTGCGCCCGCTCGACCTCGACACGATCCTCGAGTCGGTCCGCAAAACCAACCGGGCGGTGATCGTCGAGGAGGGCTGGCCGCACGGCGGTGTCGGCGCCAACCTGGCGACGCTGATCACCGAGCAGGCCTTCGACCACCTCGACGCGCCGGTGCAGCGGGTGACCGGCGCCGACGTCCACATGCCCTACTCGCGACGGCTGGAGCAGGCGGCGATTCCACATGAGGAGCACGTGGTGCAGGCCGCGCTGGCAACGATGGAGGGGTCGATCTGATGGCCGACATAGTGATGCCGAGGCTGTCCGACTCGATGGAGGAGGGGACCGTCCTGCAGTGGCTGAAGCAGGTTGGGGACGAGATCGCGGTGGGTGACGAGCTGGTGGAAATCGAGACCGACAAGGCGAACATGGCCTACGAGAGCGATTTGGCGGGGACGTTGAGCGAGATCCTGGTGCAGGAGGGCGAGACGGTTGCGATCGGGACGCCGATTGCAAGGATTGGTGGCTCCGAGTCAGGGACCAACGGATCGGCCGCGGGTCCTGTCGCCGCAGGGGACCAAGCGCCCCGGCCCGCGGGTCCTGTCGCGGGTCTGGGCTCCTCGTCCTCGCAAGCTGCGGGCGAGGAACCCAGCCCCACGCCACCCACGGGAGGGACCGCCCCGGCGGTCGAGCTTCCGGCTACCGAAGCCGGTGACGGGCACCGGCCGAAAGCTTCTCCGCTCGCCCGGCGGCTGGCGAAGGAGAAGGGCCTCGATTTGAACCAGCTTCAGGGCTCGGGGCCCGGTGGGCGGATCGTCAAGGCGGATGTCGAGTCCGCCTCTTCCGCGGGTGACGCGGGGGCGGGGGTCCCCCGCGGCGCGGAGGCGCGTCCAGCGCCGAGCACCGTGGGGGATGCCGCCGCGGCAGGATCCGCGGCCGAAACGGCCAAGGGCCAGACGACCTACGAAGACCTCTCGAAGCTCCAGGCCACCGTCACCCGCCGCATGGCTGAGTCGAAGGCCACGGCGCCGCACTTCTACCTGCGGGCCGAGGTCGACATGAGCCTCGCGGTCGAGGGGCGGGCGCGGTTGAAAGCCGCCGCCGGCGAGGGCTCGGTCGTCCCCTCGTTCAACGACATGGTCGTCAAGGCGTGCGCGCTGGCGCTGCGCGAGCACCCGCGAGCCAACGGCGCCTACCGCGACGGACGCTTCGAGCTCTACTCGCGGGTCAACGTCGGTGTCGCCGTCGCCGCCCGCGACGCGCTCGTCGTCCCCACCCTCTTCGACGCCGACCGCAAGGGGCTGCGCCAGCTCGCGACCGAGTCGCGTGCCCTCGCGCAGCGGGTCCGCGACGGCGAGATCACCCCGCCGGAGCTCTCGGGCGCGACCTTCACCGTCTCCAACCTGGGGATGTACGGGATCGACGGCTTCTCGGCGGTGATCAACCCGCCGCAGGCGGCGATCCTCGCGGTCGGTGCGATTACGGAGCGGCCGGTCGTCCGCGACGGCGAGATCTCCACCGCCCACCTGATGCAGGTCGACCTGGCCTGCGACCACCGCATCCTCTACGGCGCCCAAGGCGCCGAGTTCCTAGCCCGCATCCGGACTCTCCTCGAGGAGCCCCTCTCCCTCGCCCTCTAGACGACTTGCTTCCGGTGCGCCTTTTGCTTCTTATAGCGGCATAAAGCGCACCGGAAGGCTCAATCCCGCACGGTCGGGCGCGTCAGCAAGTCTTGCGGGCGCCCGTCATCGCATTCCACGCCCGCGACACCGAGAAGTCGGCCGCGACCCTGAAGACGCCGGGGCGGCTGGCGCGGGCCACGGTCCAGTCGCCGCGGCGCAGCAGGCAGCCGTTGCCGCGGGCGATCGACCAGTAGGGGGTGAAGGAGACGCGGACGAGGAACTCGCCCGGGCGGCTGACGTCGAGGGCAAAGCCGTCGTGTCGGATCCAGCGGACCGCTGCCGCTCCGGCACCGAGCGGCTGCACCAGCGGCGCCGGGTCGCGCACCTCGTAGACCGACCAGTGCGCGTTTCGCCAGAGCGGCTCGAGGTAGGGCGGCTCGCGCAGGATCAGCCGCCGCTCGGCAACCGAGGAGTAGTCGAGCGGCGCGTCCGGCAGCGCCACGTAGCGGACCGCGTTGTCGCGCAGCCAGACACGGTAGGCACGGTCGGTCAGCGGCCTCTCGCCGTAGAAGATGTTCTCGCGGGTGGTGTCGAGCTGGCGCAGCCAGCCACGCGCCAGTTCGAACTCGGGTGCCAGGTAGGCCGACTCCCAGTGGTTCGCGGTCGGCGGCACCTCGACCCGGACGCTGTCGTCGCCGTGGGTGTGCAGCCACTGCGACAGCGGTTCGAAGTAGGCCGCGCTGGTCGAGGGGTCGCCGACGCTGCGGGCGATCTGGCTGACGCTGGCGGTGACCTGCCAGTAGAGGCTGCCGGCGAGGAACAGGGCCAGGAACCAGATCGAGACCTTGGGCCGGTGCGCCAGCAGCGCCGCGGCCAGCACCGGACCGCCGAAGAGGGCGCCGAGGCGGACGGCGTTGCCGCCCATCGCGTTGGGGACCAGCCAGATCGCGGCCGCCGCCAAGAGGTAGGCGAGGAGGATGCGGCGCAGCTGGCGCTCCTCAGCGCCCAGCTTGCGCGTCAGGTACAGCGCCGACCCGCACCAGAGCGGGATCGCGATGAAGGAGGAGAAGGCGAAGGGGAACTCGCCGGCGCCGGGGAAGACCAGGTTCGGGATCAGGGTCAGGGCGAGGGCGATGGAGGCGGCCCAGGCTGCTGGCCCGCGGGTCCGGGCTGCTGGCCCGCGGGTCCTGTCGCGGCGGCCCTCCCCCATGTGCTCGGACGCCTTCGGCGCCCTCCGCCATGGGGGACCCCCGCCGCCGCGCCACCCGCGGGAGAAGCGGTCCAGATCTATCGCCGGCTCCCAGACGGCGGCCAGCAACACGCCGGCGAGGAAGACCGCCGCCACCGGACTGGAGAGGGCGCAGGTCGCTGCCGCCGCGAGAGCCAGCGGGGTCCAGCCGAGCTGGAGGGCTCGGATGGTTGCGAGGCCGAAGGCGACTCCCAGGGCGAAGGTGAGCTGGCCGTCGGCGAGCAGGGTCACGACGCCGGCGGCGAACCAGAGGGTCGCCGGGCGTGCCGCCTCGCCCCAGCGGTCGCGGACGAGGCGGTCGAAGAGGTAGGCGGAGGCGACCACCGCCAGCGTCCCGACCAGGCGCGGGCCGAGCAGGCCCGCCAGCGGCGGAAAGAGGACGCTGTAGGTGAGGGTGTAGTGGCCGCCGTACCAGCTGCCGTTCCAGATCGAGAGGCCGCCGCGCTGGAACAGCTCGGTGCGGAAGACCTGCGCGGCGAGATCCCCGACGGGCGGGTTCCATGCCAGCATCGCGGCGGCGAGCGCCGTGCTGAGGGCGACGGCGGGGAGCCAGTCGGGTCGGGCCTTTGACTGGACCATAGGAGGGGGCGCCAAGGATAGAAGGTCGCCGTGCAACGATTTCAAGGATGAGCGAGGAAGTCCTTGTAGTCCGCTGCGGAACCGTCCCCTACGAGGAGGCGCGGGTGGCGCAACGCTGGCTGGTCGAGGCGCGCCAGGACGGCGAGGTCCCCGACGTGCTGCTGCTGCTCGAGCACCCCCCCGTCTACACCCGTGGCCGCCGCTCCACCGCCGAGGAGCTGCCGATGGCGGTCGAGTGGTACGAAGCGCAGGGGATCGAGGTGCGCGACACCGACCGCGGCGGCCGGGTCACCTACCACGGGCCCGGGCAGCTGGTCGCCTACCCGATCGTCTCGCTGAAGCCCTACGGCGACGACGTCCACGAGTACGTGCGCCGGCTGGAGCGGGTCGCCGTCTCCTCGCTCGCCGCGCACGGGGTCGAGGCGGGGACGATCGAGGGGCTGACGGGGGTCTGGACGAAGGGGGAGCCGCCCGGCTCGTTCGCCGGCGAGGCCGAGGCGCGCAAGATCGGTTCGATCGGCGTCCACGTAAGCCGCGGCGTCACCACCCACGGCATCGCGATCAACGTCAACAACGACCTACAGCCCTTCGAGTGGATCGTCCCCTGCGGGATCGAGGGCTGCCGGGTCACCTCGCTGGGCCGCGAGCTGGGGGCCGAGCAGGACCTCGGCGCCTTCGCCGACACCGTCGTCGCCCGCTTCGCCGAGATCTTCGACCGGGCCCCCGTCGCGACCGCCCCGGGCGCGCTGGGACTCGACAGCGCTAGGCTCGGCATCGCATGAGCGAGACCGCCGAGCGCGTCCACGTCACCCGCTCCCGCGCCAAGCCGGGCGGGACCGCGGCGGACGCCGACGGCGCGGTCCCCTTCCGCCGCGCCCGCAAGCCGCCGTGGCTGAAGGTGCCGGCGCCGGGCGGGCCCACCTACCGCCGCCTCAAGGCGGAGATCGGCGGCGAGGGGCTGCACACCGTCTGCGAGGAGGCCAACTGCCCCAACGTCGGCGAGTGCTGGGAGCGGGGCACGGCGACCTTCATGATCCTCGGCGACGTCTGCACCCGCCGCTGCGGCTTCTGCAACGTGAAAACGGGTGTGCCGAGCTGGAACGACCCGCTGGAGCCGCTGCGCGTCGCCAACCAGGTGAAGCGGATGGGCCTGCGCCACGCGGTCGTCACCTCGGTCGACCGCGACGACCTGCCCGACTACGGGGCGGGCGCCTTCGTCGGCACGATCCGCTCGATCCGGATGCAGGCGCCGGGCTGCAAGGTCGAGGTCCTCACCCCCGACTTCCGCGGCCAGGAGATGCCGCTGGCGAAGGTGATCCACGAGCGCCCCGACGTCTTCAACCACAACGTCGAGACGGTGCCGCGCCTCTACCCGAAGGCGCGGCGCGGCTCCAAGTTCATGCGCTCGGCCCGGGTGCTGAAGATGGCGAAGGAGATGGGGGGCGAGGGCGTGGTCACCAAGTCAGGGCTGATGGTCGGCCTCGGCGAGACCTTCGAGGAGATGGTCGAGACCTTCGGCCTGCTCCGCGAGCACCGCGTCCAGGTGCTGACCGTCGGCCAGTACCTGCGCCCGACCGAGAACCACCTGCCGGTCGAGCGCTACTGGCATCCCGACGAGTTCGAGGCGCTGGAGAAGGCCGCCTACGACCTCGGCTTCGAGTCGGTCGCCTCCGGCCCTCTGGTCCGCTCCAGCTACCACGCGGACCAGAACCTGCCGGCCCAGGTGGCGTAGCGCACGTGCGCGAACTGCGCGCCGGGATCGTCGGCACGGGCTTCGTCGGCAAGATCCACGCGCGCTCCATTCGGGTCGCCGGAGCGCGCCTTGCCGGAGTCGCCTCGTCCTCACCGGAGAGTGCCGCCGCCGCGTGTCGCGAGCTCGGGGCCGAACGCAGCTATGCAGACGCCGAAGAGCTGATCGCCTCCGATGCAATCGACGTGGTCCACATCTGCACCCCGAATAAACTCCACGAGCTCCTGGCGGTGGCAGCGGCGCAGGCCGGCAAGCACGTCGTCTGCGAGAAGCCGGTGGCGCTCGACTCGGCCGGTGCGGACCGGATTCTGAGCGCCACCGCAGCGGCTGGCGTGGTGGCGACCGTGCCCTTCGTCTACCGCTTCTATCCCACCGTGCGGGAGTGCCGGGCGCGCTTGCATTCTGGAGCGACGGGCCAGGTCCGAGTCATGCACGGTGGCTATCTGCAGGACTGGTTGTCGGCGGCAGAGGACTACAACTGGCGAGTCGATCCCGCGCTCGGCGGCGCGTCGCGGGCCTTCGCCGACATCGGCTCCCACTGGTGCGACCTGCTCGAGTTCGTCACCGGCCAGCGGATCGCCCGTCTGGTTGCCCGCACGGCGATCGCGCACCCGGAGCGCGTGCCCTCCTCACGCGCCGCGTTCTCCCGCGGCGGCGCGACCGGCCGGGGGGAGCCTGTCGAAACCGAGGACGTGGCGGCAGTGCTGTTCGAGACCGACGGCGGGGCAACCGGGTCGATGCTCGTCTCGCAGGTCTCGGCCGGCTTCAAGAACAAGCTCTGGTTCGAGGTCACGGCGGAGTCGGAGACGATCGGCTTCGACCAGGAACACCCCGACACGCTCGCGATCCGCACCCGCACGGGCACCAGGCAACTGCCGCGCGACTTCGACACGCTCGCCTCCGCGGCGACCCCCTACGTGACGCTGCCGGGGGGCCACCCGCAGGGCTACCACGACTGCTTCGACCTGTTCGTCGCCGATACCTACGCGGCGATCGCCGGCAGCCCCCCGGCCGATGGCCTGCCGGGCTTCGTCGACGGCTTGCGCGCGACCGAGATCACCGAGGCGGTGATCGACTCGGCGCGGCGTGGGACCTGGGTGGAGGTCGCGTGACGACTGCGAAGACCTCCATGGAGCCAGCCGGATTCGAACCGGCGACCTCCTGCTTGCAAAGCAGGCGCTCTGCCAACTGAGCTATGGCCCCTCGCCGGAAAGTTTAGGCGGGATGGAGTCCTGTGACGACGGCAGGCTCAGCGGCTGATGGCGCGTTTGTAGCGGGCGACCGAGAGGACGCCGAAGACGGCGGCGATGCCGATCGACCAGAGGACGGCGCCCCAGATCGAGTTGCCGGCGGGGGCACCGAGGAAGAGGGCGCGCATCGCGTCGACCGTGACGGTGAAGGGGTTCGCTTCGGCGAAGGTCTGCAGGGAGGCCGGCATCGAGTCGACCGGGACGAAGGCCGAGGAGACGAAGGTGAGCGGGAAGATCACGATGAAGCCGATCGCCTGGCTGGACTCGGGCGAGGACGAGGAGAGGCCGACGAAGGCGAAGACCCAGGAGAAGGCGTAGCCGAAGAGCAGCGCCAGG
>DATMEP010000101.1:0-2230 GCA_035556755.1 Solirubrobacterales bacterium
CCCTTCAGCTGCGCCCTGTAGCCGACGCCCTGGATCTCCAGCCGCTTCTCGAAGCCCTCGGTGACCCCCTCGACCATGTTGGCGATCAGGCTGCGGGTCAGTCCGTGCAGGGCGCGGTGCTCGCCGCGGTTGGTCGGGCGCTCCACGGTCACCGTTCCTTCCTCCTGCGCGACCTTCATATCCGGCGAGAGCGCCTGGGTCAGCTCCCCCTTGGGGCCCTTGACTTCGACGCGCCCAGGGGCGACCTCAACCGTGACGGCCTCGGGAACTGAGATGGGCTTTCTTCCGATCCGGCTCATCGCTTTCTCACCAGACGTAGGCGACTACCTCGCCGCCGACTCCCTTTGCCTTCGCTTCGTGGCCGGTCATCACGCCGACCGAGGTGCTGACGATCGCGGTACCGGTGCCGCCGTGGACGCGCGGAACCTGCTTGTGGTCCACGTAGCGACGGCGCCCGGGGCGTGAGATCCGCTCCAGGCCGGCGATCACCGGCCGCCGGTCCTCGGTGTACTTGAGCCGGATCTCGATCGCCTCGCCGACCTTGGCGGGCTTACGGCGGAAATCGCGGATGTAGCCCTGCTCCTTGAGGATCCGCGACATCTCCTCCTTCAGCCGCGAGGCAGGGATGCTGACGTCGTCGTGGCCGGAGCCAAGCGCGTTGCGGATCCGGGTCAGGTAATCGGCTATCGGGTCGTTAAGCATGTTCTGTTGATCCTGTCTGCCTACCAGCTCGACTTGGTCATGCCGGGGACATAGCCCTCGTGGGCCGCGTTGCGGAGGCAGATCCGGCAGAGGCCGAACTTGCGGAAGTAGCCGCGCGGCCGTCCGCAGCGCCGGCAGCGGTTGTATTCGCGGCTCTTGAACTTGGCCTTGCGGCCCTGCTTCACCCTCTGGGAAGTCTTAGCCATCTGAACTCTCTTTCTTGGCGTCCTTCGCTGCGTCCTCTGCCGCGGGTGGCGTGGATGAGGGCTCCTCGCCCGCAGCGTCGTCCCGCGAGGACGAGGAGTCCTCATCCTCGACGGGACCCGCGGGCTCGGGCGCTGCGTAGGCCTCCGGATTCTCCTCTTTCAGTTGTTCGAGCGCCGCCTGCTCCGCCTCGGCACGCTGACGGGCCTCCTCTTTGCGCTTCTCCTCCTCGGCAGCGGCCTCCGCCTCGGCGTCGGCGCTTCCCGGGCGGCCCTCCTGGGCGAAGGGCATGCCCAGTCCGAGCAGCAACTCGAAGGCCTCCAGATCGGTCTGGGCGCTGGTCGCGATGGTCACGTCCAGTCCCCGCACCTCGTCGATCGAGTCGTACTCGATTTCCGGGAAGATCAGCTGCTCGCGGACGCCCATCGAGTAGTTGCCGCGACCGTCGAAGGAGCGCGGGCTGAGCCCGCGGAAGTCGCGGATGCGCGGCACCGCAATCGAGCAGAGACGGTCGAGGAACTCCCACATCCGCGCCCGGCGCAGCGTCACCGAGAGGCCGACCGGCATCCCCTCGCGCACCTTGAAGGAGGCGATCGACTTGCGGGCGCGCCGCACGCTCGGCTGCTGGCCGGCGATCGTCGCCAGCTGCTCCTGCGCCGCCTCGAGCATCTTCGCGTTCTGCTTCGCCTCGCCGACCCCCATGTTGAGGACGATCTTCTGCAGGCGCGGCGCTCGCATCGGCGTCGAGTAGCCGAATTTGCCGATCAGCGCCGGCAGGACCTCCTGCTCGTAGCGCTCGCGCAGGCGCGGCGGCGGTGCGACCTGGGACTGGGTGGTGGTTGCGGCCTCCATCAGAATGCCGCCCCGCTCCGCTTCGCGAACCGCTCGCGCTGGCCGCCTTTGCCGCGGCGCACGCCGACCCGGGTCGGCTTGTTGTCTTTGGGGTCGAGCAGCATCACGTTGGAGACGTGAATCGGCCCCTCCTTTTCGACGATGCCGCCCATCACCTGGCTCTGGCGCTGCGTGTTCTGGGTCGGGCGCGGTTTTTCGTGGCGCTTGACCATGCTCAGCCCCTCGACGTAGACGAAGCCGCGCTTCGGCTCGGTCCGCACGACGCGACCCGTCTTGCCGGAGTCCTTGCCGCCGATCACGACCACTTCGTCGTCTTTGCAGATCCGCATCGCCTTCGCCATCAGAGGACCTCCGGGGCGAGCGAGACGATTTTCATGAAGTTGCGATCGCGCAGCTCGCGGGCGACCGGGCCGAAGATGCGAGTGCCGCGGGGGTTGTTGCTGGCGGGGTCGATCAGGACAGCCGCATTTTC
>DATMEP010000102.1:0-5108 GCA_035556755.1 Solirubrobacterales bacterium
GACGCCTTCTCCCGGTTCTCCACAGCGCCGAATGTCGTCGTCAGCTGGCCCGGCTATCGACCGGCGCAGCAGGTCTGGCAGTGGGGCCTTCCGGACGGCCGGCCGGCCGAGCCCCTCGAGCTGGGCTTCGCCTCGATCTGGCGGACCACGGTCCCCCCCACCGCCCGCATCTCCTGCACGATCGAGACCGCGACCGGCAAGGCGACGGTGCGGACCAGCGGCGCCCTCGGAACTTAGGGGGCGACGAGGAGCTCAGGGCCTTCGATCCCTTTGCCGACCTTGTTCAGCTTCGGGTTGGCCGGGGCGCCCTCCATCCGGCTCGCCGGCAGCGGCGCGCACATCGCGATCGCGTCCTCGACCTCGAGGTCTGGTCGCAGCCAGGCCGCTTCCGCCTCGGGGCCGGGGAGGATCGCCGGCATCCGGTCGTGAACCTTGCCGACGACCTCGTTGGGGGTCGTGGTGACGATCGTGCAGCTGTAGAGCCAGCCGTCCTCGAAACCGCGGTCCTCGGGGTCCTCCCACTCCTTGCGCGTGCAGAGACCGGCGAAGGCGAACGGCGCGCCGCCGTCGACCGTGAAGCGCCAGGGCTGGCGCGGCTGCTTCGGGTCCTCGGCCCGCATCCACTCGTAGAAGCCGTCGGCGACGATCAGGCAGCGGTGGCGGAACTTGCCGACCAGCGGCGAGTAGGCGCGGCTGGAGTCGAGGTTCTCGGCTTTCGCGTTGATCATCTTGTAGCCGACCTTGAGGTCCTTGGCCCAGCGCGGGACCAGGCCCCAGCGCATCAGCCGCGCCTCGCGCTCGCCGGCGGCCGCCTCGTCGGGATCGGGCGAGGAGCGGATCGTGAGGATCTCCTGCGTCGGGGCGACGTTGAAGCGGCCCAGGCCCGATTCGGCTTTTTCCACCCGCTCCTTGGTCGGCGCCGGCGCCTCCCCCGCCGAGTTCCGCTCCAGCGAGCGTTCCAGCTCGACCTGGAAGCGGTCGGCGATCGTCTTCGTGTCCTTCGCCGTGACCGTGAAGCGCCCGCACATGGTGGCCTCAGCCTAGCCGCGCGACCGACTCGCTCGGGCGGGCCTCGGGGTGCTCGCGGTACCACTCCAGGGTGCGGCGGAGGCCGGCTTCGAGTTGGACCTCGGGCCGCCAGCCGGTCAGCTCGCGCAGCTTGGCCGAGTCGACGAACTGGCGGTCGATCTCGCCGTCGGGATTGCCGCTGCCCTGGAAGTCGGGCTCAACGTCGCTCTCCGCCGAATCCACGATCAGCTCGACCACCTCGCGCACCGAGTGCGGCCGCTCGCCGCCGGCGTTGAAGGCCTCCCCCGCCGCGCCGTCGCCGAGCGCAGCGGCGATCGCCAGGTAGGCGGAGACGGCGTCCTCGACGTGGAGGAAGTCCCGCTCCGGACTGCCGTCGGAGCGGATCACGGGTGGCCGTCCGTCGAGCACGGCGACGACCGTCTCCGGGATCAGGCGCGAGAAGTTGAGGTCGCCGCCGCCGTAGATGTTGGCGAAACGGGTGACGGCGAGCGGCACTCCGTAGGCGCGGGCGTAGCTGCGGGCGATGACGTCCGCCGCGGCCTTGCTGGCGTCGTAGGGGTAGGCCGCCCGCAGCGGGAAATCCTCGCGGTAGGGCAGCTCCGGGCTCGACCCGTAGGCCTTGTCGGAGGAGGCGAAGACGACCCGCTCCACATCCCGGTCGCGGCAGGCCTCGAAGACGTGCCAGGCGCCGCGCACGTTGACCTCGAAGGTGTCGAGGGGCGATTCGCGGGCGACGCCGACGATCGTCTGCGCCGCCAGGTGGAAGACCGAGTCGCAACCGTCGACCGCCGTGTCGACGGCGTCGAGGTCGCGCAGATCGCCCTCCGCCAGCTCCACCTCGTCGCGAATCCCGAGCAGGTCGAGCCCGGAGATCCGCTCACCGCCGACATCGGCCTCGCGCGGTGCCGGCCGGTCGAGGACGCGCACGGCGTCGCCGCGCTTCAGCAGCGCCCGTGCCAGGTGCGAGGCGACGAAGCCATGCGCTCCCGTGACCAGCGCTCGGCTCATCGCCGCCCCCCCACCCTTGCCGCGTCCCACACCGTCCAGGGCGGCTGCCCCGATGCCCAGAGGTCGTTGAGGACGACCGCGTCCTTGTAGGTGTCCATGCAATCCCAGAAGCCCTCGTGGCGGTGGGCGCGCAGCTGCCCGTCGGCGGCGAGCCGGGTCAATGGCTCGCGCTCGAGCACGCTGTCTTCGTCCATGTGGTTCAGCGCTTCCGGCTGGAAGCAGAAGAAGCCGCCGTTGATCCAGCGCTCGCTGCGCGGCTTCTCGACGAAGCCCTCGACCCGGCCGTCGCCGTCGACCTCGGCGACGCCCCACTGCAGATGCGGCCGCACCACGGTCATCGTCGCCAGCGCCCCGTGGTCGCGATGGAACCCGAGCAGCGCGTCGAGGTCGACGTCGGCGACGCCGTCGGCGTAGGTCGCGCAGAAGAGCTCACCCTCCAAGCGCTCGCCAAGGCGGGCGATCCGCCCGCCGGTCGGCGTGTCGAGCCCGGTGTCGACGCACTCGACCTCGACCCCACCCGGCCAGGCCTCCGCAGCGACGAACTCCTCCACTGTCTCCCCCAGGTAGCCGGTGGCGAGCAGAAACCGCTCAAACCCCTGCGCGGCGTAGATCCCGATCACGTGCCAAAGAATCGGCATGCCCCCGATCTCAACCAGAGCCTTCGGCACCGTCTCGGTCCGCTCCCGCAGCCGCGTCCCTCGACCGCCACAGAGAATGACGACCGGCGGTTTAGCCACCTGCCACAGCAGGCAATATGGTGACCTCGTCGCCTTCGGCGATCGCGGTGTCGAGCCCCTGCTGGAAGCGGATGTCCTCGCCGCTGACGTAGACGTTGACGAAGCGGCGCAGGTCGCCGTCCTGGGTGATCCGCTCGCGCAGGTCGCCGTGGGCGGCGAAGACCGCGTCGAGCACCTCGCCCACGGTTGAGCCGGCGACCTCGACCTCTGCCTCCCCCCCGGTCGCAGCGCGAAGCTGGGTCGGAATCTTCACGGTGACTGCCATCAGACGGCTACCTCCTGCTGCTCGAACTCGGACTCGAAGCTGGCGAGATCGGGGTCGATCTCGTGCATCTGGAACCTATCGCGGGTCGCGTCCAGCGTCTTCAGGCCCTCGCCGGTGATGTAGACGACGACCCGCTCGCCGGAGGCGATGTCGCCCCGCTCGGCCAGCTTCGCGAGGACGCCGATGGTGACGCCGCCCGCGGTCTCGGTGAAGATCCCGGTCGTCTCCGCCAGGAGGCGGATGGCGTCCTTGATCTCCTCGTCGCCGACCGAGTCGATCGCGCCGCCGGTGGTGCGAGCCTGCTCCACCGCGTAGGGACCGTCGGCCGGATCGCCGATCGCAAGGCTCTTCGCGATCGTCTCCGGCTTCTGCGGTTTGCAGACGTCCCAGCCTTCGGCGAAGGCGGTCGCCACCGGGCTGCAGCCCTGCGCCTGGGCGCCGTTGAAGACCGGCAGCTCGCCACTCAGCAGGCCCAGGTCGAGCCACTCCTGGAAACCGCGGCCGAGCTTGGTGAAGAGCGACCCCGAGGCGATCGGGCAGACGACCCGGTCGGGCAGCTCCCAGCCGAGTTGCTCGGCCGTCTCGTAGGCGAGCGTCTTCGAACCCTCCGCGTAGTAGGGGCGCAGGTTGACGTTGACGAAGGCCCAGGGCCGGGATTCGGCCAGCTGCGTGCAGAGCCGGTTGACGTCGTCGTAGTTTCCGCGCACGCCGACCAGGTTGGTCCCGTAGATCCCCGTCGCCAGCAGCTTCTGCTCCTCGAGGTTGGCGGGGACGAAGACGTAGGACTCGAGGCCGGCGGCGGCGGCGTGGGCAGCGACCGCGTTGGCGAGGTTGCCGGTCGAGGCGCAGGCGACGGTGTCGAAGCCCAGCTCCCGCGCCTTGGCGACCGCGACCGCGACGACGCGGTCCTTGAACGAGTGGGTGGGATTCGCGGCGTCGTTCTTGATCCACAGTTCGGCGTCGAGCCCGAGCCGCTCGGCGAGGCGATCGGCGCGCAGCAGCGGGGTCAGGCCCGGCTCGAGCGGGTCTCCCGGGCGGCCGACGAAGGGGAGGAAGTCGGCGTAGCGCCAGATTCCCTGCGATCCCGCCTGGATCCGGCGCTTTGCCTCCGCCGCGTCGAGCGAGGTGTGGTCGTAGGCCACTTCGAGCGGGCCGAAACAGTTTTCACAGGCGAAGCGCGCGTCCAGCTCGTACGCCGCTCCGCACTCCTTGCACTTCAAGCTCTCGATTGACATCCGATCATTCCTTTTCCTGGCCTAGAAAAAAACCTCGCCTTGTGTGGGGCGAGGTCCGATCGGACATCCCCCACATCTTCCAGATCTTCCGATCTGCTGGAGTTGGCACCTCTCCTCGAACCGTTGGTTCGAGGTGGTTGCCGGGGCTTCGTCGGGCCAGTCCCTCCACCCCTCTAGATGTGGCGCTTATGTAAGAAAGAACCTTACCAGGGGAAATCTCGTGCGGTTCGGATCGGCAAGGCCGTCTAACCTAGTGCCGGTCATGCCCGACGAGCCAGTGAGCCAGAGCGATGCCGAACCTTCCGAAACCACGGCTGCGACGGGCTGCTCGCCGCGACCCGCTCGTCGCGGCGCCTCAGGCTGAGCAGCAGACGCCGAACGTCGAGCAGATCGACTCCTCCGGCCTGCGCTGGGTCAACATCGAGCTCCCCGGCGCGATGGAGCGCCAGTGGCTGGAGGAGAACTTCGACTTCCACGCCCTCGACCTCGAGGACGTCCTCTCCCGCAACCAGCGGCCGAAGATCGACATCTACGACGAGTACCTGTTCATCGTCCTCCACTTCCCGGTCTTCGATCCGGCGGCAGGGCGGCTGGGCACCGGCGAGCTCGACCTCTTCGTCGGGCCCGGCTACGTGGTGACGATCCCCAACCAGCCGCTGCAGCCGGTCGAGTACCTCTTCGAGCGCTGCCGCGCCAAGGAGGAGCTGCGCGAGCAGCTCTTCTCGCGCGGCTCGGGCTACCTGCTCTACCGCCTCGTCGACGACAGCTTCGACTACTGCTTCCCGATGCTGCGCAAGATCGGCAACAAGCTCGACGCGCTCGAGGACGACATCT
>DATMEP010000103.1:0-13468 GCA_035556755.1 Solirubrobacterales bacterium
TAGCGCAGGCGACCGCCGCCGCGCGGCGAACTTGAACCGATGACCTGGGATGAGGCGCTCAGCGCCTATGACCGCGACCTGCGGGCGCGCAGCATGGCCGAGCGCACCCGCCGCGCGTATGGCGTCGACCTCGGTCAATTCGTGACGTGGGCGGGGGAGAGGGAACCAGGCGAGGTCCGCCACCGCGACGTGCGGCGCTACGCGGCGGGGCTCTCGAGCGAAGGTGCGGCGCCGGCGAGCGTGGCCCGCAAGCTCGCCGCGATCCGCGGGCTCTTCGACTTCCTGGTCCGCACCGAGCGGTTGGGCCAGAACCCGGCCGACCTCGTCTCCAGCCCGAAGAAGGAGGACAAGCTGCCGCGCCTGCTCAGCGTCGAGCAGATGCGCGAGGTGCTGGAGCGGATCCCGGCAAGCACGCCGCTGGAGCTGCGCGACCGGGCGATGCTGGAGCTGGCCTACTCGTGCGGCCTACGCTGCGAGGAGATCGTCAACCTCGACCTCGACTCGCTGGATCACGAGACCGAGCAGCTGCGGGTGCTCGGCAAGGGCTCGAAGGAGCGCCTGCTGCCGGTCGGCGAGCCGGCCCAGCGAGCGCTGCGGCGCTACACGGAGCGGGGCCGAGGGGCGCTGGTGGGCGACCGCCGCGAGCAGGCCCTGTTCCTCTCCAAGACCGGTCGCCGCCTCTCCAACTCCGACATAACCCGCCGCCTCTCGCTTTGGGTGCGCGAGGCAGCGCTCGGTGCCGGTGTCTCACCGCACTCGTTGCGCCACAGCTTTGCCACCCACCTGCTGGAAGGCGGCGCCGACCTGCGCACGATCCAGGAGCTGCTCGGTCACGCCTCGATCTCGACCACGCAGGTCTACACTCGGGTCGACGCCGCGCGCCTGCGGGAGGCCTACGCTGCGACCCATCCCCGCGCCTGAAGTTCAAGTAACCGCCCAGCGACCATAGAATCGAGCCGCATTCATGGAAACCGGCGTAAAAGAGGTGGAGCTGCGCGACCTGTGGCGACGCTACAAGAGCGACGGCGACGCTTCGGCCCGGGAGCGGCTCGTGGTGGCCTACTCGCCGATGGTGAAGTTCGTCGCCGGCCGGCTCGGCGCCGGCCTGCCCTCCCACGTCGACGACGCCGACCTGATCTCCTACGGACTGATGGGCCTGATCGGAGCGATCGAGCGCTTCGAGCCCGAGCGGGGGATCAAGTTCGAGACCTTTGCGATGACCAGGATCCGCGGCGCGATCATCGACGAGCTGCGCTCGCTCGACTGGGTGCCGCGGTCGGTACGCTCCCGCGCCCGCGAAATCGAGGCGGCGCAGTCGAAACTCGAGCACCAGCTGCAACGGGCACCCACGGAGGCGGAGCTGGCCGCCAAACTCGGACTGAGCGAGGAGGAACTGCAGACCTCGCTGCTGGAGATCGCCAACTCCTCCGTCTACGCGCTCGACGAGCTGTGGACGGTCTCCGACTCCTCCGGCGACAGCGTCTCGCTGCTCGACACGATCTCCGACCCGCGCGCCGACGACCCGCAGGAGTCGCTCGCCGGCAGTGAGATCAAAGACCGCCTCACCGAGGGGATCTCCTCGCTGCCCGAGCGCGAGCAGCTCGTCATCGCGCTCTACTACTACGAGAACCTCACCCTGCGTGAGATCGGCGAGGTCCTTGGTGTAACCGAGTCGCGCGTCTCGCAGTTGCATACCAAGGCCGTGATGCGGCTGAAGTCGGCTTTACAGGAGGACTGAGAGCAGTCTAATCTCGTTGCGTGCCTCACAAGGCCGCAGACCGGATTCGTAACGTCGCCCTGGTAGGGCACCGGGGCTGCGGCAAGACGAGTCTGCACGAGGCGATGCTGTTCGAGGCGGGGGCGACGCGCCGCCTCGGCGCGGTGGCGGAGGGGACGACGGTCTCCGACCACGAGCCCGACGAGCAGGAGCGCGAGATGTCGATCGGCGCCTCCGTCGCCGCCTTCGAGCACGACGGGCGCGAGATCAACCTGATCGACACTCCGGGCGAGCCCAGCTTCGTCGCCGACGCGGTCGCGGCGCTGCGGGTCGCCGATGCGGCGGTGCTCGTCGTCAACGGAGTGACCGGGGTGGAGGTGCAGACCGAGCGGCTCTGGCGCCGCGCCGACGAGGAGGGGCTCGCCCGTCTGGTCTTCGTCAACATGCTCGACCGCGAGCGAGCCGACTTCTTCGCCGTCCTCGACTCGCTGAAGAGCGCCTTCGGGCCGCACGTCGTCGCCACCGAGATCCCGATCGGCGTCGCACACGAGACCCGCGGTGTGGTCGACCTGATCGACATGGAGGCCTTCGTCTACGACGGGCTGGGCCCCGGCGCCGCCGAGAAGGTGGAGATTCCCGACGAGCTGCGCGAGCGGGCCGAGGAGTACCGCGAGAAACTGATGGACGAGGTCGCGGAGAACTCCGACGAGCTGATGGAGCGCTACCTCGAGGGCGAGAAGATCGACCACGAGGAGATCGTCAGGATGCTGAAGCAGGGCGTGACGGAGGGGCGGATCTTCCCGGTCACCTGCGGTGTCGCGACCGCCAACCTCGGCGCCGACCGGTTGCTCGACGCGCTGGTCGAGGACCTGCCCTCGCCGGCGATGCGGGGCCCGGTGGCGGCGCTCGGCGCCGAGCGCGAGCCGATCGAGGTCGAGCCCGACGAGGACGGGCCGCTCGTCGCCTACGTCTTCAAGACGCTCGCCGATCCCTATGCCGGCCGCATCAACCTCTTCCGCGTCTACCGCGGCACGCTGCGCTCGGACTCGCACGTCGTCAACGCAACCAGGAACGAGAAGGAGCGCGTCGGCCAGCTCGGCCGCCCGCTGGGGAAGGACCTGACCTCCGCCACGGACCTGGGCGCCGGCGAGATCGGCGCGGTCGCCAAGCTGAAGCAGACTCAGGCCGGTGACGTGCTCTGCGAGGGGCAGGAGGAGATCGCCTTCGCGCAACTCGACCTGCCGGCTCCGGTGATGGCCTTCGCCTACGAGCCGAAGTCGAAGGGCGACGAGGAGAAGGCGGCAGCCGCCGTGCGGCGGCTGAGCGAGGAGGACCCGACCCTGGACGTCCACCGCGACGCGCAGACCGGCGAGCAGATCGTCGCCGGTCTGACCCAGGTCCACGTCGAAGTGATCGTCGAGCGGATGAAGCGCCGCTTCGGCGCCGAGATCGAGCTGCACCCGCCGCGCGTTCCCTACCAGGAGACGATTCGCAGGCCGGCCTCAGCCCGCCACCGCTACAAGAAGCAGTCGGGGGGTCGCGGGCAGTTCGCCGACTGCCGGATCGAGATAGAGCCCGCCGATGACGGCGCCGGCCTCGAGTTCGTCAACCAGATCAAGGGCGCGGCGATCCCCGGCAGCTTCATCCCCGCGGTCGAGAAAGGCATTGTGGAGGCGATGCTGCACGGGACCGTCGCCGGGTACCCGGTCAAGGACGTGCGCGTGCGGCTGGTCGACGGCAAGCACCACGACGTCGACTCTTCGGAGATGGCCTTCAAGATCGCCGGCTCGATGGCTTTCAGGGAGGCGATGGGGGAGGCGGACCCGGTCCTGCTGGAGCCGATCGTCCGCCTCACGGTCAGCTGCCCGGAGGACGTCGTCGGCGACGTAATCGGCGACCTCAACTCGCGCCGGGGCCACCCGCTCGGGATGGAGCCGAAGGGCTCGGCGACCAAGGTGAAGGCGGAGGTGCCGATGGCGGAGGTGCTCGACTACGCGCCCGACCTGCGCTCGATCAGCGGTGGGCGGGCGGATTTCACGATGGAGTTCGAGCGCTACGACCCAGTGCCGGCGCACCTGAGCGAGAAGCTCGTCGCAACCCTCCGTCCGGACACCGCCACTGCCGCGTAGCGGCGGCAGGCCGCTGCTAGTTTGGGGGCGTGAGCGGCGACGAGACCTGTGCGGTCTGCCGCCGGACGATTCTCGCCGGCGAGCGCACCCGGACATACATGAGCCCGAAGGAGGGCCCGCAGCGGGTCTGCGACCTCTGTCGCGACCGCGCCGAGCGGCTCGGTTGGGTCGATCCGGCGGCGCCGGGGGCGAACGTCGGCCGCCATCCCGAGCCGGAGCCGGCGGAGTCGCCGCGCAGCCGGCTGGAGCGGGCGGTGGGCCGGTTCAACGCCAGCGATGCGGCCCGCACGGTCGCGGGGCTGATGCGGACGCTCGGCAGCCCCTTCGTCTCGATCGGCGCGGCGGCCGGGTCGCCCAGCGAGGTTCGCGTCACCGTCGCCTGGGAGCTCTGCTGGTACCAGTGGGGGGTCGACCTCGGCGACGAGCTGCGGCCGGTCTTCCATCTCGACCGGGGTGACGAGGTCGAGCAGCTCGATGGGTCGGCCCGGCAGTGGAACGCGACCGCCGCGGAGGGCGGCCGGCTGGTGCTCGGCGCCCCGGCAGGCCGGGCCCGCGACGGCGAGCCGGTTGGCTGAGCGGATAGCCGGCGCGTGCAGAAGCTGATCGTCAACGTCGACGGCGGTGCCCGGGGGAACCCCGGTCCGGCGGCGATCGGTGCTGTGGTCCAGGCCCCTGACGGAGAGGTGCTGGAGGAGCGCGGCGAACGGATCGGCAAGGCGACGAACAACGTCGCCGAGTACCGGGCGTTGCTGCTCGGGATCGAGCGGGCGGCCGCGCTCGGAGCCAGCGAGGTGGAGCTGGTCGGCGACTCGGAGCTGATCGTCCGCCAGGTGGAAGGGAAGTACAAGGTCAAGGACGCAACCATGCGTGAGCTCCACGCTCGGGTGAAGCGCGCCCTCGGCGACTTCGACCGCTGGTCGATCCGCCACGTGCGCCGCGAGCAGAACGCGGAGGCCGACCGGCTGGTAAACCAGGTGCTGGATGCCTGATCCGTCGCAACCGATCGATCCCGGTGTCGACATCGGCCACGTCCACCTCAAAGTCGCGGACCTCGACCGGGCGCTGGACTTCTACTGCGGCGTGCTCGGCTTCGAGCTGCAGCAGCGGATCGGCGACGACGCGGCCTTCGTCTCGGCAGGTGGCTACCACCATCACATCGGCCTCAACACCTGGCACTCGCGCGGCGGCTCGCCACCGCCGCCGAACAGCACCGGGCTCTTCCACGTCGCGATCCGCTACCCGACGCGCCGTGCCCTGGCCGACGCGCTGAGCCGTCTCTCGGAGGCCGGCGTCCCCCTCGGCGGCGCTTCCGATCACGGCGTCAGCGAGGCCCTCTACCTGAACGACCCAGACGGCAACGGGATCGAGCTCTACTGGGACCGTCCGCGCGAGGACTGGCCCCGCTCCGCGGAGGGCGAGGGGCTGGCGATGGTCACCGAACCCCTCGACCTCCGCGATCTGCTCGCCGAGCCGAGCTGAACACCCCTCCTTAGCCGCCCAGGATGGCTCCGATCAGGTTCGGTTTGAAGGGCTCCGTGCCCGCCGCCAGCTGCATCCCGCCGAAGCCGGTGTTGGCGCCCATGTAGGCGAGCTCTTGGGCCAGGTCGCCGACGCCGTTGGTGGCGGGCAGCGGTGCCAGCTGCAGCGTGCTGAGGACGCCGATCGCCTGACCGGAGCCGTTGAGGAAACCGCTGCCGGAGTCGCCGGGAATGCCGGGGGTGAGGGTGACGACGACGTGGCTCCACTCGCCGCCCTGGCTCTGGACGAGGACGCCCTGCTTCGGGCTGAGCTGGGTGATGCCGCCGCGCAGCGAGGAGTTGCCGTAGGAGTAGACGGTCGAGCCGAGCTCACCGACCGTGCCGGTTCCGGTCGGCCCGCCGAAGCGGGGGATCGAGGGGTTCACTCTGCCGACGTCGGCCGGGTCGATCCTGATCAGGGCGAAGTCGTTGAAGGCGCAGGTGTCGGGGTCGGTCTCGCCGTTGGCCTGCATCGTCAGCCAGGAGCTGTAGGCGAGGGTGCCGGGCTGAGTGGCGCCGGTGACTTCGACCGGGGTCCCGAGCGGCAGCGAGCCGCTCGTGCAGCCGTCCGTTTCCGTCGCTTCCCCGGTCCCCGAGCAGTGCGCCGCCTGTCCCAGGTAGACGTCGGCGCCTTCGGTGAAGACGAAGTTGGCGGTGCACTGCGCGCCCTCGGTGAAGACCTGCACGCCCGGGTGGACGGTCGCCTGCCCGGTGGGTGCCCAAGCAGGAGCGGCGGTGGGGGCGAGGACCGCGGCGGCGAGGACCGCCGCGAGGGCGAGGACGACGAGCTTGATCCGGTTCATGGGGCCTCCGTGACTGGGAAAGTGCACATGCCTTACCCAAAAATCAGTAGTGCAAACGCTCTTGCTCTTTCGCTGCCGATTGCACCACCCGGCTCCGGCCCAGGGCCGCCCGCCTATAATCGCTGCCGATGCGGCTGTAGCTCAGCTGGCTAGAGCGTCTGCTTGCCATGCAGAAGGTCGAGGGTTCGAATCCCTTCAGCCGCTTCGCTTCGAATCCCCTGCACGTGGGCCGGTCGGCCCTCGCGGGGGAAAATCAAACCACCTCCGCATATCGCCTCCGTTTTGGGCGCTAGTTCCCAAAATGACGGCGATGCGCGGGGATTAGCGGCGATTTCGCCCGATTTCGCCTTGCGTTAGATCCCGCGCCTCGATAACGAGCGGACCGCGAGGTTCTGGCGAGAAGTTCCCGAACGCCCTCGGTTCTGCCCGATGTGACCGACCGCCGCCTCGGGGGCCAGAATCTAGGCGTGCTCTGTTCCGATCTCGCCGCCGTCCTGCCGGTCGCCGATGGCGGCGGACTCACGCTGGTCCTAGGCGCCTACGGGGCGATCGTCTCGACGCTGCTCGCCGCCTCGCAGCTGCTCCGCGATCGCCCCGGGGTGAAGTTGCGCCTGACCCCGACCAATGTCGAATACGCGCCGGAAACCAAGACCGGCGATGCGCTCACGCGCGACTTCTGGGAGGTCCGGGTCGTCAATCACCGGAAGCGGCCAATCACGATCCGGCGAGGCGGCCTACTCGGCGACCATGGCCAACACATCAACGCTCGGATCGTTGATCCCTATGCGATTGACGAAAGCCGCCCCAAGTGGATCGAACCCTTCCCCAAGACGCTCACGGACGGGACCAGCTTTTCGTTCTTCCTCGAGCTTGACTTCCGGCGCGACCGCGACCAGATGGGCGCCTACGTTCTGGATGACCTCGACCGCGACTTCCGGGTCTACTCGCCGTCGTTCTCGCCCCGCCGGCGCTACGCTGAATGGAGGGCGCGGCGCGGGTTCGAAAAGGCGGTCGGGGGCAAGGCGACGCTCATGCGGGAGTGGCGACCCTGGCGGTGGCGGCGCCCCCGGTGGTAACGAGCTCGTCGAGGCAGCGCCGTGGCCGGTTTCCGTCGCGATCCCCTTCGTAGGGGCGGGACAACTTCTGCACGTCGCCTGCCTAAGTCGATGCCCTACGTCATGCCCTATACTGTCCTCGTTATGCGCAAGACCAGCATCTACCTAGATGACGAGCAGGCGGATCGCCTCGCCCGTCTGGCCCGTGCGGAGGGCCGACCCCAGGCGGAGATTGTCCGCGAGGCGATCTCCTGCTACCGGCCCGTGCCCAAGCGGGATCGGAACTTCGCTCTCGCCGGCAACTTCGAGCGCATCGATCACGATTCTCGTCCGATCTCGGAGATCCCCGAGGACGAGTTGATGCGCGGCTTCGGCGAGTGACGCTCGTCCTCGACGCGGCGCCGCTGGTGGCGTTGGCCGACGCCAAGGAGCCTCAGCTCGAGGCACTGCTGAGGATCCGTGACGAGGAGGAGGGTCAGCTGGTCCTGCCGGCACCGGTCGCGGCCGAGGTCGACTACCTGCTCGGCGTCCGCTTTGGCGAAGCGGCCCGGCGTGCCTTCCTCAGCGATCTGGCCGCCCGCCGCTATGACGTCGTGTGCCTGGAAGCTGATGACTACCGTGCGGTTTCCGAGCTCGACATCCGCTACTCCGATCTCGGCCTCGGTCTCGCCGATTGCTCGATTGCGGTTCTCGCGGAGCGCTTCGAAACCCGACGTCTGCTCAGCTTCGACGAGCGGCATTTCCGGGCCGTTGCGCCACTTCAGGGCGGGTCATTCGAGTTGCTGCCGGCGGATTCCTAGCGGGACTCGCTGTCGGCTAACGCCTCGCCACGAGTGCCGAATCGCTCGCCGTAAGCCCGTCGAGCGACCGAATCGCCTGACGCCGCTGAGACCCGGGGGTCGGCCTGTTGCGGCGGCCCCAGCGAAATCAAACCGCCACCTCCGATTTCGGGCACTTCTGCGCCGAAGTTCCCAAATCGGTGCATATCCGCGCATATCTCTGATCGGCACCTCCTGTGGCACCATTAGGAAAGCCCTGCAGGTTGCTACATTCGCGGCGCGCGGCTTCGGAGACCGGCGTTGCCATGCAGAAGGTCGAGGGTTCGAATCCCTTCAGCCGCTTGACCGTCCGGGGCGCGGCCTAGCCTGCCGTCGCCGTGACCCGAGTCTTGCGACGCTCTTCCCTCATCGTCCTCGCGCTTGCCGGCAGCTTTGCCTTGGGGGCCTTGCTGCCGGCGCTCGGCCAGTCGGAGGTGGCGCCGACCGCGATCCGGAACGCGCTGGCGCAGACGAGCCAGGTGCAGGGTGCGCCCGACCGCACTCTCGTGCTTAGTCGCGTCGTGGTCGAGCCGGGAGCCGAGCTGGCTCTCCACCATCACCTGGGGACGCAGGTGGCTCGTATCCAGTCCGGTGTCCTCACCTACACAGTCAGGCAGGGATCGGTCGTCGTCCGCAGGGGAGAGTCGGACCAGGAACCCGAAGTCGTCCGCACGATCAAGGCCGGCCAGACCACCGGCATCCGCGCGAGTGAGTGGATCGTCGAGCAGCCCACGGCGATCCACCAGGCTGCCAACCGCGGCTCGACGCCCGTCGTCATCTACCTGGCGACGCTGTTGAAGAAGGGCGCCGCGCCGGCGACCCCGGTCACCCTCCCCGCCACCGGCTGAGCATTTAGCTTCAACCGCCGGGTAGTGAGTCTGGGTGGACCCGCCCCTGGCGATCAGCGCGTTCGAATGGCTTGAGAACGCGATCGGCGGGGAGGTCTGGACCTATCCGGCGATCGTCGCCGCTGTCGCCTTCGACTCGCTGTTACCGATCGCGCCGGGGGAGACGGTGGTCATCACCGCCGGGGTCCTGGCGGCCAACGGGGACCTGAACCCCGTCCTGGTCGCCTGCGCCGGAACCGTCGGCGGTTGCCTTGGCGACAACGCTTCCTACGGTCTTGGCGCGACCCTCGGGCGCCGCGCCGAGCGCCGGTTCTTCTCCTCCGGAAAGGCGCGCGAACGAGTCGAATGGGCGCGCCGGCAGCTCCAGGAGCGCGGCGCCGTGATCATCGTCGTCGCTCGTTTCGTTCCCGGCGGTCGCACCGCGACCACCTTCTCCGCCGGAGCGCTGAAGATGCCGTGGCGCCGTTTCCTCGCGATCGACGTAATCGCAGCCGCGCTCTGGGCCACCTACATGACCCTGCTCGGCTACTTCGGCGGCTCGGCCTTCGAGGAGAGCCTCTGGAAGCCCCTCCTCGCAGCCGGCCTGGTCGCCGCGGCAGTGGCCGGCGGAGCCGAGCTCGTGCGTAGAGCACGCCTCTCCTAGCTACGCTTCCAGCGTCGGCGCCTTGGCGGAGTGGCTACGCAGCGGCCTGCAAAGCCGTTTACACCAGTTCGATTCTGGTAGGCGCCTTTCGCTCTGGCGAGCGGAGTTTGGCTTGCTAGAGCGCTTTGTGCGGCCTTCTCAGGCCGCTTCCTTCTCCGGCTGAGTCCGGTTGCTGCCGATTATCTGGATGTAAAACTGGCCCACGGCTGGCCCACGGGGATTCAGTGCGCGGGGATTCCGAGTGCCGGAGGACCTGGGTGCAACAATGTGTCGGCGATGAAGCCGCAAGCCCCAGCTGCCCCGAAGCCCGAGCGAGACAAGCTGCGCTTTGGCCTGCCCGGAAGCAGCACTGAGCGTAAGGGCCGGATCAAAGCCGCGATCCAGGCCAATCGCGAGACGCTACGCCGCCTCGCCAAGTAGCCCTTGACGATCTACCTGGAGCTTGGCGATTACTGCGAAATCGCCGCTGAATTGCTCGGTACGACTCCCGAGCAGATCGCGCGCTTGCCGAGGATTGCCCTTGCGGACTCGGCCCTCGCCGCACCTCAAGCGGGCTTCGGCGGTCAGGACGCATATCCCACGCTCGTAGAAAAAGCGGCGGTCCTGGTCGAGCATCTGGCCCGCAACCACCCGTTGCCGGACGGCAATAAGCGAGCCGCTTTTCTCTCCGTGTGGCTGTTCCTTGAAGCCAACGGCCGACCGTTCGCCGGGGAAGATGCCGATACGGACGTTCCGATGGTGGAAAAGATCGCGGCCGGGGAAGCGACCCCCAACGAAATCATCAGATGGCTGGAGAGTCGTACCTGACGAATCGCTTTCCGTACCGGCCCTCCATCGAACGACCCAGGGGGGGCAACGCTTCAGCGAGTGATCCGATCAGGCGAGCGGCAGCCCTGACGGAAACTCCTGGCCTGTGCTGCTCAACTCGGCTGAGAGCCCTACGGAATGGGGGCGTCGTACGGGGATCGTGTCGTACCGCTCAGCGATGATGAATTGATGGCAATGGACGTGCACCTTGTCGGCGGTATCCCTGGGCATCAGGTGATCGGACCGGCCCTGATCGCTGCGACGGCGATTGTCGCGGCATGGATCGCCGCACGAACGGCCAACCGTCGACAGCAGGAGCAGCTCTCGCACGACCGAGAACTTCAAAAGGCCCAACTCGTGCACGACCGAGAGCTTCAAGAGGCGCAGCTCGCATATGACCGGGAGCTTCATGTGGCACAGCTCGCATACGACCGAGAGCAGCGGAACCGCCAGCACGTGCGGGACACCATCGACTCCGCCGTGCGCAGTCTGGACGCGGCGATGAGGCAATTGGCCGAGTACCAAGGGTTGATCCTCGCGGGGGATGAGAAGCGCGACGAGTACCGGCGGAACGCCGACGATGAGGCTCTGTCTGACGCCGAGAGAGATGCCGCGATTCGCGGCTACGAAGAAGCCATGAACGCAGTCGGCGCGGCCACGATCAAGGGGTTTGAGGTATCGACCGAGCTGATGTCGGAGAGCCTTCGACTCGACCTGCGCCTCGGGGTCGAGCACCCCATCTGCAGAGCCACACCGCGTACTACAACGCTTACGGAGCGTGCTTCGAGATCTTGCGCAACCTTCCCACGGACAAGATGACCGACGAAGACCGGGAGAATGTCAAGACTGCCGACGCCGCCGAGGGAGCCGCGATGAGGGAGTTTCTGAGTTCGTGCCGCAGGTGGTTTGAAGACGAGCAGTGTGAATAGGCTCCCGGCGTGCCGAAGGACGCTAAAGAGAAAGCCCGCGCCGAGGTGCAACGCGCTCAGTCGAAGTTCGCGCGCGTTGACAGCGAGCGCGATCAAACGCGCATCGCTCGTCGGGAAGCCTTTGAGCGTGCGCGAGAAGCGGGCCTGACGCTACGCGAGATCGGCGAAGTAGCTGGGTTGCACCTGACGCGAGTCAGGGAAGTTCTCGACCGAGATTAGGTACCCCCCTAAAGAGGCTGCTACGCTGGCTGCTCATAAAGCGGCTCCCGGCGGCGCGCTAACGCCAACCGGGAGCCTGACCACAAGGAGAAGACACCTCCCCATGGCTAACGAGAACCCTACGGGCGGGGCGCAGCCAGTGCCTCTCGACC
Source organism: Solirubrobacterales bacterium (assembly GCA_035556755.1). Taxonomy (GTDB): domain Bacteria; phylum Actinomycetota; class Thermoleophilia; order Solirubrobacterales; family 70-9; genus VRUE01. Next base: position 11,638 of record DATMEP010000103.1, read on the forward strand.
TCGCCGCCAAACACATCCCGGTCCTGCGCTCCTCTTTGATCGGTTGGCTGCACGGCGTGCGGGAAGACCTGAAGGACGCCGAGCGGCTTAAGCGAGCCGACGAGGTCCGACAAGAGGCCCAGGCATACGAACGGCTGCTGCTCGCGCTGAACACCGGCACCATTTCCCTGCCGGACGAGGCCGCCCGCGCTGCCGTCGCGGCCGCGACTGCTGGCGACGACGCGGCGAGCAACTACAAAGAGGTTGCCGCCAACCACGATGCTCTCCACGCCCTGCTCGGCGTGCTTGAGGGCGGGAGCGCGTGAGGTCGATGCGCGACCTCAACATGCAGCGCGCCGTGCTGGCGCTGGTGCTTCGCGAGCACCCGATCCTGCTGACGCTCCCGGCGCTGGCGGGTCGGGTGCTCGCGCACCCCCGCACCCTCGTCGGAAGGATCGCGCTCGCCCGCGCCCTTCGCGACCTTGACGACGAGGGCTTGGTCTTCAGCGACGGATTCTTGATCCAGCCGAGCCGACCGGCGCTCTACGTCAAGCGCCTACTGAGGGAAAGCTGATGCTGGTCCCTGGGCGGTTCAGCAGCGCCGCAATCGGGATCGGCGATGGCGAGGTGGAGATTCGCCTGAGCGATGGCGGCAACTGGCAGGTCAAGGTGAAGTTAGGAGAGAACGAGGACTGGCGGTTGCTCTGTCGAGGCCACGTTGACGGCAGCATCTTTGAGGCTGGAACCCCGACCAATCGGAAGCCGGTCACGGTCGGCCCGCTGGCGGTCGATCCGGCCGCTCGCCGGGCCGAGGTTCGCGGGACCGAGGTCCGCCTTACCGCGCATGAGTTTGAAGTGATCGCGATGCTCGCCACCGACCCCAACCGCGTCTTCACCAAGAAGGAGTTGCTGCGAGAGATTTGGGGCAGGAGAGGCGGCGGCGCGATTCGCACTCTCGACTCACACGCGAGTCGCGCCCGCATCAAGCTCCGCAAAGCCGGGGCCGAGGGCTTCATCGTCAATTGCCACAAGATCGGCTACTCGCTCTGCGAGGGGCGCTGATCGACAACCGGGTGAAGGGGCCTGCCATCACCACCTGAGCGGGGAGCGGGACCGTCGCGGTGCCGCTCCCCGCCGAAAGAAGTGGGACAAATCGCCACCTCATTCGACATAGGGGCAATGAGGCACGAAATCGGATCTCACGTCCAAGCGGCAGCAGTCGTCCTGCCCCGCCCCCAGCGAACACTTGTCGAAAAAGGGGGACCACTTTCGGGGTTCGCCCCCCTGTAGAGCAGATGGATATTTGCTCCCCCCTCTCGCTCCGCCGCCCGCTTCCGGGTAGGCCGACCAATCTTTTTGCCGGATTTCGCCGCCTCGTTCGACAGAGAGGTATGAGGCTCGGAATTGAACCGCAGGTTAAGGAGGGGGGACCACTTTCGGGGTTCGTGACTCCGTTAAGCATGGAACCCGATTCACGACTGTTTCGCTTTCGCCTCGCGCTTCGACCGAGGCTGCGCCTGTTGCTTCTCCTTTCGCTTCGCGGCCCAGTAGGGCCGCAGGGCGGCTATCGCGCACCCAAGCGCCGTTTCCGGCCCTGGCGTTTTGCCGACATTCCTACGCCACTTCCAATTCAAAACACCTTCAAGGAGGTCTTCGTCATGTTCTCTATCCATTTCGTCTCTGCGTCCCTTGCACTCGACGCCTGCGCTACCACCTCCGCGCTGGCTCGGCAACGCTTCTGCATCACCTCGGCGACCGGAATCGCCTTGGTGCCTGCAACACCAGAACCACAGACGATCATCACCGGCTCGGCGCTGGCTCCGCAGCACCTCGCCGTCAATCGACCGCTGCC
>DATMEP010000104.1:0-2843 GCA_035556755.1 Solirubrobacterales bacterium
GGCGTCTCCGCCGTCGCCTCCGGTCGCGTCACCGCTCACCGCCGTGGTGTCTCCACCCTCGGCGTCGGCATCGCCGCCGACCGAGACGGCAACCGCGTTGCCGTTCCCGATCTGGGTGTTGCCGCTGTTGGCGTCGCCGCCTTCGCCGCCGGTAGCCGTGGCGCTACCGCCTGTTGCGCTCGGGTCGCCCTGGGTCACGCTGCTTTCGTTGCTCTGCCCGGAGGGGGGCATCGGCAGCGGCGTGGAAGCGGCGGCAGGCGCCGCTCCGATCGCCAGGGCGACCGCGGCTGCGATTACAGCCGTGGGACATCTCATCGGTAATTCCTTTCGCTCGAGTTTCGTTCGCCGGGCGAGTGGGGCTCCCGGCGCAGCCCTGGTTTGGAGTCCGGTGGGACTTAGCCAGGGCGCTCGAGCGCGCAGACGAAGGGGGTCGGGGCCGGGAAGGCCGGCACCTCCCTGCGTCTGCGGAAGCTCGCCGGTGCGGCCAGCGCGAGCAACGCCAGCAGCGCGGCGAGAGGGACGAAGAAGGAGCCGGCGGATCCCGAGACGGCGCCCGGCGACCTAAAAGGCGGCACCGGACTGTCGGCGGGAGAGTCGCTCGGGAGACCGCCGGCGAGGGAAGTCGGATGAACGCTGCTCGGCATTGGCAAGGCCTGGGGCGCCGTCGCTTCCGTCGAGCTGACGGAGTGCTCCAGGGACGCGGGACGTCGCGGAGATTCGACTCCACCGAACGCGTTCAGGTGCACAACCCGCGAGACACTTTCCGGAGCGACGATGGCCTCCTCGGCCGCGAGTGGGCGGACCACCGGTACCGAGCCGGGGGAACTCGGGGCCGAGCCGGAAGCGAGCGTGGATTCGAGGTCGAGTGGCACCGCCGTCTGCGGCAGGAGATTCGCGGCGACGGAAGAGGTCATCGCGGCCAGTGATGAGGTGACAGATGCCAGCACTTCGCCGACCAGCGGCGCCTCCCTGCTCAAGGCTTGGGCCGTCCGCTCGACGACGGGCTCAACCGCCCCGGTCGTGGCCTGCCGGCCCCTCTCGACGACTCGCTCGGCGGTTGAGACGACGGCAGCGTCCCGGGTCATGGCGGCGTCGGGCTCGACCGGCGCCGGGGTCCTCGACCCCGTCGTCACCGCCGCAGCCCTGGCCGACGACGACGTGCTCTTCTCCACCGTCGCCGGGTCGGGCGCGACCGTGGCGGCGACAGCCTCTTCCGTCTCCGCCGGGTCCGGGGCGGCGGTGGGCGCCGGCGTAGCTTCGACAGGCGCGGTCTCTTCAGCAGACGCAGCCGGCGACGTCTGCGCGGGGGCCGCCGCTTCCGTCACCGCCGCTGCGACATCCGGCAGACCGCTGGTTTCAGCGCCGGCAGGTGCCGCGGACGCCCATGCCGTGAGAGCTGCGGTGACGATCGTCGCGCCCGCAATCCGGAGCCGAATCGCGCGCTTTTGGCTTCGGAGGTAGTACACGAGGCTAGTCAGACTACCCACTATTCGTCCAAAATTCGCCTCAATTTTCAAGTCACGCTACGGTTTTGAGACCGAGAGTCCACCCTACGAAACACAAAATCCCTGCACCCGCTCGTGCTTAGGCGGGTGGTCCGAAGCAACGACATCCGATTGTTAAGAAAATCGCTGAGCGACTGGCGATTGCCCATCGGCGGGTAGCCGCACCAGACGTGAAAAACAAGGCGCCACCTTCGGGCGCCTTCATAGAAAGGAGCTTCTGTGTTCAAGCACACGAAGCAGCTCGCATTCAAAGTCCGCGTGGACAAGCCCAATCCTGTCTACGCGAAGATGCTCCAGCAGGCGATCGGTGGGGTCGAGGGTGAGATCCGCGTCTGCCTGCAGTACATGTTCCAGGGATGGGGATTCCGCGGACCCGACCGCTACCGCGACATGCTGCTCAACACCGGGACCGAGGAGATCGGCCACATCGAGATGCTGGCGACTGCGGTCGCCCTCAACCTCGAGGACGCTCCGGCAAAGATCCAGGAGGAGATCGCCGGGAAGGACGGCGCGGTCGCCGCCGTCCTCGGTGGCGAGGACCCTCGCCACGTGATCTCCTCGGGGCTGTCGGCGATGCCGGTCGACGCCAACGGCAATCCGTTCAACGGCTCCTGGGTCGTGGCGACGGGGAACCTCGCCGCCGACATGCACGCCAACGTCACCGCGGAGGGTGGCGGCCGCCTGCTGGCGACGCGGCTCTACGAGATGACCGACGACCCCGGCATGAAGGAGATGCTCTCCTTCTTGATCGCCCGCGACACCATGCACCAGAACCAGTGGATGGCTGTCTTGGAGGAGCTGAAGGACATGGGGATGCCCGTGCCAAGCGACTTCCCCCAGGAGCAGGAGAACCAGGAGTTCAGCTACGAGTTCCTCGTCCACTCCGACGGCGAGGTCCCCAAAGACGCTCGCTGGACCAGCGGGACCTCGGTCGACAGCAAGGGCAAATTCGGGGTCCGCGAGGCGGAGCCGTACGGCGACGTCCCGCACCTCGCTCCGGCCGAGGCGCGTCCGGAGATGCACAGCACGATCGAGCCCGCGAAAGCCGGGATCCTCCGCAAAGCGAAGGACGCCGTCACTCCATAGTCCGCCGTCCGCCGCAGGTCACACGAGCGCGGTCGTGTGACCCGTCGCTACATGCCGAGCCGGAGCAGCAGCACCGCGACGATCGCCGTCGGCGTGCCGATCAGGCTGAGCCGGGAGAAGAAGCGGTTCCAGATCCCCTGGTAGCCGACGCTCTGGAAGAGGAAGAGGCCGACCACGTGGGCGAGGTTGATCAGCGCCAAGAACATCGCGATCAGGATGCTCGCCGCGCAGGCAGCCCCGAGGCGCCCTTCC
>DATMEP010000105.1:0-23326 GCA_035556755.1 Solirubrobacterales bacterium
GCGGCTCGCCGCTCTGGTCGCCGAGGCCGGCCTCGATCGCCTCCTGGTCACCGATCTGACCAACGTCCGCTACCTGACCGGGTTCGGCGGCACCAACGGCGCCTGCGTCTGCGGGCCGGACACGCGCCTCCTCCTCACCGACTTCCGCTACACCGAGCGAGCCGAAGCGGAGGTCGACGGCTGGGAGGTGGTGACGATCTCCGACGACTGGCTGGGCGGGATCGGCCAGCGCCTCGCGGGCAGGGTCGGCTTCGAGGACGACCACGTCTCGGTGCGGCTGCTGGAGAAACTGCGCGGGAAACTGCCCGACGGCGTCGAGCTCGTCGCCGCCGGGGGTGCGGTCGAGAAGCTGCGCCGGGTCAAGGACGCGGCCGAGCTGGAGGCGATCGCCGCCGCCGCCGAGCTGGCCGACGAGGTCTGGCGCTGGAGCATCGAGCGGGGCCTGGCGGGCCGCAGCGAGCGCGACGTGGCCCGCGCCGCGGAGGCGCGGATCCGCGAGCTGGGGGGAGACCCGTCCTTCCCGACGATCGTCGCGGCGGGGCCGAACGGCGCCCTGCCGCACGCCGAGCCTGGCGAGCGCGAGATCGGCATCGGCGAGCTGGTCGTCTTCGACATGGGCGCGCTCCTCGACGGCTACTGCTCCGACGGCACCCGCACCTACGCGACCGGCGAGCCGGGAGAGCGCGCGCGGGAGGCCTACGAGGTCGTGCGTCAGGCACAGGCGGCCGCCCTCGACGCGGTGCGCGCCGGGATCGGGGGCGAGGAGCTCGACGGCGTCGCCCGCGAGCGGATCGCAGCTGCCGGCCACGGCGAGCGCTTCGGCCACGGGCTGGGCCACGGCGTGGGTCTGGAGGTGCACGAGGCGCCGCGCGTCTCGCCCCGCTCCGAGGACGTCCTCGCGGCAGGCGAAGTGGTGACGATCGAGCCCGGCGTCTACCTGCCGGGCGAACTGGGGGTGCGGATCGAGGATCTGATCGTCGTCACCGAGACCGGCTGCCGCAACCTCAGCGGCCTGCCGAAGGACCTGCAGCTGGTCGAGTAGGTGCAGGGCCAAAGTCGGCGGCGGGCGGCGCCGATGCGTGTCCGGTGAACGCCGCCTTCCACCACGAGTCGTTCCTGGCCAACCGCGACGAAGCGCGCCGCGAGCGCCTGCTCGACATGCAGACGCGGCTGCGGCCCTACCGGGCGGCTTGCTTCGCGATCCTCGCCCTCGCGTTTGCCGCGAGCGGTGCGGGGAGAGGCTGGTGGTGGATCGCCGGGCTCGTCGTCGGCTTTGGGGGGTCCCTGGTGGCCGACCGCTTCATGCGGGCCAGCAGCCATCCGGGCGTGTGGGCGGCGACCTCCTGGGGCATCCTGCCGCTGCTGCTCGCCGACGCCGTCGTCGCCAGCGGGGGAGCGGGGAGCCCGCTGCTGATGTGGTTCGCCCTGCCCGCGGTGGCCCTCGTAGCGCGCTTCTCGCCACGCGGGATTGCGCTGGGGACCGCTTTCATCTTCGCCCTGATGCTGGCCAGCACGGTCGGCTTCGACCCGGCCGTCGCGTCCGCGCATCGCCAGGAGCTGATCGCCGCCACCGCGCTCGTCCTCATCACCGTGATCCTCTCCGGCGCCCTGGTCGAGTCCGACCGGGCCTATCGGCACCGCTCCACCCTCGACCCGCTCACCGGTCTCTTCAACCGGACCGCCCTGGAGCAGCGTCTCGCCGAGCTCGACGGACGCTCCAGCGGCGGGGAGGGGCGGCGCTCCTACGCGCTCCTGCTCTGCGATCTCGACCATTTCAAGCGGGTCAACGACCGGCTCGGGCATGCCGCCGGCGACGCCGTCCTGCGCGAGGTGGCCGCGACGATGCGCGCGGCGCTGCGGGCCGGCGACTCGATCTACCGGATCGGCGGCGAGGAGATCGTCGTCGTCCTGCCGGGTGCCGGCCAGGAGGACGCGGTCGGGGTCGGCGAGCGGCTGCGCCAGGCCGTGAGGGATTGCCGCCCCGCCGGGATGGAGGTGACGCTGAGCATCGGCGTCGCCGTCTCGCCGGGCGGTCCGCTCGACACCGACGACCTGATCGGCCGTGCCGATGCCGCGCTCTACGCGGCCAAGGCCGACGGCCGCGACCGGGTCATGGTCAGTAGCGACAACTGAGCGGTGAGTTCGCGTTTGGTCTCGCTATCCGCGAGTTAAAGCGAACTCAGCGGCTGAGGTCGACGCCGGCCCGCAGCCGCGCCGCGAAGGCGGCGATCAGCTCGATCGTCGCCTCGACGTCGGCCAGGTCGACCATCTCGACCGGGGAGTGCATGTAGCGGAGCGGGATCGAGACGAGCCCGGTCGGGATCCCGGAGCGCGAGATCTGGATCGCGTCGGCATCGGTGCTGGTGCTGCGGCCGCTGGCGGCGATCGTGTGCTCGATCCCGGCCTCCTCCGCAGTCTCGACCAGCAGCTCGAAGACCTTCGGCGAGAGGGTCGAGCCGCGCCCGATCGCCGGGCCGGACCCGAGCGGGTGCTCGCCGATCTGCTTGGTCTCGATCCCGGGCGCGTCGGTGGCGTGGGTGACGTCGATCGCGACCGCCAGGTCCGGTCGCACCTCGAAGGCCGAGGTCCTCGCCCCGAACAGGCCGATCTCCTCCTGGACCGCGGCGATCGCGGCGAAGCTGCCGCTCAGCGAGTCGCGCTCGTGGCAGCGGCGCAGCGCCTCCAGCGCCACGTAGGCGCCGAGCCGGTTGTCCATCGCGCGGGAGACGAGGCGCTCGCCGGCGAGGGCGACCGGCTCGGCGGCGATGGTCACCGGGTCGCCGATCCGGACCATCGCGGCGGCCTCGTCGCGGTCGGCGGCGCCGACGTCGACGTGGAGGCCTTTCAGCTCGACGACCTTTTTGCGCTGGTCGGGGTCTAGGAGGTGGATCGGCTTGCGACCGACCACGCCGGGCACGAGGCCGTCGCGGGTCCGCACCTCGACCCGCTGCCCGACCAGGATCTGCGGGTCCCAGCCGCCGATCGGCGAGAACCAGAGGAAGCCCTTCTCGTCGATGTGGGTGATGACGAGGCCGATCTCGTCGATGTGCCCGACCACCGCCAGCAGCGGCTCGGCCTCGCCAAGCCGGGCGATCGAGGAGCCGAGGCCGTCGCTGGACAGCGAGGCGAAGGAAGCTTCCTCACGCCAGATCGTCGCTGCCGGCTCCTCGTGCCCCGACGGCGCCGCCGTTCGGAGGAGCTTGTCGAGTAGTTGGGGGATCCTGGCCATCGCGAAGGCAGCAGTATGTCGAGTCGAACCGAGGCCCGCTCTCTGCACTCGACAGCGTTGCAGGTGGTTGCTGCCGGCTCAGCTGAAGCGGGAGCGGCCGAGCCGGCACTCGCGGAAGCCGAAGGCGAAGCTGACGTTGTTGGCGGCGTTGCCGCTCTTTTCCGCACGGATCGATTCGTGCGTCGCCTCCAGCTTTTTGCCTTCCTTGTAGAGCTTGCCCGTTTTCCCGAGTCGCGTCTTGACGATCCGCAGGAATTTGAACCACTTCTGCAGCTTGGTCTCGTCGGCTGGGGGCCGCGGCACGGCGGCCAGCTGGCGGATCGTCGCGCCGAACCGGCTCGAGGCTTCGATCAGCTGGCGGCCTGCCAGCGTCAGCTTCCCCTCGTTGATGTTGTCTTTCGTCCCGCCGAGGATCTGTTCGCCGGCGGCTTTGTCGCGCTCGCAGATCGGTTCGACCTGCGCCGCGTAGCCTTCCCGCGTCTGTTCTTGGGCGCCCGCGGCAGGCACCGCGACGGCAAGCATCGCAAGCGCTATCGCGGCAACTGTTCCCGGCGTTCTCTTCATCGTTCCCCCTGGCTTCGAAGGTAGAGAGTACCGCGGCTAGGATGCCCCGCCGTGGGCGACTCCTCGATCTGGGCCCGGCAGCTGCAGTCCACGTGGTTGCTGGGCGCCCTCGTCGCCCTGCTGGGGTGGAGGGTGGGGATGAACCCGCCCACGGTCGGCCTCGACGTCAGCTGGAACGCCGGCCTGACGATGGCGGTCAGGGACGGTCTCCAGTCGGGCAGCGACGTCGTCTTCTCCTACGGCCCGCTCGGCTTCCTGCAGGGGCAGAGCATCTGGTACACCGACCTGTCGCTGCTGGCCTTCGCTTACTCGGCGACGCTCTACATCGCCCTCTGCACCGCGCTGGTCTGGACGTTGCGGCGGACGCTGCCGCTCCTCCCAGCGGTCCTGATCGCATTCCTCGTCTCGGTGCTCCCCCTGCTCGAGCAGGCGCTGGTGGTGCCGGTGCTGATCTGCATGGGAGCGCTTGCGCGCGAGCGCTCGGAGAGGACCGTCACCCTGCTGGCGATCGGCGGCGCCTCGTTCGGCGCCCTCGAGGCGCTGGTCAAGCTCTCGACCGGTCCCCTCGTCGCGATCTTCTTCCTCGTCGCCCTGATCGGGCTGCGGGCATGCTGGTGGCAGATCCTCGGCTTCCTCGCGCTCTTCGGTGCCGAGGTCCTGCTCCTCTGGCTGGCCACCGGGCAGAGCCTCTCCGCCATTCCCGACTTCCTCCGGAACACCATGGAGATCGTCTCCGGCTACAGCGAAGCGATGCCGAGGCTCGTCGACGTGCCGGCCTGGCAGGTTGACGTGGCGACGTTCGGCGCCGCTCTGGTGGCGATCGGCCTGGTGGTCGTGGCCGCGCGCGGCGCGTACCCGAGCGAGCGGACCCGCTGGGCGGGCGTCGCCCTGATCGGCGTCGCCGCCTTCGCCACCTACAAGCAGGGAGTCGTCAGGGCCGACGCCGGGCACCTCAGCCTCTTCTTCTCGACCGCCTGCGTCCTCTGGATAGCCATTCCCTGGGACAGGGCCCGCTGGCACTGGCTGCTGGCCGGCGTCGTGGCGATCGGGATCGTCGGCATCCCGGTCCGGGCCCCGGGCCCGACCGGGCTCAACGTGGTCGACAACGTCGAGTTCGCCAGGGACCAGTTCCTCTCGCTGACCAGTGCGTCGCGGCGGGCGGAGCTGAGGGACGCGGGGCGCGACTCGATGAAGGGGGTCTACCGCCTCGATCGCCCGGCCCTGGCGGCGCTGCGGGGGCGTTCGGTGGCAGTCGACCCCTGGGAGATCGCGGCAATCTGGGCCTACGACTTCGAGTGGGCCCCGCTGCCGGTGATCCAGAACTACTCGGCGTACACGGCGCGGCTCGACCGCCTCAACGCCGCCGAGGTCGAGAACCCCGGGGGGCCGGAGCGGATCCTGCGCGAGAACCCGGCGCTCGTCTACCCGGAGTTCCCGACGCGCAGCATCGACAACCGCTTCCCGGGCTGGGACCCGCCCGCGCAGGCGCGGGCGACCATCTGCCACTTCGCCCCCCTGTACACCTCCGATCGCTGGCAGGTGCTGGGGAGGGTCCCGAACAGGTGCAGCCGCCCGCAGCTGGTTCGCTCGGTCGATGCCGGCTACGGGGAGACGCTGCCGGTGCCCGCCCCGGGTCGCGACGAGGTGGTCTTCGCCCGTATCGAGGGGGTCGAGGTGGGGGGGTTCGAACGGCTCCTCAGCGTCTTCGTGCGAGCCAGGACGCGGCACGCGGTGCTCAACGGCGATCGCAGCTACCGGCTGGTCCCCGGCACGGCGGCAAACGGTCTCCTGCTCCGCGGCAGCGAGCGCATCGGCGGCAGCGGCGCCTTCGCGCAGATACCCGGTGCGAAGACGATCGAGGTGACGGGCGCGAGCGGCGACCTGCGCTTCGACTTCTTCCGCATGCGCGTCGGCGACGGTTAGGATTCGCCGCCGTGATCTCCACCAACCAGTTCAAGAACGGCAGCCACATCGAGATCGACGGGTCGGTCTTCAAGATCATCGATTTCCAGCACGTCAAGCCGGGCAAGGGCGGGGCGTTCGTGCGGACGAAGCTGCGCAAGATCGAGGACGGCTCGGTCCAGGACAAGACGTTCCGGGCGGGGGAGAAGTTCCGGCCGGTGCACACCGAGTCGCGCAAGATGCAATACCTCTACGATTCCGGCGAGGCGGCGGTCTTCATGGACAGCCGCGACTACGAGCAGATCGAGATCCCCAGCGAGGTCGTCGGCGAGGCGATGCGCTGGGTGCTGCCCAACGACGAGGTCGACGTCCTCTTCGTCGACGAACAGCCCAGCGACGTCGCTGTGCCGAGCACGGTCGAGATGAAGGTGACCCAGACCGACCCCGGCGTCAAGGGGGACACCGCCTCCGGGGGCGGCAACAAGCCGGCGACGCTGGAGTCGGGGATGACGGTCCAGGTGCCGCTCTTCATCGAGGAGGGCGAGACGATCCGGGTCGACACGCGCACCGCCGAGTACGTCTCGCGCGCCTGATCCGAATCTCCAGCTGGAGATAAACCGCCCGGTTCGCAATTATTCCAAGGGTGGGGGCTGGGGCCAGGGAGCGGATCAAGGACGACCGGGACACCCCGATACGGGATCTCGAACTGCGGCTGAAGACGGCCGAAAGCCGCCTCGAGGAGACACAGGCACTGACCCGCGTCGGCAGCTGGGAGTGGCTGATCAAGCCCGACGGGGACTGGCGTCCCTTCTACTCGAGGGAGATGCAGCGGATCTTCGGTCGCGACCCCGATGGCCCGCCGCCGAGCAGGGAGGAGCTGGTCGGCCACGTGCATCCGGCCGACCGCGCCGACTTCGAAGCCCTGGTCGCCAGGATCCGCGTGACCCCGGGTCGGTTCGAGCACAGCTACAGGATCGTCGATCCCCAGGGCAGGGTTCGCTACATGCAGGCTCGCGGCTTCTCGGAGGCCGACGCCAACGGCCAGCCCTGGCGCCTCCAGGGCACCACGCAGGACACCACAGAGCTGAGGGAATCCCAAGCCCAGCTCGAGCAGGCCCGGCGCATGGAGGCCATCGGTCAACTCGCCGGCGGGATGGCCCACGATTTCAACAACCTGCTGGCGGTCATCCTCAACTACGCCGAATACACGACCGCCACCGCCACCGACCCACAGACGCTGGAGGGCTTGAAGGAGATCGAACGGGCGGCGCTGACGGGGGCGGACCTGACCCGGCAGCTGCTGCTCTTCAGCCGTCGCGATTCCTACGAGCTGCGCTCGGTCGAACTCGCTGCTGTCGTCAATGAGACCGAGGGAATGTTGCGCCGCACGATCGGCGATCACATCGAGCTGGTGGTCGACGCGCCCTCCCGTCTTCCGGGGGCGACGCTAGGGGACGGGCAGGCACAGCAGATCCTGGTCAATCTGGTCGTCAACGCCAGGGACGCGCTGCCGCGGGGCGGCAGGATCGTCGTGACCGTTCGTGAGGTCGAAGGGGATTTAGTGCTGAGCGTCGCCGACGATGGGGTTGGAATGCCCGAGGAAGTCGCCGCGCAGGCATTCGATCCGTTCTTCACCACCAAGTCGCGAGGGAAGGGAACTGGTCTCGGCCTGGCCACCGTGTACGGGATCGCCACTCGGGTCGGGGGTCGGGTCGAGATCGAGAGCGAGCCGGGGCGGGGGACGACCGTGAGGGTGCGCCTGCCGGCGGCCACCGAGACCGTGACGGCCAAGCCGCCGCCGCGAAGGCGACCCCTGCTGCCAGCCGAATCTCGGTCGGTTCTCGTCGTCGACAACGAGGCGGCGGTGCGGACGATCGTCTCCCGCATGGTCGCCAGGCACGGCTACCGGGTGCAGACCGCCGGTAGTGGACCCGAAGCGGAGGCGGTGCTGGAAGCCTCGGGCACCACGGTCGACCTGCTCCTCACCGACGTGCTGATGCCCGGCATGTCGGGCAGGGAGCTGGTCGGTCGGCTGCGGACGCAGTGCCCGTCGCTGCGGGCGATCTACATGTCTGGATACACCGGCGACGAAGCGTCGCCACTGGGACCGTGGAACGACGGCGTGACGATCCTGCAGAAGCCGTTCACCGGCGATCAGCTGCTGCACGCGATCGGCGACGCACTCGCAGAGAGATAAGCGAAGATACGCCCATGCGCCGTTCCGATCAACGCCGCGACGCCGTATTCGCCTGCTATCAGCGTGAGGTGACCGGGCGGCCGCTGGCCGAGCTGGTCGCCGACTCGCGACCGTTCACGCGGGAGCTGGCCGAAGGTGTCGAGGCCCACCGCGAGGAGCTCGACGCGGTCATCGGCCGCCACTCGAGGGGCTGGGAGCTGGAGCGGATCGCGCCGCTGGAGCGCTGCGTGATGCGGGTGGCGCTGTACGAGATGGAGCACAGCGACGACGTGCCGGACGAGGTGGCGATCGACGAGGCGGTCGAGATCGCCAAGGAGTACTGCGGCGCCGGTGCCCCCGCCTTCGTCAACGGTGTCCTCGGTGCCGCGGTGCGCGAGCGGGAGGGGGCGCGATGAGCCGGCTGCGTGAGATCTCCACCCGGCTCAGCGCGATCGCGGCCGAGCTGGAGGGCTCGGAGGCGAGCGACGAGCGCGCGGCCGAGCTGGCCCGGGAGGCGGCGGAGCTTTCCTCGGAGGCGGTCGAGGAGGCAAACCGGCGGATCCGCGAGTCGCAGGACAGAGACCGCGGGTGAGCGGAACCCCGGCTCTGACGTACCCCGAGGACCTGCGTTCGCTGGTCGAGGAGGCGTTGGAGAAGCTGCGATTTCCCGCCGGGCCAGCCACTGCCGGCCTCGAGGAGGCGATGCGTTACTCGCTGCTCGCCGGCGGCAAGCGGGTGCGGCCGGTACTCACCCTGGCCACGGCGCGCGCGGTCGGCGCCGACCCCGAGCACTACCTGCAGGCAGCGACCTCGATCGAGTTGATCCATACCTACTCGCTGATCCACGACGACCTGCCGGCGATGGACGACGACGATCTCCGTCGCGGCCAGCCCACCGCCCACGTCAAGTTCGGCGAGGACATCGCGATCCTCGCCGGCGACGGGCTCTTCGCCGAGGCGATCCGGCTCTTCTGCGAGCAGCGAGGCGATCCCGCTCTTGTCCTTGCCGCGCTGCGCGAGCTGGCGGCGGCGACCGGGGTCGACGGGATGGTCGGCGGCCAGTACGCCGACGTCACGGGCGAGGCCGGCGATGCCGAGGCGCTGCGAAACGTGCACGCGTTGAAGACCGGTCGGCTGATCGCCGCCGGCGTTGGCGTCGTACTTACGCTCACGGGACTTCCTGAGCATGAGAAAATGCCCTATCGTCGGTTTGCCGAGGAGCTCGGCGTCCTCTTTCAGATCGTCGACGACATCCTCGACGTGACCGGAAGCGACGAGGAACTCGGCAAGCCCCGTGGGAGCGACGAGCGACATGGCAAACTCACCTACGTCAGCCTCTTCGGGCTCGAGCGGGCGCGTGAGCTGGCCGCCGAGTCCCACGCCAGGGCGACCGAGGCGCTGGCGGAGGCCGACGGCGAGACCGGCGACCTGAGGGGCGTCGCCGACTACATCTTCACCAGGAACGAATGAGCGACAAGCAGCCAGAGAACCAGGACGAGGCCCAGGTGGCGCTTCTGGACGGGATCGAGTCCCCGGCCGACCTGCACGAGCTCGACGACGAGCAGTTGCAGCAGGTGGCGCAGGAAATCCGCACGGACGTGATCGACACAATCGGCGAGATCGGCGGCCACTTCGGCGCCAACCTGGGCACCTGCGAGCTGGCCGTCGCCCTGCACAGCCTGCTCGACTCGCCCCGCGACAAGGTCCTCTGGGACGTCGGTCACCAGGCTTACCCGCACAAGGTCCTCACCGGCCGCCGCGAGCGGCTCTCGACGATCCGTCAGTACGGCGGGCTCGCCCCGTTCTGCTCGATCGCCGAGTCCGAGCACGACATCATGGGTGCCGGCCATGCCTCGACCTCGATCGGGTACGCGGTCGGGCTGAAGGAGGCGATGCGGAAGGGGATCGGCGAGGACGGCCGGGTCGCGGCGGTGATCGGCGACGGAGCCCTTACCGGTGGCGTCGCTTACGAGTCGCTGCACGCCGCCGGCGGGTTGCAGACCCCGGTCGTGATCGTCCTCAACGACAACGGCATGTCGATCTCGCCCAACGTCGGCGCGCTCTCGCGCTACTTCAACCGGGTGCGGCTCAACCCGCGCCTCTACCACGCCCGCGAGGGGGTCGAGGACCGGCTGACCAAGCTGCCGCTGGGACTCGGCAAGCGGATCGAGCGGCTGGGGCCGGAGATCAAGTCCGCGGTCAAGGCCTACTGGGCGCCGGGCCTCTTCTTCGAGGAGCTCGACCTCGCCTACATGGGGGTGATCGACGGCCACGACGTGGGGGCGCTGCGCGAGGCGCTGCGCGAGGCCTTCGAGGCCGACCGGCCGGTTGTCGTCCACATCCACACCGTCAAGGGCAAGGGCTTCGCGCCCGCCGAGGAGGGCGGGTTGGAGGGGATGGAGAAGTGGCACGCGGCGAAGCCGAAGAGCATCGTCAACGGCGAACCGGCACCGAAGCCGGTCCCGGTCAAAGAGTCCGACTCGCCGGAGGCGATCGCTCCGGAGCGGCTCGAGGAGCCGCCCAAAGCGGGGGCCCCGCCCCAGTACACGCAGGTCTTCGCGGACGCGATCGTCGCCGAGGCCGAGCGCGACGAGCGGGTGATCGGGATCACCGCGGCGATGGCGGGGGGGACCGGTCTGCAAAAGCTCGCCGACGAGGTGCCCGAGCAGTACTACGACGTCGGGATCGCCGAGCAGAACGCGGTGCTGCTCGCCTCGGGCCTGGCGCTGCAGGGCGCGAAGCCCGTCTGCGCGATCTACTCGACCTTCCTCCAACGCGCCTACGACCAGATCATCCACGACGTCTGCCTGCAGGAGCTCGACGTCACCTTCGCCATGGACCGGGCGGGCCTGGTCGGCGACGACGGCCCGACCCACCACGGCGCCTTCGACGTCTCCTACTTCCGCGCGCTGCCGAACGTGGTCGTGATGGCCCCTCGCGACGAGGCGATGCTGGTCCACATGCTGCGCACCGCGATCGCCCACGACGGTCCGGCGGCGCTGCGTTATCCACGCGGCGCCGCGGAGGGGGTCGATATCCCGGCCGAGCCGCAGGAGGTTCCGATCGGCAGCGGCGAGCTGCTGGAGAGCGGCGAGCGGGTGGCGCTGCTCGGCTACGGCTACGGCGTCACGGTCGCCCTGCAGGCGGCCGAGATCCTCGCCGGTCACGATCTGCAGCCGACCGTCGCCGACGCCCGCTTCGCCAAGCCGCTGGACGAGGAGCTGCTGGAGCGGTTGGCGATGGGGCACGACCTGGTGGTGACGATCGAGGAGAACGTGCTGCCGGGTGGGTTCGGTTCGGGGGTGCTCGAGCACCTCGAGGACGCCTTCGGCGACCGGCCGGAGGAGCGGGCGCGGGTGATGCGGATCGGGTTGCCGGACCGCTACGTCACTCACGGCAAGCCGGCGCTGCTGCGCGAGGAGGTCGGCCTGACCGGGGAGTCCGTCGCCGCGCGGGTACTGGCGGCGCTGCATTCCGGCGAGCCGGCTTTGAGCTGAGCTCGCAGCCGAGCTTCCTCCGAATTAGAGCTTGCACCAAAGCGCTCAATCGGCTACGCTGCCGCGGCCTTCTTGGTGGCAACTGAACCGGCTCGCTTCGCGGACGTTTCTGGGGTTACTACAGGGAGAGAAGGCTCGTATATCTCTAGATATGCAGGGTCCGCTGGGCAGGCGGACCGCTGCCCTCAAGGCCGCGGGAGGCTGGGGGCGGCGTGCCCGCGGCGAACCGGCGCATCCGACATCGACCACGTCGGGGTGTGGGGTGAAGGTCGGATGCGGCGCTACGAGGAGACAGAGAAGCGCAGGCCGGCCCGGGCGAAGCGGTCGAGGCTACCGGTGCCGAGCGCAGCGGCCGGGGTGAAGCAGCCGCCGCCTGACGGTCTGGCGCCGTCTTCGGCCAGCAACAGACCCGCCTCGCCGAACATCCGCGAGGTGGTCAGGTAGCCGGGGTGCCCGTCCGCGTCGACGTCGACGCGGACGTAGTGGCCACCGGCGGTGCGAGCGTTGACGGCCAGGCTCCAGGCCCATTTCTCCAGGTCGTCTCCGGCGGGACCGAATCCAGACTTCGGTAGAGCCCGGCGCATGACGCCTGCCGCGCGGCGACGAACCGCTGGTTGGGCCTGGACCAGTGCGGCGAATCCGGCCTGCGTCGCACTCAGCACGAGGGCGGCCGTGTAGCGGAGCGGCACGGTCGGGATCTGATCGAGGACCGCGACGCCCTCCCGGTAGCGGAAGGGCTCGGCCTCGGCACCCCGTTCCGCGGCCGTCAACGCCATGGTGCGGTGGATCACGGCGGGGTTGATGAACGCGCCCGGAGCCATCGGTCCGATCACGTCTCCGCTGGCGCTGAAGCGGGGCGCGATCGCGATCGGGCTGACGCGGCGCACCGTCTCCGCCAGGTTGGAGTCGGAGATCAAGGCCGCAGGATCGGCAAGCCGCCCGGCGTCGGGGTCGTCGATCTGCTCGGCTGCGCTCTGCAGCGTGCCGCCCGAGATCGAGTCCGAGAGGCGCACTCGGCCCGGCGGCGGATCGAAGGAGACGCCGACGTCGGCCTCGGCCAGCTCCTCGCCCCAGCGCTCACGCGCCGTCTCGGCGGCGAGCAGCACCGCCAGGTCGGGCGGCAGCGCCTCGAAGCCGCTTACCTGCACCACCTTCACCCCGGCCGCGGCCGCACGGTCGTGGAAGGCGTCGATCGTGCGGCGCACGAAGGGGATCTCGCCGGTCAGGTCGACATAGTGGGAGCCGCCCGCGACGCAGGCCTCGATCACCGGCGTGCCGTAGAGGGTGTAGGGGCCGACGAGGTCGAGCACGACCCGCGTCCGCGAGGCCATCGCCGCCAGCGAGGCGGGATCGCCGGCGTCGGCGACGATCGTCTCCGGGGCCTGTACGCCGATCTCGCCGAGAACCTGTTCTACCTTCGCGGGATCCCGCGCCGCGACCGCCCAGCGAGCGCCGGTCTCCCCGGCTCGTTCGGCGAGGTAGGCGGCGACGTTGCGCCCGGCGATGCCGGTGGCGCCGAAGACGACGACCGAGAGGTCCTTGCTGTCCGAGGCTGACTCCATCGCGGTTGCAGGCTAGCGTCCAGATGCGGTGCAGGGGCGCAAGGCCAACAGCTCGCGGCCCGCTTTCAAGCACGATCGCGAGTCCTACACCGACGCGAAGGGCGCCTTCATTCGCGAGGCTCTGGAGGGTCGAGCACGTCCATCCTCACGATCAACCCATCCTCCAGCCGGTAGCGGTGGCGCACTCGGGAGTCCGTGAGCAGCTCACCGCTGCGGGCGTCATGCACCACCTGGTGGACGTCGGCCGTGATGCTGCCATCGGCATCCTCCTCGAAGCCCTGCGGTTCGACTCGGCCTGAGATCTCCCTGAACTGGCGCTCCCAGTACTCCCGCACCGCTGCGCGGCCTCGCACCCGACCGCCCTCCCAGGCGTTTGGCCAGTCGACGTCGGGGTGCATCGCCGCGATCGCGGCGTCCAGATCGCGCGCGTTGAACGCGACGTACGTAGCGCGAAGGATCTGCTCGGATTCCTCCTCCACGTGCAAAGAGTTGCACCGGGCGGTTAAGGTTGCGTCGTGGCCGTCAAGCTCCATCGCTGCTCCACCATGTGGGTCAAGATCGATGCCCACCCGTGCTGGCGGGTCCAGAAGGCCCTCGACGAGCAGGAGATCGAGTACGAGGTCGTCAAGGGCCCGCTGCGCCCCGGCAAGCGCGAGGAGCTGGCGCAGGTCTCGGGCCAGCGCAAGTACCCGGCGATCGAGTTCGAGGACGGCACCACCTACCGCGCCGAGTCGAAGGACATGGCCGAGCGCATCCGCGCCGGCAAGCTCTTCGAGGGCCAGGGCTCCTAAGCGTCGCAGTCGGCTTCGAGCGGGATCCGGCGCTCGAAGGCTTCGCCACTCTGGCTCGTGAAGGAGGCGTTGGCGATCGCCTCCCGCCGGCAGATGTCCTGGTTGAGGATCAGGTAGCCGGGGTCGCCGCCGGTGATACTGAGCTCGAAGGTGTCCATTGGCACATCCGGAACGTCGTCGACGCCGGCCTCGATCCTCACCCCTCGGATCGCTATCCGGCCGCGCAGAACGATTCCCGCGGGCCCTTCGCCGAGCAGATAGGCGAGCCGGGGCAGTCCGCCGGAGCCCGAGACCGGGTAGACGGGCCCGGTGAGCGCTTCGCTGTACGTCGGGCTGACGACCCGGGCAACGCCCAGGCGCTTCCGGCCGGCGCAATCGTTGGCCTCGAGCTCGCGCTCGCTGCAGAGGTTGCCGAGCGCCGCCTGCTCGACGACGAAGACGGGAGGAAGGGTCACGGCCGCCGAGCGGATGTTGGTGTCGCCGGGTCTCGTCTTGACCCGCAGCACCACCTCTGGCTTGTCGGTGCGCTTGGTCCCGCCGATCGCAGTGAGGGTGGCCTGCGGACTGAACGGCTCGCGCGGCTCGCTGTCCTCCTCGTCGCCGCCGCCGCAACCGGCGAGGAAGAGAGAGACGACAAGGATCGCGAGGAGGGTGGGGCTGAGTCTGAGGCGCGGCATCCGGGGAAACGTACTGCCTATTGTCCCGACGCCTGCGCGACGGCGCCACGACTGCGTAGGCGCATCGCCAGCCCGGCAAGCAGGTAGACGATCGCCGTTGTGAGCAGGACGAACTTGCAGGCGGCGAAGATCGTCGCCAGCAGGGGAAACGCCGCACCGGCGCCGTCGAGCGTGAGCAACAGGCAGGCGTTCTCGAGCGCGTCGAAGGCGGCGCCGAGTGCGCCGAACGAGACGACGACCCCGCCGATCGCGGCAAGGCGGCGCCAACCGCGATCCCTGGCGAGATCGCGAACCGCGGCCAGGGCGAGGGTGAGGAAGGCCCCGTAGGCGAGGAGGAAGCCGAAGTCGATCCAGAGCGACTCGCGAGCGGCGTCCTGGCCCTCCTCGCCCCATTCGGCGAGGATCTCGTCGGCCCGGTCCTGGCCGCCCGTCAGCTCGAACGGGACTATCCCCGGGCCGCCGGTGTCCTGCATCCGCTCGTCGGCGGGCGACATCGCCAGGAGCAGGAGCACCGTTGCGATCCCCGATACAACCAGTCCCCGCCGCCGCGTCACGCGGGCATCATCTCGCAGTCGACTCCCTCTCGGGTCGCCCCCATATGTGGATTTTGCTCATATTGTCTAGATCGATCTCCTTGACCCGGTTCTCGGCAGCCCCTACATTGCCTCCTATGGGACCGCTCTTAACACGACGGCCGTTGCAAACACGGGGGGTGGGGCTGCTGACACCAGCCCGATCCGGTCATTCCGTCCACTTGGAGCCCGGAAGCTGAGCGTGGCCTAGGGATTCGTCTCAGACCCGCCTCGGCTCGCAGGGGCAGGGGGTGTTGAGACGATGTGCAGGTCACGATCGCAGAGGAATCGCAGGCAGCGGAGGGGCGGGGAGGCCAGGCTCTGGCAGCCCGGCGCAGATGCGAACGGGCATGGCTCGGCCGGCCGGTCCGAGAAAAACCCTCAGCCGACAGAGACAGTCCAGCATTGGCGGGAACGTGAGAAACCAGCGGCGACGGCCATATGGCAAACCGTCGCCTTTTTCTTTATGGCTTTCGCCATAGGCACGGGGGTGGCCGCGCTGACCCTGGCTGACGACGTGGCCATCCGGCCGGCAGAGCTTTGGATCGCCACTGGCGGGTTATTCGCGTTGGCCGTGACCTGCTTCGTGGCTCATCTCGACGTCAATCGGGGACGAAGGAGCCGGGAGTACGTGATCGAACCAGTGCCCCCTGCTGGGCAGTGATCCAGGGCGATCATCAGGCGAAGGATGCACAACAGAAAACGCCCCGCCGGGGAGGCGAGGCGTTTCTGGGGTTACTACAGGGAGGAGAGATATGTATCTCTATATATGTGGATCCGTGGGAGGTAGGTGGACTCTGAATGTGCCGCGGGAGCGGTATCGATGGGAGTCGATAGCGCCATATGGGCGGCGCCGAGCCCAACCAAAAAGTTTTGTGGGTCTTTAGATCGGTCCTCTCGTGCGAATCCTTGAACAGCGTACGAACATACGTGCGATTTATGTGTGAGGCGAGTCACACGAAGCCTCGCCCCAGCGTCTTCTGTGGCCGTCAAGCGATCTTCCTACCCAATTCTAATGACCCTCTAAACATCTGGCAACCATTGATTTCCGGACTTTCAGGCCCGGCTGTACCGTTCCAGCCGTGGCGAAGGCGCGAATCGACGCGGTTCTGGCCGAGCGAGGGCTGTTTCCGTCGCGCTCGGCGGCGGCCGGCGCCGTGCGGGCTGGCGAGGTCCGGGTAGGCGAGGACGGCCCGGTCGCCCTGCGGCCGAGCCAGCTGGTCGAGCCCGACGCCAACCTGCTGGTCGACGCCGGGCCGCGCTTCGCCTCGCGTGGCGGGATCAAGCTCGACAACGCGCTCGCTGCACTCGACCTCGACGTATCCGGCATCGATTGCCTTGACGTGGGCGCCTCCACCGGCGGGTTCACCGATTGCCTCCTGCAGCGCGGCGCGGCGCGGGTGGTCGCGCTCGACGTCGCCTACGGCCAGATCGACCAGCGCCTTCGCGAGGATCCCCGCGTCACCGTCGTCGAGCGCCGGAACGCCCGCGAGCTGACCCCGGCGGACCTGCCCTTCGCGCCGGCGCTGGCCACCGTCGACGTCTCCTTCATCTCGCTGGCCAAGGTGCTGCCGGCGGTCGGCCGCTGCCTGGCGCCGGGGGGTGAGGTCCTGGCGATGGTCAAGCCGCAGTTCGAGCTGGGTCGCGAGCGAGTGCGCAAGGGCGTCGTCCGCGATGCAGCCGACCGCCGCGAGGCGATCGGGATCGTCGCCCAAGCCGCCCGCGACCTCGGGCTGCCGATCCGCGGGATCGCTTCCTCCGGCCTTCCGGGGCCGAAGGGGAACCGTGAGACGTTCGTCTGGTGCGGTGGCGACGGGGAGCCGGTCGCCGACCTCGCGGCAGCGATCGCCGAGGTGGAGCGGTGAGCGGGAAAGTCGCGGCGCTCCTCACCCACTCGCACCCGCCGTTCCCCACGGACGCCGTGCGGATCGTCCTCGCGGCTGCGGCTGACGCAGGCTGGAAGGTGGTCGCCACCGTCGAGGAGGTCGCCAAGCACGGCGACGCCGGCGGCGGGATCGAGGCGGTCGACTCGCTGCCTCGCCATGTCGACCTCTGCGTCGTGCTCGGCGGCGACGGCTCGATCCTCTACGCGCTGCGCCACTTCGCCCGCAGCGACGTCCCGGTCTTCGGAGTCAACTACGGCACGGTCGGCTTTCTGGCGGCAGTCGAGCGGGACGAGGCCGACGAAGGGATCCGGCGCGCTTTCGCCGGCGAGACCGAGAAGATCGACCTGCCCGGGCTGGAGGTCGACGTCAACGGCGTGCCGCAGATGGCCCTCAACGACGTCGGCTTCATCCGGCGCCCGCACGACCGCGTCGCCGAGCTGAGCTACAAGATCGCCGGCGAGGAGGTCGGCCACGTCCGCTGCGACGGGCTGGTCGCAGCGACCCCGGTCGGCTCGACCGGCTACAACCTCGCCAACCAGGGCCCGATCCTCGCCTGGGGCGTCGAGGGCTACGTCGTCAGCTACATCGCCCCGCACTCGCTCACCGCGCGCGCCCTAGTCGTCGCGCCGGGCGACGTCCTTCACGTCGGCAACGCGATCGGCCGCGAGCCGGTCGACGTCGCGGTCGACGGGACGCCGGCCGGCGTCCTCGCCTCGGGCGACGCCTTGGAGGTCCGCTTTGCCGACAAGGTCGGCCGCCTGGCCCAGCTACCGGGTACGTCGTTCTACCAACGCATCCGCGAGAAGTTCGGCCACCTGGCTGTCTGATTCCGCTGCTAAGTAAGGAGCGTGCTCCGCGAGCTTCGCATCGAGAACCTCCTCCTGATCGAGAGGGCCGAGCTGCGGCTGGGGGAGGGACTGAACGCGATCACCGGTGAGACCGGGGCGGGGAAGACCGTGCTGGCCCACTCGCTCGATCTGCTGATGGGAGGCAAGGCACGACCGCAGATCGTCCGGCCCGGCGCCGGCGAGGCCTGGGTCGAGGGCGTCTTCGACCTGCCGGAGGGGCTGCTGGCGGATCCCGAGATGGCCGAGATCGCCGAGCGGCTGCCGGAGGGGGCGGAGGAGATCGCCCTCGGGAGGAGGGTGTCCGCCTCGGGGCGGACGTCGGCCTTTGTCGCCGGCCGCGCCGCCTCCGCCGCCGACCTGAAACTGCTGGGCGGCAAGTTGCTCGCCTTCTATGGGCAGCACGAGCACCGCCGGCTGACGATCGCCTCGGCGCAGATGGAGATCCTCGACGGCTTCGCGGGCCCCGAGCATCTGGAGCTGCGGGATCGCTACCGCGCTGCGCACCGCGAGCGCGTGCGGCTGGCGGCGGAACTGGAGGCGCTGCGCGAGCGCGACGGGTCGCGCGAGCGGGACCTCGACCTCTATCGCTACGAGCTGGCGGAGATCGAGGAGGTCGCGCCCGATCCCGCCGAGGAGGTGGAGCTGGCGGTCGAGCGGGAGCGGCTCAGACACGCGGAGGGGTTGCGGGAGGCGGCCACCGGGGCGCTGGCAGGCGCGGCCGGCGCCGACGAGGACGGTGGCGGTGCTGCCGGCGCCCTTGCTCAGGCGGAAGCGTTGCTGCACGGGGTCGACGGGGTCGACGCCGACCTCGACGCCATCGCCACGCGCATCGGCTCGCTTGCGGTCGAGCTGGGCGACGTGGCGAGCGAGCTGCGCGGTTACCTGGACCTGGTCGAGGCCGATCCCGAGCGGCAGGCGGCGGTCGAGGAAAGGCTCGACTCGATCGAGCGGCTGAAGCGCAAGCACGGTGGCAGCGTCGAGTCGGTGCTCGCCCACGCCGAGCGCTGTCGGACCGAGATCGCGCGGTTGGAGGGGGCCGAGGAGCGCGGTGCGGCGGCCGAGGAGGCGCTCGCCGGGGCGGATGCGGCCCGGCGCAAACTGGGCAAGCGAATGAGCAAAGGCCGGGCGGCGGCTGCCGGCCCGCTGTCGGAGCGGGTCGCGGTCGAGCTGGAGCGGCTGGCGATGCCGGGGGCGAGTCTGGAGGTCGTCCTCGAGCCGCACCCGGACGGCTTCGCCCTTGGCGGTGCCGAGACGGTGGAGCTGCGCCTCGCGCCCAACCCGGGCCTCGAGCCGGCCCCCCTGCGCGACGCCGCTTCGGGCGGCGAGCTTTCGCGGGTGATGCTGGCGCTGACCGGCCTCGGCGGGGGTGCCGACGCGGCGACGCTGGTCTTCGACGAGGTCGACGCCGGGATCGGCGGCCAGACCGCCCGCGCGGTCGGCGAGCGGCTGCGGGCTCTCGGCGACGGTCATCAGGTCCTTTGCATCACCCACCTGCCGCAGGTCGCCTCGCTTGCCGCGACCCACTTCCGGATCGAGAAGGACGTCGGTTCCGCGACGGCCGCCGCGACCGTCCAGCACCTCGACGGCGAGGAGCTGGTCGGGGAGATCCGCCGCATGCTCGGCGGCGAGAGCTCCGACGAGGGGGCCACCCGCCACGCGCGCGAGCTGCTAAAGGCCGCCTGACCGGCCAGGCAGCCTTTAGGCTTGTCTGGTGGCCACCGCCAGTCGTCGTCGTCTCCCTGCGCTGCTGTCGCGTCGCAACGGGGCGTCCGCCGACGGGGCGTTCCAGGGGACCGCACGCCTCGGTCGCCGCACCAAGGAGCTGGTCAAGCGCCTCGGGCCCGGCGACGTGGCCGTGATCGACCACGTCAACATCGACCGCATCGCGGCGGAGGAGCTGATCGCGACGGGGGTGGGGGCGGTGCTGAACGCGGCGGAGTCCTCGGACGGCCGCTACCCCAACGCCGGGCCGCTGCTGCTCGTCCGCGCCGGGGTCTCGCTGGTCGACGTCACCGAGGGCGACCCCTTCGAGCTGCTTCGCGAGGGCGAGGCGGTTGCCGTCGCCGACGGCGTCGTCAGCGCCGGCGGCCAGGGGGTGCTGCGCGGTCATGTCCTCGGCGCGGTCGAGCTGGAGCGCCGCCTCGACCGGCAGCGGGAGCGGGTCGACGAGGCCCTCGCCGAGTTCGCCGAGAACACGATCGCCCACGTCCGCCGCGAGACCGACCTGCTCACCGGCAGCATCGAGTTCCCGCCGACGAGGACCTCGTTCCGCGACCGGCACGTGCTGATCGTCGTCCGCGGAGACCGTCACCGCCGCGACCTGAAGGCGCTCAACGCCTACATCCGCGACGTGCGGCCGGTCGTCGTCGCCGTCGACGGAGGCGCCGACGGGGCGCTGGAGGCGGGCCTCACGCCCGACGTGATCCTCGGCGACATGGACTCGGCCGGGGACGCGGCGCTGCGCTGCGGGGCGCAGCTGATCGTCCACGCTTACCCGGACGGTCGGGCACCGGGGCGCGACCGGCTGCTCGATCTGGATCTGGAGCACACGCTCGTCCCCGCCGCCGGCACCAGCGAGGACGTGGCGATGCTGATGGCCTACGAGAAGGGGGCGGACCTGATCGTCAGCGTCGGTGCCCACTTCAACCTGATCGAGTTCCTCGACCGCAAGCGGGGGGGTATGTCCTCGACCTTCCTCACCCGGCTGCGGATCGGCGAGAAGCTGGTCGACGCAAAGGGGGTGAGCCGCCTCTACAACCCCGGCTCCGGACTGGGGCCGGTCGCTCCCTTCCTTGCCGCCTTCGCGATCCTGCTGGCGATCCTGGTCATCGTCTCGCCGGCGCTCGGCGACCTGGTCGACCTGCTCTGGCTCAAGGTGAAGATCTGGCTCGGCCTGTAGATGGTCGGCGGTAGGCGTGGCGACCATCTAGCCTTCGCCCGCTGATGGGTTACAGCGGCCGCTACCACGCGACTTCGCTGATCGCCGTCTTCCTTGCGCTGGCGATCGGGATGGTGATCGGCGCCGCGCTGGGCGGCGACACGATCGACGACACCCGCAAGGACCTCGAGCGCAGCCTGACGGGCAACCTCGAGGACGCCCGTGAGCGCGCCGACGAGCTGAACGGCGAACTGGCCCGGGCCGAGGAGTTCGGCAGCCGCGTCTACCCCATCCTCGCCCGCAACCAGCTGCAGGGGCAGCGGATCGGCGTGGTCGCGCTGGGCGGGCTGCCCGGCGACGTCTCCGACTCGATCGAGGAGGCGCTCGCTCCGACCGGCGGGCGTCTGGTCGGGGTCGGCGTGGTGCGCGAGCCCGTCGATCTGCAGGCGCTTGGCGACGATCTGTCCAAGACCCGCTTTGCCGACGTCGCCGGCGATCCCGACACCCAGACCGAGTTCGGGGTCGGGGTCGGCCGCCAACTGGTGCTGGGCGGGACGCTGCTGGAGCGGGTGCGCAGCCGGCTTTTCTCGCGGGCCAGCGGCAACTTCGGCGGGCTCGACGCGGTGATCGTCGTCCGCGACCAGCCGGGGGACATGGGCCCCCTCCAGCGCTCCACTGCGGGCCGGATCGAGTCGGGCCTGACGGAGGGGATCACCGCGACGCGGGCGCCCGCGGTCGGGGTCGAGAGCTCGGGCAGCGATGACTCCTCGGTCTCCTTCTTCCAGGGCAACGACCTCTCCAGCGTCGACAACGTCGACCTGGTGGCCGGGCAGCTGGCGACGGTCTTCGCGCTGCTCGGCGCCGAGGGCAGCTTCGGTGTCAAGGGCAGCGCCGATCGCCTGCTGCCGGACCTGCTGGCGCCACGCCAACCGTGACCTGGGTCGGCTTCCCGGTTGCGGTGGCGGTTGCCCTGCTCGTCGTCCCCGCCGGCGTGCGCGGCCTGCTCGATGCCGGGCTTGTGCGCGAGAACTGGCGGGGCGACCGGCTCGCCTTCCCGCTCGGGGCGGTGCTGGCAACCGCGGCGCTGGTCGCGCTGGCGCCGCTTGCCTTCCTCGACGACCGCGCCGACCTCGACCTGCTCGACCCCGAGCTGCGCCGCTGGCTTCCCTACCTGCTCGGCATCGCCTTCCTCGGCTTCCTCGACGACTCGCTGGGGCGCGGGGAGGCGACCGAGACGCCGCGCGGCTGGCGCGGTCACGCCCGCGCCCTGCGCGAAGGGAGCCTCTCGACCGGCGCGATCAAGGCGATCGGCGCGCTCGCCCTTGCCGCCTACGTGGTTTCCGGCCGCGGCCTCGAGTCGTGGCGCTACGTGGCCGACGTGGCGCTGCTGATCCTCGCCACCAACGCCTTCAACCTGCTCGACCTGCGTCCGGGGCGGGCGGAGAAGGGGCTGGCACTGCTCGTCGCAGGCCTCTGCCTCGGCGCCTGGACGCTGGCACCGATCGAGCTGCTCGGGATCTTCGCCGGGCCGGTTCTGGTCGGCGCCTGGTTCACCCTGCGCGAGCGGGCGATGCTGGGCGACACCGGCGCCAACCTGGTCGGGGCGATCGCCGGCGTCTGGCTGCTGACGACGCTGGGGGGCGATGAACGGCTGATCGCGCTCTTTGCGGTCGTTGCCTTGACCGTCTACGGCGAGTTGCGCTCGATCTCGAAGGCGATCGAGACTGTTCCGCCACTGCGCTGGTTAGACTCGCTCGGCAGAGCATGAATCGGGCAAAACCAGGAGATACTCGCTTCGTTTTCGTCACCGGCGGGGTCGTCTCGGCTCTCGGCAAGGGGATCGCCGCCGCCTCGATCGGACGCCTCCTCGTCTCCCGCGGCTACCGGGTCCAGCTGCAGAAGTTCGACCCCTACGTCAACGTCGACCCGGGGACGATGAGCCCGTTCCAGCACGGCGAGGTCTTCGTCACCGAGGATGGTGCGGAGACCGACCTCGACCTCGGCCATTACGAGCGCTTCACCGACGAGAACACGACGCGGGCCTCCAACGTCACCGCCGGCTCGGTCTACAACACGGTGATCAACCGCGAGCGGCGCGGCGATTACCTCGGTGCGACCGTGCAGGTGATCCCGCACATCACCGACGAGATCAAGAACCGGATCCTGATCGTCGCCGAGTCGCAATCGGTCGATTTCGTCCTCACCGAGATCGGCGGCACCGTCGGCGACATCGAGTCGCTGCCCTTCCTCGAGTCGATCCGCCAGCTCTACACCGACATTGGGCCGAAGCGCTGCATGTTCGTCCACCTGACGCTGGTGCCCTACGTCGGGCACGCGGGGGAACTGAAGACGAAGCCGACCCAGCACTCGGTCAACGAGCTGCGCCGGATCGGGATCCAGCCGCATGCGCTGGTCTGCCGCTCCGAGGGGCGCCTCGACCAGGGCATCCGCGACAAGATCGCGCTCTTCGCCAGCCTGCCGACCGACGCGGTCATCTCCGCTCACGACGTCGACAACATCTACAAGGTGCCGCTCGTCTTCCGGGCCGAGGGCGTCGACGATTTGGTGCTCGATCACTTCGGCATGGAGGCGCCCTCGCCGGACCTCGCCGAGTGGGAGGAGATGGTGCGCCGCGCCGACGCCGCCGAGGGCAAGGTGCGGATCGCCCTCGTCGGCAAGTACGTGCAGCTGGCCGACGCCTACAAGTCGGTGATCGAGGCGCTCGAGCACGGTGGCTTCCACCA
>DATMEP010000106.1:0-23337 GCA_035556755.1 Solirubrobacterales bacterium
GCTAGGCGGGGAATCAGCGGTGCCCTGTAACCCGCAATCCGCTCTAGCGGGGCCGAATCCCGTTCCGAGGGGCTGGCCGTCGGGGTCAGTGCGCCGCGGGCGGCGTTGACGGCCGGGTCCTGCGCGACGTGGGCACGCGAATCAGGTCAGGTCCGGAAGGAAGCAGCCTTAAGCGGATGCCGCGGGTGCCGCAGGTGAGCCCGGCTCGAGCCAAACGCGACGGACACGCCCGGTGACTTCGCTTCGGAGGACGGGGCGCACGGTCCATGACTTCGCCGAGTTCGCGTTTAGTCGCGGTATGCGTGACTAAACGCGAACTCGGCACTCAGTCGATCAGCCGCTTCTCCATGCGGTTGACGGCGATGCGCCACATGACGAAGGCGAAGGCGACGAGGGAGGCGAAGCGGACCAGGTCGATCGCCTCGTAGCCGAAGGCGCCGCCGCGGACCAGTTCGACCAGCTGGTGGAGCGGGTTGAGCTGCGCCGCGATCTCCAGGCCCTCGGGCAGCCCTTCGATCGGGAAGAAGGCGCCGGAGACGAGGAAGAGCGGCGTGACGAAGAGCGCGGTCACGTAGTTGAACTGGTCGATCTTGGCGACGATCGCCGCCATCGCGATCCCGAAGCCGGCGAAGCCGAGCGCGGTGACGAAGCAGAAGAGCGGCACCAGCAGCATCCCAGGCGCGGGGTTGAGGCCGAAGAACATCGTCACGATCAGCGGGACGCAGCCGTAGATGCCGGCGCGGACTCCGATCCACAGCATCTCGGCGCTGACCAGCTCCTCGACGTCGACCGGCGCCGCGAGGATCGCGTCGTAGGTGTTCTGGAAGCGGTGCTTGACGAAGGTGCCGAACATCGCCGGCAGGGCACTGGAGAAGATCACCGCGGTGGCGACCATGCCGGTGCCGACGAACTCGACGTAGGGGAGGCCGTCGACGTCGTCGATCAGCGTCGCCGAGAGGCCGAGGCCGAAGGCGAGCAGGTAGACGACCGGTTCGAGCACGCTGGAGAAGGTCGTCCCCTTCCAGTAGGTGCGGAAGTTGGCCGCCTCGCGGCTCATCACGCCGCCGATCGCCGCCGGTTCGAGTCGCCTAAGTCGGGTTCTTTCCTCGCTCACTCGGCCTCCTCCCCGGTCAGCAGGACGAAGACGTCCTCGAGTGAGGCGGCACGGATCACGGCGTCCGCCGGGACCGCCTCGCCGTTGGCCCGCTCGGAGCCGACGATCGCGATCGCCGGACCGGCTGGGCGGACCCGTAGGCCGACCGCCTCGGCCGTGAGCCGGGCCTCGGCCAGGCGGTCGGGCGGCGCGTAGATTTCGGCCGTCTCGCGGCCGGCGTGCTCGGCGATCAGCTCCGACGGCTTGCCGCGACTGATGATCTTTCCCTGCGTCATCACCGCCACTTCGTCGGCCAGCCGCTCGGCCTCCTCGATGTAGTGGGTCGACATCAGGATCGTCGTGCCGCGCGAGCGCAGGTCATCGATCAGGGTCCAGAGCTCGGTGCGGATCTGCGGGTCGAGCCCGACGGTCGGCTCGTCGAGCAGGATCAGCTTCGGTTCGTGGACGAGCCCGCGGGCCAGCAGCAGTCGGCGGCGCATCCCGCCGGAGAGCTCGTCGACGGCGTCACGGCGGCGGTCGCGGAGGCGGGCCAGGTCGAGCGCCCGGTCGACCGCGGCGCCGACGTCGGGGACGCGGTAGAGGCGGGCGAACACGGCCAGGTTGTCCTCGACCGTGACGTCGACGTCGAGGTTGTCGAGCTGGGGGACGACGCCCATTTCTGCCCGCGCCGCCTTGGCGTCCCCGGGCAGCTCGTGCCCCAGCGCCCGCAGTTCGCCGGCGTCGGGCAGCGCCTGCCCGGTCAGCAGCCGCATCGTCGTCGACTTGCCGGCTCCGTTGGGCCCAAGCAGGCCGAGGCAGATGCCCTCGGGCACGTCGAGGTCGAGCCCGTCGACCGCCGTGATCGGACCGAAGCGCTTGACGACGCCGCGGAGTTCTATCGCTGCCATCGACCTATAGACCTGGTTCGCATCCGGAATTCATCGGTTGCGGATGCTTGCACGGCGGGCGCGCGGGCGACCGGGCGGCCCGTTCAGCGGAAGCGAGATGGGAGACTGCCGCCGTGCTCGACGAGCGGTGGATCAAGGCGCTGCATGTGGAGACGATGCGAGAGGAGGACCTGGACGCCGAGCACGATCCCCACGTCCTCTTCCAGGCCTCGACGATCGCCGCCCTGCTCGATGGCGCCTACGAGGGCGACCTCAGCTTCGCCGAGCTGGCCGAGCACGGCGATCTCGGGCTCGGCACGCTGAACGGCCTCGACGGCGAGATGATCGCCCTCGACGGGCGCTTCTACCGGGCCGACGTCGAGGGTGCGGTCCACCCGGTGGCGGCAACCGAGCGGACGCCGTTCGCCGTGGTCACCGAATTCGAGCCCACCGTCGAGGCGACGCTGGCGGGGCCGCTGGACCACGAGGGGCTGCTGGCTGGACTCGACGAGCTGATCCCGGACGCGGCCTCCTCCTGCGCGATCCGGCTCGACGGCACCTTCGAGTTCGTTCGTGCCCGCTCCGTCCCTCGGCAGGAGCCGCCCTACCGCCCGCTGACCGAGGTGGTCGTCGAGCAGCACGTCTTCGAGCTGGACGACGTCACCGGCACGATGGTCGGGTTCCGTTTCCCCGCCTACGTCGAGGGGATCGAGGTGAGCGGGTACCACCTCCACTTCGTCTCGGAGGACCGGACGCGGGGCGGGCACGTGCTCGCCTCGGGCTCAAGCGGCGTGCGCGTTCGTCTCGACCCCTCGAACGACCTCCACATCGAGCTGCCGCCCCGGGTCGACCTCGCCGACCCCGATCTCGCCGCGGCCACCCACGCCGCCGTCGACCGGGTCGAGCGCGGCTAGCAGCGGCGGTAGAGCAGCCAGGACTCGTTGGCGGCGATCTCGCGGAAGCCCGGCGGGACCGTGGTGACGAAGCGGGCGGGGTCGTTGGGGTCGAGGATGAAGTTGTGGATCACGAAGGGGCTCGCCGGGTCGAGGAAGTAGCCGCGGCGGGGCTGGCGCTGCTCCGAGGAGCTGACGATCTGGCTCGGGCGCACGTCTAGGTCGAAGGCGAGGCGGGGGACGGCACGGTGGTTGGGGACCGAGATCGGCAGGCAGAGCGGCTCGAAGGCGTCGCTTTGGGCGAGGTCGTTGAGGTCGCCCTCGATCTCGCTCTGGTTGGTGAGGTCAGTGTCGACCCGGTGCAGCAGGTCGTACTGGTTCGGTCCCCAGAAGACGAACATCAGCGCGACGACCGCGGCGAAGGCCTGCCAGGCTCGGCGCCACGGGTGGCCCGGTTCCAGCAGGCGCCAGCCAAGCAGGGCAAGGGCGGCGAAGACGGCGAGGATCGCCGCGGCGAGCATCGTGTAGCGGGGGATGATCGCGAGGCCCGCGCAGGCGAGGACGGCGAAGGCGCCGAGCGCGAGGACGGCGGCGGCGACTCCGATCTCGCTGCGGCGCCGCAGCGTGGCGAGGCCGAGGACGACGCCGCCGGCCGCGCCGACCATCCCCGGCCACTGCAGCACCTCGCCGAGCCGGCGCGGCCCGTAGAGGACGAGGTCGACCGGGCCGGTATCGCGCTCCAGCGTTTCCACCGTCTCGCGGGTGCCGGTGAATGAATAAGTGGGGCTGCCGGCCGTGATCCAGTCGTAGATCGCCCACCCGAGCGGCCCGGCCAGGGCGAGCGCGGCGAAGACCGCAAGCCTGCCTCGGTCGCGCTCTCCCGTCAGCACCAGATACGCGAAGTAGGCGAAGGAAAACAGCCACGCCTCGGGGCGGAGCAGGCCGGCCAGGGCGAGGAGCGCCAGGACCGGCCAGCCGGCGCGGGGGCGCTTCGTCTCGACGACGAGGGCGGCGAGGACGAGGGCGATGTAGGGGACGTCGATGTAGGCGCGCAGGCCGTTGGAGAGGTAGGGGGCGCGGGTGAGGACGATCAGCGCCGCGACGGCGCCGATCGGGCGGTCGAACCAGAGCGAGCCGAGGCGGTAGACGAGGTAGCCGACCAGGCCCAGGGAGACGTAGGCGACGACTATCGTCAGGCTGATCGCGTTGTCGCCGAGCGGTGCCGTCACCAGGCCGAACAGTTCGGCCAGCGGGTGCGGGGTGGGGGGCAGGGCGGCGCCCCGGTCGGGGCTGAGGCCGTCGGCCAGTTCGGTGCCCCAGAGGAGGCTGTAGATCGTGTCGTAGTTGGGGAACCCGAGCGGGAAGAGCAGCAGCAGGACCGCCGCGACGGCGGCGACCCAGGCGAGCGGAACGAGCAGGCTGCGGGCCCCCCAACGCATCGGCGCAACCTACTAGGGGCGTGTCCGAGGTTATGGGTCCAATAGACCCCGAAAACTCGGACACGCCCCTGACGAGGGGCGCCGAGGGGCGTGGATACACTGGCCACAGTGCCGTCTCCCAGCGACTCGACCTCCCTCTACCGCCGCCACCGCCCCGGCTCCTTCGACGAGGTGGTCGGCCAGCAGCACGTGGTCCGCACCCTGCGCAACGCGGTCGAGGGGGACAAGGTCCACCACGCCTACCTCTTCGTCGGCTCGCGCGGGACCGGCAAGACCTCGATGGCGAAGATCCTCGCCCGCTCGCTCAACTGCGAGCGCGGCGGGCCGACCGTCACCCCCTGCGGCGAGTGCGAGTCGTGCCTGACGATCGCCGCCGGTACCTCGATCGACGTGATTGAGATGGACGCCGCCTCCAACCGCTCGGTCGACGACGTCCGCGACCTGCGTGAGCGGGTCGCTTACGCGCCGGCAGCGGGCCGCTGGAAGGTCTACATCCTCGACGAGGCGCACATGCTGACCAAGGAGGCCTGGAACGCCTTCCTGAAGACGCTCGAGGAGCCGCCGCCGAACACCGTCTTCGTCCTCGCCACCACCGAGTCGCACAAGGTGATGGCGACGATCGCCGACCGCTGCCAGCGCTTCGACTTCCAGCGGCCCTCGCTGGAGCAGATCGACGAGGTCCTGATGCGGGTTGCGGCGGCGGAGGGGATCGAGGTCGAGGAGGGAGCAGCGGCGATGATCGCCCGCGCCGCCTCCGGCAGCTTCCGCGACGCGCTCGGCACGCTCGACCAGCTGGTCGCCTTCGGCGGCGACCGGGTCACGCTGGAAGCCGTGCTGGAGGTGCTCGGCGCGGCCGACGCGGAGCTGCTCTTCGGCGCGGTCGATGCCGTGATCGCCGAGGACCCCAAGGGGGTCCTGCTCGCGGTCGAGGAGATGGCCCGCTCGGGGCGCGACCCGTCCCAGTTCGCCCGCGACCTGCTCGGGCACCTGCGCCACCTGCTGGTCACCCAGACCGTCGGCGAGGTCCCCAACACCTTCGTCGTCACCGCCACCGACGCCGACCGCCTCACCGCCCAGGCCAACGCGATCGGGCCGGCCACCCTGGTCCGGACGATCGACGAGCTGGCGGCGGCGCTGACCGCCGTTCGCGAGGGCGACGACGCGCGGATGGCGGTCGAGATTGCCCTACTGAAAGCAGCGCGGCCGGATCTGGATCCGTCAACCGAGGGACTGCTGCGCCGGATTGAGCGACTGGAGCAAGGGACGATGCCGCCCCGGGCCGCGGGTCCTGTCGCCGCAGGGGACCCCCCACCCCCTCCGGTAGCTAAAGCTTCCTCGGGGGTGGGCCCCCCTACGGCGCCACCCGCGGCAGAGGCGTCAACGACCGACGCTGCAGAGCCGGAGGCGTCCGCGCCAACCAAATCGCCCGGGACGCCCGAGCCGCAAGCACCAGCTGAGTCGGCGGAGAGGTCAGACCTTTCTCCGTCAGCTGGGGACGATTCTCCCGCGGGTGGTGCCGGGGTGGGGGTGTCCGGCCAGGCGCGGCGTCCTGTTTCTCGCCCCGCCGACTCAGCAAGCGAGGCAGACGAATCTGGCGAGAAACCCAGCGACGGGACGGACACCCCCACCCCGGCGACGGGACCCGCGGGCCAGGATGCTCTCGATCTGAGCGAGATCACCCGAATCTGGCCTTCCGTGATCGAGCAGCTGCACCAGACAGCACCGGCCCTGGCCGCTTCCTTCGACGGGGCTCGCCCGGTCGAGGTCGACGAGGCCGAGCGGACGGTGACGATCGGGTTCCCGGCCGACCACACCTTCAACAAACGCAAGGCCGAAGCGCCCGACAAGCGCGAGCAGCTGACCGAGGCGCTGAAGGCGGTGTTGGGGGAGAAGCTGCGCCCTGTGTACTCGGTGCTCGACGGTGAGAGTGCGCCGGAGGCGGCGGCACCCGCCCAGGGCGAGGACGATCACGATGCGCTCGTAGAGAGGCTGAAGAGCGAGTTCGACGCGGAGGAGGTCGGTTAGATGGCGCGCGGAGGTCCCGGAGGTTTCGACGTGAACGCCCTGATGAAACAGGCCCAGCAGATGCAGCAGCAGATGCTGGAGGCGCAGGAGAAGCTCAAAGACGAGGTCGTCGAGGCGAGCGCGGGCGGCGGCATGGTCAAGGTGAAGATGGGGGGCGACCTGACCCTGCGCGAGATCGTGATCGACCCCGAGGCGGTCGACCCCGAGGAGGCGGAGATGCTCGCCGACATGGTTCAGGCCGCGGTCAACGAGGCGCTTCGCGCCGCCCAGGACCTCGCCGCTTCGAAGATGGGGGGCGTCACCGGGGGCATGGGCGGGATGGGCCTGCCGGGAATGTGAGCGCCGAGGGCCCGGCGCCGCTCTCCCGCCTCGTCGCCGAGCTGTCGCGGCTGCCGGGGATCGGCCAGCGCACGGCTCAACGCCTTGCCTTCCACATCCTCCGCGCACCCGACGAGGAGGCGACCGCGCTCGCCACGGCGATCCGCGAGGTGAAGGAGAAGGTCGGCCTCTGCGAGCGCTGCTTCAACCTCTCCGAGGGCCCTCTCTGCCGGATCTGCGGCGATTCCAGCCGCGACCAGGAGACGATCTGCGTGGTCGAGGAACCCGCCGACGTGATCCCGATCGAGCGCACCCACGAGTACCGCGGCCTCTACCACGTGCTCGGCGGCGCCCTCTCGCCAATCGACGGCGTCGACGCCGGTGACCTGAAGATCGCCGAGCTGCTGCGGCGGGTCGAGGAGGGCGATGTCCGCGAGGTCGTCCTCGCCACCAACCCGACCACCACCGGCGAGGCGACCGCCCTCCACATCGCCGAGCAGCTGCGCGGCCAGGTCACGGTCACCCGCCTCGCCAGCGGCCTGCCGATCGGCGCCGACCTCGAGCACGCCGACGAGGTCACCCTCGGCAAGGCCTTCACCGGCCGCCGCACTCTCGACTAGGTCCGGTGGACCTCGGTCGCCGTCGCCTGGGCGCGGGGGCGGACCACTATCTCGTCGATGTTGACGTGGCTCGGCTGGGCGACCGCCCAGCGGATGCACTCGGCGACGTCCTCGGCCCGCAGCGGCTCCATCCCGCGGTAGACGCGCTCGGCCGCCTCGTCGTCGCCGCCGAAGCGGACCAGTGAGAACTCGGTCTCGACCATGCCGGGCGCGATCTCGGTGACCTTCACCGGCTCGCCGAGCAGCTCGCCGGCAGCAGCTCGCGCGTCATCCGCATCGTCCCGAGGACATTCGCCTCGTACATCCAGCGCCACTGCTCTTCGTCGGCGTCCTCGACCGAGTCGAGCCCGAGGGCGCCTCCCGCGTTGTTGACCAGGACATCGCAGGCGAGGCCCTCCAGTCGTTCCAGTCGGCGCGCCCCGAGCACGACCCGGTAGCCGTCGCCGGCCATCGCCCTCGCGGTCGCGGCGCCGATGCCGCTCGACGCCCCGGCGATCACAGCCGTCTTCATCGCAGCTCCGCCTGCGCGACGCAGAAGCCGTCGGTGCAGTCGCCCGGCACCGGGACGGGATCGGCGCGGCGGACAGCGCTGTAGTCGATGCCCATCCGGTCGTAGGCGGGGATCCTCACGAGTATCGCGTGAGTCTACGAGGCGATCTCCCAGCTTCGTCCGGAGCCGCGTTCAGCATGAAATTGGTGATCCGCGAGTTGCTCCATCCCGAGACGCGCCTCGGCTTCGGCGCCATGCGGGCACTGCGCACCGCTCTTGCCGACGAGGATGCATTCGTCCAGCTGGTCGACGAGGAGCAGCGGCCCGAGGGATATCGACTCGTCGGCGTCTTCGAGGAGGGCGTGCCGGAGGCGGTGGCTGTGGCGGGATTCCGAGCCATCCACACGCTCGCCTGGGGTCACTGCCTCTACGTCGACGACCTCTCGACGCTGCCGACCGCGAGGCGCAGGGGCTACGGGCGAGACCTGCTCGAGTGGCTGCTCGAAGAGGCGAAGCGGCTCGGCTGCGACCAGCTCCACCTCGATTCCGGGGTCGGCATCGATCGCGCTGACGCTCACCGCCTCTACCTGAACGCCGGGTTGGTCATCGCCGCACACCACTTCGCACGCGACGTCACCGACTGATCGACTGTCCGTCCTGCGTTGAGGCCTGGAGCCAGGCGATCACGTCGGCGGCGTTGTCCTGCGGCGGGAAGACGGGGTAGAAGACCTTCGCCATCCATCCCTCGCGGGCGACGAAGGTGAGGCGGCGGTAGTAGCGGCGGCCATCTGCCTCGAAGGTCGGCAGACCGAGCTCCTCGGTCAGTCGGAACCCGCTGTCGTTGAGCAGGGGGTACGGGAGGTGCTCGCGCGCGGCGAACTCGCGCTGCTCCTCGAGTGGCTGGGCGCTGAGGCCGAAAACGGTCGCGCCGAGGTCCGCGAGGTCCCGGGCGCTGTCGCGAAAGGCGCAGCTCTGCGGGGTGCACCCGCGCGCGCCGGGGATCCGGTCCCAGCCGGCGGGACCGGGCTGGCCGGGGACGCCGGTCTGGGGATAGACGTAGACGACCAGCGTGCCGCCGGTGGCAACGGTCGCCAGGTCGACTCGCTTGCCTTCGGTTGCGTCCAGCACCACCGAGGGGACCGCCGTGCCGCGCAGGTGGTCGGCGCCGCGGTCGTCCTCGGGCACCGGCAGGTCGTCGGGCAGCTCGCGGAAGTCGGTGGGCGGCGGACTCACCTGGAAGGCGTCCCGGAGGTCGCGTCAAACCCGGAGAGGAAGGAGGCGAGCCGCCGCTCGTACAGCCGCGGGTCGACGTTCCACTCCTGGGTGTGACCCGCCATCGGGACGCGATGGTAGGTGACCCAGCGCGGCAGCTCCGCGGCGAACTCGTCGCTGGTCGAGATCGGTATGAGCTTGTCCGCGATCCCGTGGAAGAGCAGGATCGGCAGCTGGAAGTCCTCGGGGTGCCGGACGGCGTCGAGGCTCTCCCAGTCGGCGTCGATGCGGGCCCCGATCGCCCACTCGATCGGCAGGCTGAAGAACGAGGGGAACCCCATCTCGGTCGCCTGGAAGGAGAGGATCTCCTGCCAGTCGAGTGCCGGGGCGTCGAGGACCAGGCCGGCGACGCGCGGCGCCAGCGGCGAGCGCTGCATGAACTGGGCGACGAGGGCGCCGCCCATCGAGTAGCCGATCAGGACCAGCCGGCGCGCGCCGCGCCGCAGCGCGAAGCGCGCCGCCGCCTCGAGGTCGCGCCACTCGGTCAGGCCCATGTGGTGGAACCCGTCGGGGCTGGGCGGGGCTCCGAGGTCCTCCCTGTAGGCGATCGCCAGACTGGGCAGGCCCAACCGGTGCAGGGTGGGGGCGATGCGAAGCCCGACCTGGCGGTTGTCGTTGATCCCGTGGACCACGATCGCCCAGGTGTCGCCGCGCCCCGGCACCAGCCAGGCCGGCATCGGCCCCAGTTCGCCGGGCACCCGCACGTCGGCGAAGGGCAGCCCCAGCGCCTGGCCGGGATCGCCCTTGTGGACCTGGGATTCGATCGCGACCTTCATTCCCGGCACCAGGTAGCCGCGCACCCCGCGCAGGGCCCGGGTCACCGTCCCCTCGTCGGTGCTCGTCACCGCGCCGGCGATCGCGTGCCCGGCCTGCCACTCGAGGCCGTAGACGCCCGGTCGTTCGCTGTCTTCGGAGCGCGAGAGGACGATCCGGCCAGGGCCCAATCCCTCGACCGTGGTGTCCTCGGACCAATCCGAGTGATCCGGCACGAGAACGGCGGAGGAAAAGTGCCAGCTGACCGCGCCCACGACGGCGATCAGCACGACGAGCGCGGCGATGCCCGCGGCGATCCACCGCCAGCGTCGCCGCAGCCAGGCTGCGGCTCGCGGAGCCTCCCCTTCCGTCGCGCCCATGCGCGCAGCCTAGCTTCAGGCTGCGGAGGGCTTCTCACAGTCAGCCGGGACCGGCGGTGCGCACGCGGACTACCGCTGACGCGTTGCCTCGCGGAGGATGACGTTTGGACGATTGTCAGTCCGCAAATAGCGAGTTTTCCGTGTTCTGGCGTCCGCCAGCTTCGCCAAGGTCTTCGCGTGGCCACCAGCACCACCACAGGCGGGAGGCGGCGGGAGGATTCCGCCGCCGGCCAACTCGCCCGTGAGGTCTCCTCGCTGCAGGCGACGCTGCTCGGCAAGCTGCACGAGGAGATGGAAGGCGACGCGGAGCTGTTCGCCGCCGCCGCGCAGAAACTCGCCGAGGAGTTCGGCTCGGTCACGGCCACCACGGTCGGGACGCTTTGGGAGCAAGGCAACGCTGCCGATGTGCTTCCCGTGGAGCACGCACTGGAGCAGGAGCACCTTCCCAGCCTCTACCGGCCCGGTCAGATGCGGCGCCGCCTCGACCAGCTGCTCGAGGCCAGCCGGCGCTACGGCCAGTCGTTCGCGTTGGTCGTCTTCGACGTCGAGGGGCCCGCGGCACGCGGCGGCGACAGCGACGGCGGCAGGGAAACGGCGCTGACCATCGTCGGCGCGGCCCTGCACGACAACGTCCGCCTGGTCGACGAGACCTTCCGGCTCGAGGAGGACGCGCTCTGCGTGCTGGCTCCGAGCCAGAACACGGTCGGCGGAGTGCAGATGGCGGAGCGGCTGCTGGGGGCGCTCGATGAGCTGGAGGACGCCGGCGGTCTGCGGATCGGGATCTCGGCCGGAGTGGTCGCCTGCCCCGAGCACGGCACCGACGCCGGGGGTCTCCTGCACAAAGCCGACGAGGCGATGTGGCGGGCGCGCGCGGTCGGTCAGCCGATCGGCGTCGGCACCCTGGGCGGTCCGAAGCCCGTGCAAGATCGCTAACAGATTCGCGAAATTTGTCCATAACCCGGTGTAAACCCGGGATTTGCTGGCAGAATGCCGTGCGTGCCAGGCATCCGAACCAACGCCGCCGCCGAAGTTCTGGGCGTCAGCCCCAACACTCTGCGCAGCTGGGAGCGCCGTTACGGCTACCCGGTGCCGAAGCGAACCCAGGGCAACCACCGCAACTACGAGCTGGTCGAGCTGCAGACCCTGCGCGACGCGCTCGCCCAGACCGGCAACATCTCGTCGGCCATAGAGCTGGCGCGCCAGCGCCAGGCGGCACCCGCGGACGACCGCAGCCTGCTCACCGCCTTCGAGAGCTTCGACGAGGACGCCGCCGACCGCGCGATCGAGGAGAGCCTGGTGATGCGGCCACTGGAGCGCACCGTCGAGGAGATGCTGCTGCCCGCGATCGACCGGCTCGCCGCCGATCCCGAGCGCGAGGCCGAGCTCGAGTTCGCCGGCCGCTGGGCGATGGGCTGGCTGCACGGCGCCCGCCGTCTCGCCACCCGCGCCTCCCGTCCCGCCGGCATCCTGCTGCTCGACTCCACCCGCGGCCAGGAGGCCGAGGCGGTCCACGCGCAGGCGCTCGACCTGGCGCTGCGGCGGGCCGGCTTCCGCGTCCTGATGCTCTCCGACGAGCTTGGCGAGGAGCGGATGGAGCGCGCCCTCGGCGCCCTCGACCCGACCGCGATCGTCCTCTGCGGCCCCGGCGCCGACACGCCGTCGGCGGTGAAGCTGGTCCGCAAGATCCGCGACGCGGGAGTTCACGCACCGCTCTTCGGCTTCCGCAACAGCGGCCTGATCGGCGACGCGATCCCGTCTGCCGGCGGGCGCCCCAGCGAAGTGACGGGGATGCTCAACGCGGATCTGCGCCAGCGTTCTGCCCAGGCGATCGCGTAGCGATTCGCATCGCGTCGTCTTCCGCCTAGAGGGTTGAGAGCGGCACGCCGATTATCTGCAGCCGCCGGGTGAGCCCACCGATCGCGAACTCGCGGATCTCGTCCGAGTTCGCCCCCAGGGCGTCCCAGTCGGTTCCCTCGCGATTGGGTGGAGTCAAGGACTCGGCCACCAAGGGGAGCAGATCACCCAACGTCGAGCGCACGGCGTCGCCGAGGGCGGGGTCCTCGGCGACTGCCTGGCGCAGGTACCAGGTCCCGTAACCGATGTGGCGCTGCTCATCGTGGTGGATCTTCGAGTAGCCCTCGACGAACCCCGGCAGCAGTCCCTGGCGTTCGAGGTAGTCGGTGACGAAGTTGTACGAGGTCAGCCCGAGCGTCCCCTCGAGGATCTGGTGGTAGAGCGTGACGAAGCGGACCTTGGCCTCGGCGTCCGTCGGGTTGGCCACGAGCTGCTCGTGGGCCTCGACCAGGGCGATGTCGAAGATCGCGCGGAAGGCGGGTGAGATCTGCTCGCGGGCGCGCTCGACGTGGGCGGCGATCGCGCCCGGGTCGGCGACGACCTCGTCCTGGAAGCGGGCGTAGAACTGCATGTGGCGTGCCTCGTCAACCTGCTGCGTGGCGAGGAACGTCGCTTCCTCCTCGCTGCCATAGGCGCCGACCAGGCCGGAGAACTTCGTCGTGATCCGCTCCTCGGCGACCATCAGCGAGGACAGCACCCAGAAGATCAGCCCGCGATCCTCGGCACCGAGGTCTCCCCACTGACCTCGGTCCGTGTCGAGGTCGATCGCGAAGGGGCTCCACTGGGCGTCCTCCCAGTGGCGGTAGAGCGTCTGCGGGTCGAACAGGTGAATTTCGCGCATTAGCGCCTAGCCTACGGGCGCCGTCTTCTGAGCGACGGCGAGGAGCCCCTCGTCATCGCTCCGCCGGGCGGAACAGCCGCAGCTGGAGGAATCCGGGGAGCAGCAATTCGCCTTCTCGGAAGGTTCGCAGCAATCGACCTGCTGCTTGGGGGCGCAGCAGGCGGCCGCCGTCGCCGTGTCGGCGGGTTCGGTCAGCTCAACCATCCGGTGAACTCCTCGAGGGACTCGGGGTTCACGTAGTAATAGGCCCAGAGGCCCTGGCGCTCCGAGGCGACGATGCCGGCGTCGCGCAGCACCTTGAGGTGATGGGAGACGGTGGGCTGTGAGAGGTCGAACAGTGGCACCAGCTCGCAGACGCAGACTTTCCCGGCGTGCTTTCTCAACACGTCGACCAGCTGCAGGCGAATCGGGTCACCGAGCGCCTTGGCGATCGCCGCCATGCGCTGCGCCTGCTCGCGCTGGACATCGGGGTATACCACCGGCTCGCAGCAGGCCTCGCCGGCGGGGCGCTTCTGCTTGGGGGTCAGCTCCAGCTCGACAGGCACATCTAGATTGAAGCACATCTATTTGACGCATATCTGTCTATTGAATAGCGTGACTCGAATGGCGATGCCGGAGGCCAGGTGAGCGAGGCGCTTCCCGAGGTGCTGTTCGTCTGCGTCCACAACGCCGGTCGCAGTCAGATGGCAGCGGGGCTGCTGACCAAGCTGGGCGAAGGACGGATCGACGTCCGCACGGCCGGCTCCGCCCCCGCCGACGAGATCAATCCGGTGGCCGTCGAGGCGATGGGGGAGATCGGCATAGACCTCAGTCAGGAGTTCCCCAAGCCGCTCAGCGACGAGGCCGTGAGGGCGGCAGACGTCGTGATCACGATGGGTTGCGGGGACGCCTGCCCGGTCTACCGCGGAAAGCGCTACGAGGACTGGGAGCTGGAGGACCCGGCGGGGAAGAGCCTCGAGGCCGTGCGCGGGATCCGCGACGAAATCGGGCGACGCGTCGAAGGGCTGCTGGCGGACCTGGTTCCGCGATAGCGCTCAGCGCATCCTTTCGGGGGCGAAGCGGTAACCAATCCCGAAATGAGTGTGGATGTAGTGCCAGTCCGGCGCCGCGTCTTCGAGCTTGGTACGCACGCGGCAGACCAGCACGTCTACCGATCTGTCACGAGGCGGCTTCGATCCACCCCAGATCAGGTCGTAGATGTCGTCTCGCCGCACCACTCGGTCGAGCCGTTCCACGAGCAATAGGCATAGCTGGAACTCCCGAACCGTAAATCCGACCCGTCGCCCGTCGACAAGAACCTGCAGCTCGTCGGAAAGGATCTCCGCATTGGCGACGACTCTGCTTCTCTGTTGCATCCCTTGTGTCACTCACGCGAAGATCACCTACTGCCGGTGTCGATCGAGTGAACGAGATGTGTCGATCTGGAGAAGATTCGGTAACCGGCCCCCTGCCTAGACACGTTCCGGCTTCGGCACCGCCGTCTCGCTGATCCCGAACCGCTCGTAGAGGCGGCGCAGCGGCGCCGGTGCCCACCAGTTCCACTTGCCAAGCAGCTCCATCAGCGAGGGGACGAGCAGGGCGCGGACGATGCTGGCGTCGATCAGCACGGCCAGGGCGGTCCCGACCCCGTTTTCCTTGACGAAGAGGATCTGCGAGGTGGCGAAGGCGCCGATCGCGACCGCGAACAGCAGGGCCGCCGCGGTGACGATCCGACCGGTCCGCTCGAGCCCGATTGCGACGCTCTCGGAGTCCGAGGCGCCGTTGTCGCGCGCCTCCTTGATCCGCGAGAGAAGGAAGACCGCGTAGTCGGTCGAGAGGCCGAAGGCGACGGCGAAGAGCAGGATCGGCATCGTTTGCTCGATCGCCCCCGCGCTGGTGTAGTCGAGCAGCCCTTCGAAGCGCCCGTCCTGGAAGATCAGCACCAGCAGGCCGAAGACGGCGCTGAGGTTGAGGATGTTCATGATCAGCGACTTGATCGGCAGCACCACCGAGCCGGTCATCAGGAAGAGGATGACCAGGGTGGCGATGACGATGATCGCGAAGGCGATCGGCAGGTGGCGGGTGAGGCTGTCCTGGAAGTCGATGAAGTCGGCGGTCGCGCCGCCGACCAGCACCGTCGTGCCCGGCGGAGCCGCGACGCCGCGGATCTCCTCGACGGTCGATTGGCTCGCCTCCGAGCTGAAGGGGCTCTCCGAGAACGCCTGGATCGCGGTGACGTCGCCACGCAGCGGTTGCGGCGGGGCGACCGCGTCGATCCCTTCGGTACGCGCGATCCGCGTGGTGAGCTGCGCGGTCTCTTTGGGACCGGCCCCCTCGACCGAGATCCAGATCGGGGTCTCGCGGTAGGGCGGGAAGTCGGTGCTGACCGTGTCGTAGGCCTGGCGGGCGCTGGCCTCCTCCGGCAACACCGTCGGGTCGACCGTGGTGAACTTGATCCCGAGGAAGGGGAGACCGAGCACGATCAGCAGCAGGGCGCTGAAGGTGGCTATCGGTGCCGGCCGCCGCATCACGAAGCGGGAGAGCCGGTACCAGAAGCCCTGCGTGTCGGGCCGCGCCTCGGCCTCGGCGCGGCGCTGCAGGAAGCGCGGAGAAAGCGAGTTGACGCGGGTGCCGAGCAGGGTCAGGACCGCCGGCAGCACGGTGAGCGAGATCAGCGCCGCCAGCAGCACGACCAGCGACCCGCCCAGTCCCATCGAGTAGAGGAAGCGCTGCGGGAAGACGAGCAGCGAGGCGAGCGCCGCGGCGACGGTCAGCGAGGAGAAGAAGACAGTGCGGCCGGCGGTCGCCATCACCCGCCGCATCGCGGCCAGCCCGGGCCCGTCCTTGGCGATCTCCTCGCGATAGCGCGAGACGACGAAGAGGCTGTAGTCGATCGCCAGACCCAGGCCCAGGCCGGTGGTCAGGTTGAGCGCAAAGATCGAGATCGAGCCGAATTCGCTGGCGACGCGCAGGATCAGGAAGGTGCCGACGATGGCCAGCAGGCCGATCATCACCGGCAGCAGGGCGGCGACGAGGCTGCGGAAGAAGAGGAACGAGAGCAGGAAGAGGAGGGGGAAGGCGAGCATCTCCGCCCTGCGCAGGTCTTCCTCGACCTGCTTGTTGACCTGCTCCTGGGCGACGGCGGCACCGCCGACGACGATGCCGGGGCGCTCCTCGAGCCCATCGGCGATCTCGCCCCCGACTTCCTGCCACTCCTTGTCGTCGGTCGGCTTCAGCGCGACCGCCAGGTAGGTCGATTGGCCGTCTAGGGAGACGAAGTCCGGGGAGCGGGTGTTGTAGTAACCGGTCACCGACTTGACGTCGTCGCGGCGGCGCAACTCCCGCGCCAGCCTGTCGAGGCGGGGGCGGGTCGCCGGCGCCGCGACGGGGGCGTCGTCGACCACGACGATCACGGCGGGAGCGCGCAGCCCCGCGTCTTGCAGCTGCTTCCTCGCTTCCACCGTCTCGGTCTCGGGATCGTCGGCGCCGTAAGGGTCGAGCCGATCGGCGACCGAGCCGCCGAGCGCTCCGGCGAGGAGGAAGAAGGCGATCGCAAAGAGGCCGACCCGGCGGGCGCGGCCGTCGGCGAGGCGGGCGAGGGCGTCGAACATCAGCTGCTCCTTTCCTTGTGAGTTGGCTCGAGCAGCTGGGCTTCCATCCGCTCGCACCACTCGGCGAACCACTGGCTGAACTCGATCCCGCCCCGCAGCACCATCAGCGGGTAGGGATCCTCCTTCTCAAGTGCCTTCGGCTCCATCGTGCGCAACCGCTCGACGACGTCGAGGCGGTGCGCACGCATCGAGCGCAGGATCTCCACGGCCTCCTCGGGCGGCAGGGCGCCGGCGAAGAAGAGCTTCAGCAGCCCCTCCTCGCGCAGCTCGTAGGTCTGCGGCGGCTGCCGCAGCCAGTCCACCAAGGCAGCCTTGCCGGCATCGGTGATCGCGTAGACGGTCCGTTTGCGCCCCCCGGTCGGCGAGTCGACCCCCTCGACCAGCCCGGCCTCCGAGAGCCGCTTCAGCTCCGGATAGATCTGCCCGTAGCTGGCGGCCCAGAAGAACCTGGTCGAGCTGTCGACCGCAGCCTTGATCTCGTAGCCGGACCGCGGTTCGCGGTTGACCATGC
Organism: Solirubrobacterales bacterium; assembly: GCA_035556755.1. Lineage (GTDB taxonomy): Bacteria > Actinomycetota > Thermoleophilia > Solirubrobacterales > 70-9 > VRUE01. The sequence continues at coordinate 16,967 of DATMEP010000106.1, forward strand.
CGAGGATCACGTAGGCGGTTGCGCTCAGCTCCATGGCACGAAAGATATATCAATTCGATATATCGTCAAGTGTGATCCCGGTCACGCATGGAACGTGTCGGCGACGTGCCTTCGAAGGTGGCTCCCCGCGACTATCCTCGGACGCAATGGCTGAGGCGAAGTCCGACATCGTCGTGATGAAGTTCGGCGGCACCTCGGTTGCCGGCGCCGAGGAGATCAAGCGCGCCGCGCGGCGGATCGTCGCGGCGCGGGAGGGTGGCTGCGGGGTCGTCGCGGTGCTCTCGGCACGGGGCAAGACCACCGACGAGCTGGTCGCCCAGGCGATGGAGATCTCCGAGCGGCCCGACTCGCGTGAGATGGACATGCTGCTCTCGACCGGGGAGCGGATCTCCTGCGCGCTCTGCGCGATGGCGATCCACGACATGGGCCACAAGGCGATCTCGATGACCGGCTCGCAGGCGGGCATCGTCACCGACTCCTCCCACACCCGGGCGAAGATCATCGACGTCCGCGCCGACCGGATCGAGGAGAACCTGGGCGAGGACCGGATCGTCCTGGTCGCCGGCTTCCAGGGCGTCTCGACCGACAGCCGCGACGTAACCACGCTTGGCCGCGGCGGCTCCGACACCACCGCCGTCGCGCTCGCCGCCGCCCTCGGGGCCCGCGTCTGCGAGATCTACACCGACGTCGCCGGCGTCTTCAGCGCCGACCCGCGGATCGTCCCGGACGCGCGCAAGCTGCCGCTCGTCTCCTACGAGGAGATGCTCGAGATGTCGGCTTCGGGCGCCAAGGTCCTGCAGCTGCGCTCGGTCGAGTACGCGCGCAACAACGGGGTCCGCATCCACACCCGCAGCAGCTTCGACGACGGCCCCGGTACCCTCGTCGTCAGCGAAGCGGAGAGCGAGCAGGAGACCATGGAGCAACCTTTCGTAACGGCTGTGACCCACTCCGACGGGGAGGCGCGGGTGACCCTGACCGGCGTCCGCGACGAGCCGGGTTCCGCCGGCCGGATCTTCACCGCGCTGGCCGAGGCGGAGGTCAACGTCGACGTGATCATCCAGAACGAGCCGGTGGGCGACGACGCGCTCGCCGACCTCTCGTTCACCGTCGACCGCGCCGACCTGACCGCCGCGGCCGACACCGTCAGCGCCCTCGACGTCAGCCAGGGCGTCCGCACCGACGAGCGGATTGGCAAGGTCTCGATCGTCGGCGCCGGCATGCGCTCGCACCCCGGCGTCGCCGCCAAGGTCTTCGAGGTGCTGGGCCGCGAGGGGATCAACATCGAGATGATCTCCACCTCCCCGATCAAGATCTCCTGCGTCATCTCGGCCGACCGGGTCGCCGACGCTGTCAAAGCGCTGCACGAGGCCTTCGAGCTGGGCACCGACGCGGTCCGTCCTGAGGACCCGATGGGGGCCGAGCACCGCCCCACGGTCAGCGGCTGACCCGCGCCCTCAGGCTCGGCGCTCGATTACGAGATCGCGGTAGCTCGTGGCGACGAGATCCGCGTCGCCGATTCCGAACGCGTCTCGCAGTTCGTGCACCTTTTGCCGCTCCTCGGCAAGATCGGAGTGCGCCGGGGCGACCGCCTCGAACTCGATGAAGCTGCCGAGGCCATCCACTGCATCGAGGTGGATGCGCACCTCTCGCCACAGGAAGAGCTGGCGCTGCTTGACGACGATGGCCTCGATCTCAAGCGCGCCGGATAACGCTGCCTTCAGCTCTGCCGCTTGCGCCACCGCGGCGATCCAGTAGCGGCTCTCCCGCTGCTCGGGGGTGTCCGGCCGGACGTAGGAGATGAGGTGCGGCGTGGCGCCCCCTTCCTCGCGCAGCTTCAATCGTCCCCGTCGAGCGTGGAAATACGTGTCCCGCTGTTGGAGGGTGCCAAACGGCTCGGCGTCGAGCGTCCTACAGGTCTCGAGGTCTCGCTCCGGATTGCAGCTCCGCGCCTTCAGCTCGATATTGCGGCGGGGGTTGGGGATTCGCGCAGATTACGTGGGCGCTTCGTCATACTCGGATCAGTGGCGGGCGACGGATACAGAGTCGGAGTCCTGGGCGCGACCGGGCTGGTCGGCTCGACGATTCTCGGTCTGCTTCGCGAGCGCCATTTCCCCGCGGCCGAGGTCATCCCGTTCGCCTCCGAGCGCTCTGCCGGGCGGGAGATCGAGTGGAACGGGACCCTGCTCCAGTGCCGCCCTCTCAACGAGGAGACGATCCAGGGTCTCGACCTCGTCCTCTCCTCGGCCGGCGGCGCGGTCAGCGCCGAGTGGACGCCGCGCCTGGTCGAGGCGGGAGCCGTGGTCGTCGACAACACCAGCTACTGGCGGATGCACGACGACGTCCCCCTCGTCGTCGCCGAGGTCAACCCCGACGCCGTCGAGGGCCACAGCGGCATCGTCGCCAACCCGAACTGCTCGACCATGCAGATGGTCGTCGCCCTGAAGCCGCTCTTCGACGAGGCCGGGATCGAGCGGCTGGTGATCTCCACCTACCAGGCGGTCTCCGGCACCGGCAAGGCGGCGATCGACGAGCTGCGCAACCAGTCGAAGCAGGTGCTGGACGGCAACGAGAACCCGCCGGCCACGGTCTATCCGCACCGGATCGCCTTCAGCGCCCTGCCCCAGGCCGGCAGCTTCGCGGCCGGCGACGACCACACCGACGAGGAGCGCAAGCTGATCAACGAGACGCGCAAGATCCTCGGCGACGACTCGATCCGGGTCAGCGCGACCTGCGTCCGGGTGCCGGTGGTGACCGGGCACTCGGAGGCCGTCAACGTCGAGACCAGGGAGCCGCTCTCCCCCGAGCGCGCCCGCGAGCTGCTCGCCGCCGCGCCCGGCGTCACCGTCGTCGACGAACCGGCGGCGGCGCGCTACCCGCTGGCGATCGACGCCGCCGGCCGCGACGACGTCTTCGTCGGCCGTATCCGCCGCGACCCCGGCAACGAGCGCGCCCTCGACATGTGGATCGTCTCCGACAACCTGCGCAAGGGCGCCGCAACCAACGCTGTCCAGGTCGCCGAGCTCCTGTTCGAGCGCGGCCTTCTTCGCCAACTTGGTCGAGAGTTTGCTCAATAATTCTTGATTATCGATCCACCGTGGCTTAACCTTCCTTTCGCGAGCGGGGGTAAGCGAGGACGAAGGGGATCGACATGAGGCGCTATAGGGGAGTTGGATTGACTCTCGCCGCGGTCTTTGCGATTGGTGGCTTGGTGGCGCCGGCGGCACTGGGTCAAGCGGGCACGTTCACAGCCTCGGACTACGCAGCGACAATCACAGGCTCCCAGATCGGGAAAAACGTGCTGACGACGAATGCCGGAAAAGTGGAATGCACCCACGGGACATTCCACGGGGCAATGGCAGACAAATCCCAAACCCTGACAGTCACCGCTTCGTATTCGGGTTGCCAATTGGCCGGCTTGTTCGTGACGACCATCGATATGAACGGCTGCGACTATCGATTCAAAGCGGGCGAGACAGAGGCGGGCGAAGACGCGTATGTCGGCACGGTGGACATTGTTTGCCCCGGCTCGAACGAGATCGTCGTCACAACCTCTGTCTGCGTCATAAGGATTCCCAGCCAGAATGGCCTCGGAGTCGTTACATACGAGACCACAGCAGGCGAACCGGATCTGGACGCGACACTCGACGTCACAGGGTCGCTCAAATACACAATCGACTCCGGATGCGGGCCCACTGGATCGGGCACCTTCACGAATGGCTCCTACGTGACGGCAATGACACTTTTTGCCGAGAAGGCGGTGTTCCTGGATCCGCTGGGATTCGAAATTAGCGACTAGTCCAGATCCTCCGCGATCGTGCCGAAGCGCTCGACCAGCGCGCAGAAGAAGTCGTGGCGGGTGACCACGGCGTGGACCCTGCCGCGGGTCGCGATCGGGACGATCAACACCCGGTGGTGGAGGAACAGCTCGGCGAGCTGGGTGTCGGAGTAGGTGTCCTCGACCAGCACGTGGTCGGTGGTGAGGTAGCGGCGAATCGGTTCCTCGCTGCATTGGCTGCGCCGCTCGATCGTCTCGTCGACCGTGCGCGAGACCATCGCCGCCGAGCCCAGCTCGCCGACGTAGCCGGGGAAGAGCGCCGCCATGAACTCGCGCTCGCCGAAGATGCCGGCGAAGCGCCCGTCGCTCTCGACCGCTGGCAGCGCCGGCAGCTCGGCCTCGATCACCCGCCGCGCCGCAGGGCCGATCCGCTCGTCGGCGTCGAGCGGCTCTATCTCCCTCAGGGCCTGGTTGACGATCGAGTCGGGCATGGCGTCCTCCTCAGAGCGCGATGTAGCGGATGGCGACGTAGGCGGTGGCGAGGCCCACCGAGAGAATGGTGACCGGCACGCCGATGCGCAAGAAGGTCATGAACCCGATCGGCGTCCCGGCGCGCTCGGCGAGCCCCGCCGCGGCGACGTTGGCGGCGGCGGCGATCATCGTCGCGTTGCCACCGAAGCAGGCGCCGAGCGCCAGCGCCCACCAGTAGGCGTCGTCTCCGCCGTTGCCGGCGCCTTCCTGCAGCTCCCTCACGACCGGGATCATCGCCGTGGTGAAGGGGATGTTGTCGACCACCGCGGAACCCACCGCCGCGATCCAGACGATCCCGATCAGCTCCGCAGAGCGCTCGCCGCCGGTCAGGTCCTTGACCGCGTCCGTGGCGTGGTCGATCGCCCCCGTTGCCTCGAGGGCGCCGACCATCACGAAGAGGCCGACGAAGAAGAAGAGGGTTCCCCACTCGACGTGGGAGAGGGCCTCCTCGAGATCAATCCTGGTCACCAGCAGCCCCACTGCCGCGCCCGTCAAGGCCACCGTCGCCGGCTCGACGTGGAGCGCCTGGTGGGCGAAGAAGGCGAGGATCGTCAATGCCAGGACGGGCCCGGTGCGGCGCAGCTCGGCCGCGTCGCGGATCGAGGCGAGGGCGTCGAGCTCCATCACGGCTCGGCGGTTTCGCTCCTCGACCTGCAGGCGACGGCGGAAGACGAGGTAGAGCAGCGGCACGACGATCGCGAAGGTGACGATCACGATCGGCGCCAGGTTGACGATGAAGGAGTTGAAGCTGAGCCCGGTGGCGCCGGCGATGATGATGTTCGGCGGGTCGCCGATCAGGGTCGCGGTGCCGCCGATGTTGGAGGCGATCACCTCGATGATCAGCAGTGGCACGGCGTCGATGTCGAGCGCGTCGGCGAGCAGGAAGGTGATCGGGGCGACCAGCAGGATCGTCGTCAGGTTGTCGAGGAAGGCGGAGAGGATCGCCGTGATCGCGGCGAGGCTCATCGTCACCGCGAAGGAGCGCCCGCCGGATAGCTGGCCGGCCCGGATCGCGAGGTAGTCGTAGACCCCGGTCTGCTGGGTCAGGTAGACGAGGACCATCATCCCGACCAGGAGGCCGATCGTGTTGAAGTCGACCGACTCGATCGCCTGCTCCTGGGAGAAGTCGCCGACGAAGAGGACGACGATCGCGGCCCCGAGCAGGGCGACGTTGGTCCGGTGCAGCTTCTCGCCGGCGATGATCGCCAGGGCGATGAGGAAGGTGGCTACGGCAATTGCCATCGGGGCCTTTCGGGGTCGACGAAACGTGTTGCCGACCAGGCTTCCCGGCTCACCGAGGGGAACAGTACCGGCTCGCGACCGGTGCGGCTCAGGCGGTGGCTGGTGCGGCCAAACGCTCCTCGACCCAGCCGGTCGAGGCGATGTGCTTGCTCATGCCGAGCTGCTTCGGCTCGGCGCCGAGGGCGAGGCCGACGAGCTGCGGCAGGTGCAGGACGGCGAGGCCGAGGTCGCGGTTGACGACCTTGGCCGCCTCCGGCTGCTGCATGTCGAGGTTGAGGTGGCAGAGCGGGCAGGGGGTGACCAGGCAGTCGGCGCCGGCGTCGATCGCGTCGCCGACGTGGGTGCCGGCCTGTTTCAGCGAGGTCTCGCGGTTCATCGTGATCACCGGGAAGCCGCAGCACTTGCGGGCGCCGTCGTACTCGACGACCTCGCCGCCGAGTGCCGTGATCACCTGCTCCAGGTAGACGTCGCGGTCGGGGTGCTCGCCGTAGCCGAGCCGCTCCTTGGGGCGGACGATGTAGCAGCCGTAGAAAGGGCCGACGCGCAGGCCGGTCAGCGGCCGCTTCACCTGTGCGGCGAGGCGGTCCAGCCCGTAGTCCTCGACCAGCAGCCAGAGGAAGTTCTTGTTGTTCCAGGAGCCGTCCTCGGACTTCTCGTAGGCGAGGCCCTGGCCCGAGAGTGCCTCGTTGACGTGGGCGCGGTAGGCGGAGTCGGCGTCGAGGCGCTGCTGGCACTCGGACTGCGCGCCCTGGCAGGTCGAGCAGATGTTCATCATCCCGAGCCCGGTCTGCTGGGCGAGCGCGAAGGTGCGGGCGTTGAGCGT
>DATMEP010000107.1:0-46330 GCA_035556755.1 Solirubrobacterales bacterium
GAGCACCGCCTCCATGCGGTCCTGGTCGGTGACCATGTAGGGCGAGATGTAGCCCTTGTCGAACTGCATCCCCTCGGTGAACTCCAGCTCCATGCCGAAGGTCTGGCCCTCCTCGACGTTGACCACGCCGTCCTTGCCGACTTTCTCGATCGCGTCGGCAATCACGTTGCCGATCTCGTCGTCGGCGGCGGAGATGGCGGCGACGCGGGCGATCTGCTCCTTGCCGGCAACCTCCTTCGACTGCTTCTCACGCAGGTTCTCGACCACCTCTTCGACGGCCTTCTCGATCCCGCGGCGCAGGGCCAGCGGGTTGGCGCCGGCGGCCACGTTCTTCAGCCCCTGGCGAACGATGGTCTGGGCCAGCAGGGTCGCCGTCGTGGTGCCGTCTCCGGCCACGTCGTTGGTCGCCGTGGCGACCTCGCGGACCAGCTGTGCGCCCTGGTTCTCGAAGACGTCCTCGACCTCGATCTCACGGGCGATCGTGACGCCGTCGTTGGTGATCGTCGGCGCACCGAACTTCTTGTCGAGCACGACGTAGCGGCCTTTCGGGCCGAGCGTCACCTTGACCGCGTCGGCAACCGCGTCGACGCCGGCCTGCAGCGCCCCGCGTGCCTCCTCCTTGTACTTCAGCTCCTTGTGAGCCATCTGGTTCAGTCCTCCTTGGTTTCTCTAAGTCCTGTGGGCCGCTAGCCGAGCTTGGCGAGGACGTCCGACTCGCGCAGCACGAGCAGATCCTCGTCCTCGACGGTGACCTCGGTGCCGCCGTACTTGGAGTAGAGGACCTCGTCGCCCTCGCTCACGTCGAGCGGCCGGCGAGTGCCGTCCTCGTTGATCGCGCCGTCGCCGACGGCGACGACCTTGCCCTTCTGCGGCTTCTCTTTGGCCGTGTCGGGGAGGACGATGCCGCTAGCGGTCGTCTCCTCCTCCTCGATCGGCTTGACGATCAGCCGGTCCCCGAGGGGCTTCAGCTTCATCCGTATTACCTCCGTTATGGGATCGGAAAGTTAGAACTGGGGCTTGGCACTCGTCAATGGAGAGTGCCAGCGCCTGAAAGATAGCGCTTAACCGTTGGCAAGGAGCCTGCAGCCGAGCAGCCTCGCGATTCCCTCGCCGCCGCGGGCCATCACCCAGTCGTGGTTCCACTCGAAGACCGGGCGGGCGACCGGGGCCAGTAGGTTCATCCAGGCCCTGGTGGTGGCGACGTCCCACTCGTAGAGGACCGCCGTGACCCCGTCGCGCTCGTAGAGGCGCCAGCGGCCGATCCCCGCGAGCTCGCCGACCGCGTCCGCCTGCAGCAGGTGGGGCCGCTCGACGTGGGTGGTCGTCACCTCGAACTCGACCCGGTAGGGGAGCATGCTCTTCCAGACCATCCGCGAGACGGCGCCGATCCCACCCCCGTCGCCGCCATTCCGTTCCTCGACCTCCTCCACCCCACGCCACCACTCGGGCCAGCGCTCCTGGTCGTAGATCGCCTCCCAGACCGGCTCGCGCGGGGAATCGAGCAGCCAGGTCGTGAGGAAGGAGTACTCGGCCATCGCAGCGCCTAATTGTGGTGCGGCGTCTCCCCGTTGCCGAAGTGCGCCCCCGGCGGCTCGACGATCTGCGAGAAGCGGATCACGGTGACGATGTCGTCGGGACCGACCGTGCGGCCGTAGATCTGCTCGAGGAACTTGACCTCCTCCTCGAGACGGCGGAACTCGGGATTGTCGTGCTCGATGTCGCGCGGCGAGAGGTCGGAGACCTTCTTCACCTCGACGTCGTCGATCACGGCGGCGAAGATTTTCTCCCGCGGGCTGTGGCGGAAGCCGACGGTGATCCAGACCACCTGGCCCCGCTCGTACTTGCCGGTCTTGTCGCCGAGCCGGATCGTCGCCGTCTTCCGACCCCGCTTCAGCTGGTCGACGAAGACGGTCGAATAGAAGTTGAGAACGTAGATGCCGCCCCGCATGCGGTGCGAGCGTATCCGAACCCGCCGCCCAGGCCATGTCTCGGGTGACCCCAACCCCTGCGGTGGGATGTAAAGCCCTCTGGACGGATGTTTGAGGGACGGGTGTAGGTCCAGCGCAACCGGGTCGATGGGGGAGCGGATGCGCTCCCTCGCGACCCTCAACCCGCGCCGGCTCCTTGGCGCAGCCGCCCTCTGCGGCGCGCTGCTCGCGATGCCGCTCGCCGGCAACGCGGCCGCCGCGACCTGCGCCGGCAAGCACGCGACGATCGTCGGCACGGCCGGCAACGACACGATCGTCGGCAAGAAGGCAAGCGACGTGATCTACGGCGGCGGGGGCAATGACCGGATCAGCGGCGGGCCGAACGGCAACGACACGATCTGCGGCGGTCCGGGCGAGGACAAGATCCACGGCGGCCGGGGCTTCGACAAGCTCGACGGCGGCGGCGGGGACGACTTCCTCTTCGGCGACTCGGGCTCAGATCGGATCGAGGGAGGCGACGGCAACGACGCCCTCAACGGCGCCGAGGGCAGCGACAGGCTCCTCGGCGGTGCCGGCGACGACGAAATCCGCGGGGTGAAAGGCCCCGACCGGATGATCGGCGGCAGCGGCGGCGACGTGCTGATCGGCGACAAAGGCAGCGACGAGGCGATCGGCGACGGCGGCGACGACTGGCTCTACGGCGACAAGGGCAACGACAAGCTCGAGGGCGGCCCCGGCAACGACAAAATCGACGGCGGCGCCGGCGACGACCCGAAGCTCGACGGCGGGCCCGACAGCGACACCGTCGTCGCCGGAACGGGCATCGACAGCGCCCAGGGCGGCGAGGGCGACGGCGACATCGTCCGCGGCGACAGCGGCATCGACGACCTCGACGGCGGCGCCGGCAGCCGCGACATCGTCTCCTACGCGAGCGCGACGCGGAGCGGCGTGGTCGTGAGCCTCGGTGCAGGCAAAGCCAAAGGCGACGGCCACGACACCCTGCAGGGCTTCGAGGACGTGGTCGGCTCGCCCCAGGGCGACGAGATCGTCGGCGACGGCAGCGGCAACCGGCTCGACGGCGGCGTCGGCGACGACGCCCTCAGCGGGGCCGGCGGCGCCGACGAAGCCTTCGGCGGGGCCGGCAGCGACGACTGCCAGGCCTTCTCGGTCGAGCACTCCTGCGGCACCGAGGAGAACCCGCCCGGCGACGGCACCTTCGTCATCCTCAATCAGGGCCTCGACGGGACCAGCCTGATCGTCCAGGGCGACGGCGCCGCCGACCACATCCACGTCGGCTTCGCCGGCGGCTGGACGGTCACCGACGACGCAGGCGTCTTCGCCGGCGACGGCTGCGTGCAGTCCGGCGGCACGGCCGCCACCTGCCCGGTCGCGGCACCGACCGGCCTGCTCGTGATCACCGGCGGCGGCGGCAACGACAACATCGAGATCGACGCCGGCGTCCCCGCCGGGGTCAAGGTGCGGGCCAACGGCAACGCCGGCTCGGACGCGCTCAGCGGCGGCCCCGGCGACGACGTGCTGGAGGCGGGCGAGAACTACAACAGCCCCGACGACGGCAACGACTCCCTCAGCGGCAACGCGGGCAGCGACGTGCTCTACGCCGATCCCGGCGGCGACGGGCTGAGCGGCGGCCCGGGCAACGACCTGCTCGTCTCCTCGGTGGCCGTCTGCCAGGGCCACTCCTACGACGGCGGGCCCGGCGACGACACGGTCTCCTACGGCCGCTCGAACGCCAGCCTGCGGGTCGAGCTGGGCGGCACCGGCGGCCCCGGCGGCTGCGGCAGCCCCGACCGGGTCGGCGCCGACAACGAGAGCCTCGAGGGCTCCGACGGGCCCGACGTCCTGATCGGCGACAACCGCGAGAACAGCTTCCTCGGCCACCTCGGCGCCGACACCTTCCTCGGCAAGGGCGGCAGCGACTTCATCGACGCGATCGACGGCGCTCGCGACAACCTGATCAGCTGCGGCGGCGGGGGCGACGACGACGTGATCAAAGACGGCGCCGACCCCCGCCCGGTCGGCTGCTGAAAGCCTCTGCGGCTTTCCTCCGGCTATTGATGTCACCTCTGTACTCTCTAACGAGGGGGTCGCGCGGGACCCGGTAGGCCAAAGCCGGCCGTCCTGCGACAGCGCCGGCGCCAGTCGTTGCTGTCGACAGGGAGGGCATTCTGCGTCTCGCGATCCCGAAGCGCCGGTTACCTGCAAGCGTCCTGCTGGGAGCGGCGTGCGTGCTGCTCGTATCCGTCTGGAGCGCGGCGGATGCCGCAGCAGCCTGCGGCGGCAAGAAGGCGACGATCGTCGGTACGCCCGCCGATGACCGAGTGGTCGGCACCAACCGCAACGACGTGATCTACGGCGGCGGCGGCAACGACCGGATCGACGGTGGTCCCAACGGCAACGACACGATCTGCGGTGGCCCGGGCGAGGACAGGATCGAGGGAAGAGGCGGGGGCGATCGGCTCTTCGGGCAGGCCGGCGGGGACGCGCTGGCCGGCGGCAAGGGGCCCGACCGCCTCCGAGGCGGCGGCGGCAACGACCGGATCGACGGTGGGCGCGCTTCCGACCGGCTCCTTTCCGGCGGGCGCGGAAACGACCGGCTCTCCGGTGGGCGCGGCAACGACCAGGTGCACGGCGACGCCGGCTCCGACTACGTCGACGGGGGCCTCGGCGACGACAAGCTCGACGGCGGCGGCGGCAACCGCGACATGGTCGTCGGCAGCCACGGCAGCGACAGGGCTACCGGCGGGAACGGCCAGCACGACGTCGTCCGCGGCGAACTCGGGCACGACTGGCTCTCCGGTGGTCGCGGTGGCGGTGACATCGCCTCCTTCGCGGGCGCTTCGGGGGGCGTCACGGTAGATCTGCTCCGCGGCTTCGCCAAGGGCGACGGGCGGGACCGGCTGCGCGAATTCGAGGCCGTGATCGACTCCCCCTTCCCGGACGAGGGCATCGGCGACAGCGTCGTCGTGGTCCGCACCGCCAACATCGACGGCACCACGACGCTCGCCGTCCAGGGCAGCGAAGGCAACGACCACATCGAAATCGGGTCGGACGGCTTCGCGTTCGCCGGTGCGAGCATGGTGACCATCTCCGCCGGTGCCGGCGGCGACATCGTCCGGATCGCAGCCGACGTTCCCGCCGACGTCCAGATACGGATCGACGGCGGGCCCGGCGCCGACGCGCTGCACGGCGGTCCGGGCGACGACGTGATCGAGGCCGGAGACGACGCCGATCCCGACCTGCTCGCTGGAGGCCCCGGCGACGACGCCCTGATCGGCGCCCGCACCGATTCCCCGGTCCCGGTCGACAGCGGCCGCAGCACGATGATCGGCGGCGGAGGGTCGGACGTCCTGGTCGGCGGCGACCCCTGCGACGGCGACCTCTACCACGGCGGCCCGGGGGACGACAACGCGAACTTCTTCCGCTTCACGCCGGGGGTGAGCGCAGCGATCGGCGGGACAGCGAGGCGCAGCGGAGAGGCTTGCACTCCCGGGAGGGTCCTCCACTCGGTCGAGGCGATCGAGGGCAGCCCGGGGCCTGACCGGCTCGGGGGCGACGGGCAGGACAACACGCTGAGCGGCGGCGCCGGCAACGACACGCTTCTCGGCCGCAGCGGCGACGACCGCTTGGTCGGCGGCGCCGGGGGCGACCGCATCGCCGGCGGCGCCGGCCTCGACTCGGCCCACCAGTAGGGCTGCAGCCGCTCAGGCCGGCCCGAACCCCTCCTCGCCGACCAGCGGCACGAAGCGGCAGGGGCCGATCGTCTCGCCGTGCAGCCCCCCGCCGCGACGGCGGTAGACGGTGAGCATGTCGGCCCCCTCCTCGGCGATCGGGACGACGAGGCGGCCGCCCTCGGCGAGCTGGCCGAGCAGCGTGCGCGGGGGCGCCGGCGCGGTGGCGTGGACCGCCACCGCCTCGAACGGGGCTCGCTCCGGCAGGCCGCGACTGCCGTCCCCTACGAGCACCTCGACGTTGGCGACGCCGTGCGAATCGAGCGCGCGGCGCGCGGCGGCGGCCAGCACCTCGTGGCGCTCGACGCTCAGCACCTCGCCGGCGAGCCGGGCGAGCACCGCGGCCGAGTAGCCGCTGCCGGTGCCGATCTCCAGCACCCGCTCGCCGCCGCGCAGCTCCAGTGCCTGGCAGATCGCGGCGACGATCCAGGGCTGAGAGATCGTCTGCCCTTCGCCGATCGGCAGCGCCGAGTCGGCGTAGGCGCGGGAGCGGTAGCGCTCCGGCACGAACTCCTCGCGTGGCACCGCTCCCATCGCCGCGAGGACGCGCTCGTCGCCGATGCCGCGGCGGCGCAGCTGGCGCTCCACCATCGAGGCGCGCAGGGCCGCGAAGTCGGCTTCAGCCACTAGAAGATGTAGTTGCGGAGCTTGGCGGGGGCGAGAATCGTGACCTTGCCGCGGCCCGGGCGGACGACGCTGGCTCGCTCGAGGTCGGCGAGGAAGCGGCTGACGCTCTCCCGCGAGGTGCCGGCCAGCTGGGCGAGGTCCGCCTGGTTCATCCGGATCGTCACCTCGCCCCCTTCCCCGCTCCGCGGCGTCTCTTCGGCGACAAGCTGCGAGAGAACGCCGGCGACCCTGCTCGGCACGGTCTGAAACGACTGGCGTGAGATTCGCTCGTTGGCGGCCCGCAGGCGGCGCACCAGCGCCGCGACCAGCTTCACCGTGATCTCCGGGTGGCGGGCGAGCAGCGCCCGTACCTCGCCGGCCGGCAGGGCTAAAAGCTCACCGTCGCTGAGCGCTTCCACGCTGGCCGAGCGGACCTCGCCGTCGAGCATCGCCAGCTCGCCGAAGATGTCTCCCGGGCCGAGCGTGGCGAGGGTGATCGCCCGACCGTCGGAGTGCTCGCGGGTGACCCGGAAGTTCCCGGCGCGGACGATGTAGCAGGCATCGGAGTGGTCGCCCTCGTGGAAGACGCGCGTCGCGGCGGGGAAGGACCGTGGCACCGCGACCTGCGAGAAGCTCTGCAGCTCCTCCTGCTCGAGATCGGAGAAGAGCGGCACGCTGCGCAGCAGCTCGACCGGGCTGAGGCTCTCCTCGGGATCGACCATTCCCGGATTATCGTGCAGCGGCATCAGCGGGCGGTTGCGGTGAGCTTGCGTGGGCCGCGGCTGAAGCCGGCGGTGAGGAGGCTCTCCTCGTGGCCGGAGCCGATCACCGGCTCGCCGTCGAGCTTCTCGATTCCCAGCTTGGGGAGGCGGCCTGCCGAGACGGCATCGGCGAGGGCCTGGGCAGCCGTCGCCAGGTCGGCGGCGTCGAGGTCGGCGAAGCGGAGGATGCTGCGGCCGCCGCGCTCGACGTAGAGGAGCGGCTCGCCGTCGCGCAGCAGGACGTGGGCACCGGGGGCACGGGCGGGGCGGCGGCCGGAGGGCGGTTTCGGCCAGGGCAGCGAGGCACCATAGGGGTTGGCCGGGTCGGTGGCGGCAAGGACCTGGAAGGAGCCGTTGGGTTCCGGCAGCGAGCGCAGCCGCTCGACCGCGCCCGGCAGGGCGAACTGGGCGCCGCCCAGACCCTCGACGAAGTAACCGCGGCGGGCGGTGCCGAGCAGCTCCAGGTTGCCCAGCTCGGAGTAGAGGGTGGAAAAGCCACCGGGGACGCCCTCGGCGAGGACGGTCTCGCGGGTGACGATTCCGTAGCGCTCCAGCATCAGCTCGGCCTGGGCGCGCAGCCGCGGACCGGTGCCGGGCGCGTCCGCGAACAGCGGCGCGGTCAGCGACCAGCGCCCCTGCACCGCAGCCCCCGAGCCAGAGCGGCGGCGGGCGAAGCGGCGGCCATGGCGCTCGTGCGCAGCGACCGAGCGCAGGCGCGGCGCCCGCAGCGGCGCGAAGGCGTCGTTGGTCACCTCCCCTGACCAGGCGAGGTCCCAGAGCGCGTTATGAAGCTCCTCCGCGGGGTAGTCCAGGTCCGAGAGCAGGTCGAGCCAGAAGGACGGGCCAGCGGCCAACCGTTCGCGGATTGCGTCGTGCGGCTCGCCCTTGGCCTGCTCCAACTTCGCGTTGGCGGGCGGGGGGCCGGCGATGCGGACGTCGTCGCGGAAGTAGAGGGCGACGCGGCCGTCGTTGCGCCCGCGCGAGCCGGCCCCGATCCAGACCAGCTCGCCGCTGGTGCAGAGCTCGTCGAGCCAGCTCGGCGAGTAGGCGCCGAGACGGCGCGGCAGCACGTCGCCCTCCCAGACTTTGGGGGTGAGGGCGACACCCTGCAGCGGCACCAGCGCGTCGCGGAGGCGGTCCGGCCCGGCGCCGGCGGGGCGAAAGGAATCGACATTCTGCCAGCTGGGCAGGAAGCGAGCGAAGCGGTCGCGGCCGGCCGGCTCGACCTCGCGGCGCAGGTGGGCAAGGCTGGCGCGGCGCACCCGGCGCAGGACGTCGGCGTCGCACCACTCGCGCTCGCTGCCGCCGGGCAGCAGCTCGCCGCGGACGGCGGCGCCTTCGCGCTCCAGCTCGCGCAGGGCCGGGGTCGGGTCGACGCCGTAGCGGGCGGCGAGCTGAGCGGTCGGGAAGGGGCCGTGGGTGCGCGCGTAGCGGCGGACCATGGCCCGCATCGCGTCGGGGTGGTCGCCGAGGAAGGTCTCCGGCAGGCCCGGCGGCGGCGGCACGCCGAGCGCGTCGCGGTAGAGGCCCGCGTCCTCGCCGGCGACGTAGCGCTCCTCACCGTTGATCCGCACCAGTGCGACGCGGCGCTCGGCGACCAGCTTCTCCAGCATCGAGGCGGCCGAGTAGCCCTCCTCGACCCGCTCGGCGCACTCCTCCGCGGTCAGGTCGCCGAGGTTGCGGAGGACCTGCTGCAGGGCATCGCGGTCGGCGGCACGACCGGCGTCGGTGCGGTGCTGCAGCTGCGCCTCGACCTCCTCCAGCGCCTCGGTATCGATCAGCTCGCGCAGCTCCTCCTGGCCGAGCAGCTCGCGCAGCAGGTCGCGATCGAGGGCGAGCGCGGCGGCGCGGCGCTCCGCGTTCGGCGTGTCCCCTTCGTACATGTAGGTGGCGACGTAGTCGAACAGCAGCGAGGAGGCGAAGGGTGAGGCGGTGGGGGTCTCGACCTCGACCAGGTCGAGCTTGCGCGAGTGCAGGTCGCGGAGCAGCTCGGCCAGCGAGGGCAGGTCGAGGACGTCGCGCAGGCACTCGCGGTAGGTCTCCAGCACGACCGGGAAGCGGGGGAAGTCGCGGGCGACCTCGAGCAAGCTCTGCGACTTCAACCGCTGCTGCCAGAGCGGCGTGCGCTTGCCCGGGTAGGCGCGCGGGATCAGCAGCGAACGGGCCGCGTTCTCGCGGAAGTGGGACCCGAACAGGGCCGAGCCCGAGAGCTCGGCGACGACCAGCTCCTCGAGCTCGTCCGGCTCGACCATGACCAGGTCGGCCGGGGGCGGGTCGTCGGCGTCGGGGAGGTGGATGACGATGCCGTCGTCGGACCAGATCGCGTCCGCCTCGAGGTCGCGCTCGTTGCGGAGCTTCTGCGCGAGCGCCAGGCCCCAGGCGGCGTGGACGCGGCCGCCGTAGGGCGAGAGAACGCAGAGCCGCCAGTCGCCGATCTCGTCGCGGAAGCGCTCGACCACGATCGTCTGGTCGGAGGGGACGACCCGGGTCGCGTCCTGCTGCTCGCGCAGGTAGGCGACCAGGTTCTGGGCGGCGCGGCGGTCGAGGTCGTACTCGGCGGCGAGTTCCTCCGGCTGGCGCGAGACCGCCTCGCGGGCGAAGGCGCCGATCGCGCGGCCCAGTTCGGCCGGGCGGCCGATCCCGTCGCCCTTCCAGAAGGGGACCGCCCCCGGCAGGCCCGGCGCAGGGGTGACGATGACGCGGTCGCGGGTGATCTCCTCGATCCGCCAGGTCGTCGCGCCGAGCAGGAAGGTCTGGCCGGGGCGCGCCTCGTAGACCATCTCCTCGTCGAGCTCGCCTACCCGGCGGCCGTCGGGCAGGTGGACGCCGTAGAGGCCACGGTCGGGGATCGTGCCGGCGTTGGTGACGACCAGCTGGCGGGCGCCTTTGCGAGCGTGAATCGTGCCCTTCGTCCGGTCCCAGACGATCCGCGGCCGCAGCTCGGCGAAGCGGTCGGACGGGTAGCGCCCGTCGAGCATGTCGAGGACGTTCTCGAGCTGCTCGCGGGAGAGGTCGCGGAAGGGGTCGGTGGCGGTGACGACGCGCTCGACCTCGTCGACCTCCCACTCGTCCAGCGCCGCCATCGAGACGACGTGCTGAGCGAGCACGTCGAGCGGGTTCTGGGGGATCACGGTCTCCTCGATCGCCCCTTCGCGCATCCGCCGCGCGACCACCGCGCACTCGAGCAGGTCGGCGCGGAACTTGGGGAAGATGCGGCCGCGCGAGACCTCGCCCAGCGAGTGCCCGGCGCGGCCGACCCGCTGCAGGCCGCGGCTGACCGACTTCGGCGACTCGACCTGGATCACCAGGTCGACGGCACCCATGTCGATCCCCAGCTCCAGGGACGACGTGGCCACCAGGCAGGGCAGCTGCCCGGACTTGAGCATCTCCTCGACCACGGTCCGCTCCTCGTGCGACAGCGAGCCGTGGTGGGCGCGGGCGATCTCGGGCGGGGCCTCGCCCGGCGGCCCGTGGCCAGCCTGCTCGGTCGCCGGCAGCTCACTCTGCTCGCCTTCGAAGGCAAGCTCGTTCAGACGCTTCGCGATGCGCTCGGCCGCTCTTCGGTTGTTGACGAAGACGATCGTCGACGTGTGTTCCTGGACCAGCTTCAGCAGCTCGGGGTAGATGGCAGGCCAGATCGACCTGACATGAGCATTGGGCTCCCCGTCGGCTGGGACACCATCTGAGTTCGGGAAGTTCGGTGCTCCCGGCTCGGACATGTCCTCCACGGGCACGACGATCTCCAGATCGAGCTCCTTCGCGATCCCGGCATCGACAATCTCACAGTCCCTCTTAGGCCCAACGAGGAACCCAGCTATCCGCTCAAGTGGCCGCTGCGTCGCAGAGAGCCCAATCCGTTGGATGCCCTGCCCCCCTCCCGCGGGTGGCGCGGTAGGGGGTACCGCCCCTGAGGAAGCTTTAGCTACCGGAAGGGGCGGTGGGTCCCCTGCCGCGACAGGACCCGCGGGCCCGGACGCATGGTCCCTAACCAGTTGATCGAGCCGCTCGAGAGTCAGCGCCAGATGCGACCCCCGCTTGCTTTGGGCCACAGCATGAATCTCGTCGACGATCACCGCCTCGACCCCGGTGAGGATCTCGCGGGCGCCGGAGGAGAGGATCAGGTAGAGCGACTCGGGGGTGGTGATGAGGATGTCGGGCGGGGTTTTGCGCATCGCCCGCCGTTCGGCCTGGCTGGTGTCGCCGGTCCGCAGCCCGACCGAGATCTCGGCGCCGATGCCGCGCAGCGGCGCGCGCAGGTTGCGCTCGATGTCATAGGAGAGCGCCTTCAGCGGCGATACGTACACGAGCCGCACGCCCTCGCCCCGCGCCGGATCGCGGGAGAGCTTGTCGATCCCCCAGAGGAAGGAGGCGAGCGTCTTGCCGGAGCCGGTCGGGGCGCAGATCAGCGCGTTGGAGCCGCCGGCGATCGCCTTCCAGCCACCCGCCTGGGCAGGGGTCGGCCCCTCGAAGGAGGCCTCGAACCAGCGCCTGACCGGGGCGCTGAACGGCGCCAACGGATCGAGCTCCGCACTCTGTTTCGCGTCGGTGGCCAACCCACCGATCTTACGCTCCGTTCAGAGAACTTCATCACGTTTTCCATCCCGGTCATGGAAAACGTGATGGGATTTTGGGGCGTTTAGGGTTTGCCGCCGCTGAAGGCGGTGAAGGCGAACCAGGACGGCTTCGGGACGAAACCGGGGCCGAAGAGGCCGGAGCCGTCGCAGAAGTTGCAGCTGCCCTCCTGGTCGTCGACCGAGAACCAGTAGACGCGCTGGACGTTCCATTTGCGCTGGTTGGCGCGGAGCAGGCCGAAGGCACCCCTCAGCTGTTTGGCCTGGCCCTGCCTTCCCTTGGCGAAGTTGCCCGCGCTGGAGCGCTGCGAGCTCCAGCTCAACTCGGTCAGCCAGAGCCCCTTGCCGGTGTCGCGGTTCGCCGCCAGGACGTCGCGGATTTCTTCGACGTATCCGCCGATGCGCTGGAACGCTTCGGTGTAGGGGTGCACCGCGACGCCGTGGAACTTGCGCTTCACGCCCGGCGTCAGCCTGTACATCTGCTCGAGGAAGTCGGAGGCGAAGAAGGCCTGCGGCGGGCCGCGTTTGATCAGGGCCTCCTTCGGCGCGGAGAACATCCCGCCGAGGACGATCCGGGCGGTGGGGTCAGCCGCCTTGATCGCCGGATAGGAGATCGACACCAGCTTGCCGTACTCGGCCGGGTTGGGCCGGGCGACGAAGTACTTGAAGTTCTGCTCGTTCCAGAGCTGCCAGACGCGGATCGGCCGCTTCGGCAGGCCGGGGTTCTGTGCCCAGAAGCTCCCGTTTGGCCCGTAGCGCCCGATCACTTCGCCCAGGAAGCGCGTCCAGCCGGCACGCTGAAGCCCGGTACGAACCGGCAGGTATTTCGGCGGGTGGCTGGGGATGATGCGATCTGCCGGCACCGCCCAGGTCGGCGCGCCGTAGAGGAAGGGGAGCACCTCGATCCCGACGGCGGTCGCGCCGCCGACGAGCTGGTCGACCTGTGACCAGTCGAAGGCGCCCCCGGGCACCGGCTGCACCGAGCCCCAGAAGACCGGAATGCGCATGGTGGCGACGCCGCCGCGCTTGAGGCGTTGGAACTGTTCGGCAGTGGGCGCCGCCTGGGGAACGACGCCCCAGAACTTGGCCGGCAGCGCCTGTGCGGCCGGTGCGGAGGCGAGCAGCGCGAGCATGGCGATTGCCAGCGCCGCGGTCGCCGCGCGCATACGCAGTCCAGGTCGGTCCAGCCCGTACCGCATCGGCTCAGCTCGCCTCGGGGGAGGCGGAGGAGCCCGTGTGCGGGCTCTGGCTCCGTCGCCGCATCACGACGACGCCGATCGAGATCGCGGCGAGAACCGCCAGCGCGATCAGGATCGGGACAAGCGGGGAGCTGCTGTCGTCGTGGGAGATCGGTGCGGTCTCGGTTACGGCGGGCGGGTTGGCAGCGACGCGCGATCGATCGTCGGCTGCAGCGCCCTTGTCCTGGCTACCCTGTCCGGAGCCGTCGCCGCTGTTCGGCGCCGCAGCCCCGCCGGTGTCGTCCGAAGAATCGTCTTCAGAAGACCCGGGTTCGGAAGAAGTGCCGGAGTCCGTGGAAGACTTGCCGGACCCACCATCGGAACCCGAGGACTTCGCAGGGTTTTTGTCATGCGTGTTCGGGGGGATCGTGGGGACGGCCTCTCCGTATTCGAGTTCGCTCGAATCCTGGGCCAGAACGACAGCCGGAAAGCAAGCAAATGCCAGCAGCACGAGAACTGAGAGCCGTCCGAGAGCGTGTCGAGCCCACGGCAGGGATGGATGGCGGGTCCCAAGCATGGCGCGCAAGGTTAGAGGAAACGGCGGCGGTGATTGCTCCGATCGCCCTGATCCTCGGCATCGCCCTCGCTGGAGGGGGCTTCGACGTGACGACGCGGCACGTGGCCGGCTTGGCCGTCTGGCTGGTCGTCGTCGGCATGCTGGTGCTGGGGGTCGCATCGCGTGCCTCCCTGGCCCCCCCATTCCACTGGGCGTTCGGGGCGATCGTCTGCCTGGCGTTGTGGTCCGCACTTTCCTCCTTCTGGTCAGGCTCGGCCGAGCTGAGCGTGATCGAGGCCGACCGCGTTCTGGTCTACCTCGGGTTCTTCCTTGCGGCGCTCCTGATCACCCAAACCGACCTGAGGCGCCAACGTTTCGCTGAAGGGGTCGCAATTGCCGTCACCATCGTTGCCCTGCTGGGACTGGCCAGCCGCCTTCTACCCGACGTATTGCAGGTCGCAAACTCGCTCGGCAGCGGCCCGCGGCTGCGTTACCCGCTCGGCTACTGGAACGCCAACGGGGCGATGTTCGGGATCGCGGTCGGGCTGCTGCTCTGGACCAGTCGCAGGGCCGCCTGGACGGGTATGCGCTGGGCATCGGTGGCTGCGATGCCGGCGGTCCTGCTCGCCCTCTACTTCACCTTCTCGCGCGGCGGGGTGCTCGCCCTGGCCGTCTGCGCCGGCTGTCTGATCGCGCTCTCCGCCGACCGGCTCTGGCTGCTGGCGACGCTGGCGATCGGCGCGATCGGGGCGCTGCCGGCGGTGCTCGCGGTGCAGAGCCGCCAGGCGCTGACCGACAACATCGACGCACAGGCCGCCGTGGACCAGGGCCTGACCGTCTTCCTGATCCTCCTCGCGGGAATTGGGGTCGCCCTGCTGCTCTTCGCCGGCCTGCGCCGCCTGGAGTCGCGACAAGGGGCTCGAACTGGACGGGTGCTGGACCTGTCGCGAAACCCCGTGGTGCTGAAGCGCCTGGCCCTCGCCGGCGCCGTCGTCGCCCTGGTCGGGGCGGTGGCGATCGGCTCGCGTGCCTCGGACGAGTTCTCCCGCGCCGACGTCCAGTTCCCCGACGATCCCGCCCACCGCTTCGTCGACCTCTCCAGCGCCAACCGGAGCGACTTCTGGAGCGTCGCGGTCGACTCCTTCGCCGACCACCCCGTCGACGGCCTCGGCGCCGGCAGCTACGAGTTCGCCTGGGAGGAGCAACGCTCCGCCGAGCAGGCGGTGCACAACGCGCACTCGCTCTACCTGGAGGCCTTCTCCGAGCTCGGCCTGATCGGCGGAGTGCTGGTCCTTGTGCTCGTCGGGACGCTGCTCTGGACCGGGTTCTCGGCGTGGCGGGCCGCCCGCGGGCGGCAGCGCGACCTCTGCGCTGTCCTCCTCGCCGTGATGCTGGCCTTTGCGGTCGGCGCGGCGCTCGACTGGTTCTGGGAACTCGCCGGGCTCGGCGCGGTCTTCTTCCTCGCCGCCGGTGCCGCCGTCGCCGCGAGGTGCCGCCAGCTGGCGCCGGCCTCGGGCGACGAGGAAAACGACGGGCGAGGCTTCCGGCTCGCGGTCGTCGGCCTCGCCGCAGCCTGGCTCTCGGCGATCGCGCTGGTTGGGCCGCTACTGGTCGAGCGGGAGCTGGAGGCGAGTAACAACGCCGCTGCCGAGGGCGAGATCGCCAACGCGATCGAGCACGCCGACACGGCCCGCTCGATCGAGCCGTGGGCGGCGTCTCCCTACGTCCAGCTCGGCCTGCTCGCCGAGCTGCAGGGCGACTACCCGGCGGCCGCAGAGCGCTTTACGCAAGCAATCGACCGCGAGGACCGCAACTGGCAGCTTTACTACCTACGGTCTAGAGTCGAGCGGAAGGCTGGCGACACGGCTGCTGCAGCTGCCGATCTGAGACGGGCCCGCCAGCTGAACCCGTTGGAAGAGTGCCTCCGCGGGAATCCGAGCTGTGGGTGAGCGCAAGATGACCCGAAACGCCCAGAAGACCGCTGCGCCCGAGGTCTCCCGGCAGACCCGGCCAAGTACGCAGGTCCAAGCCGGCCGGAGCGGCGTCGCAACGCGCCTGGGGCTCGCCGGACCGGCCGGCGCCCGGCGCCAGGGTGCACTGCTGCGCCGCCTGCTGGCCAGTGGCGACTGGGCGGCGCTGATCGCGACCCTCTGCGTCGTCACCACCGCGACGTCCCAGACCGACGTCGGCACGCTGTTCTGGGCGATCCTGCTCAGCCCGGTCTGGCTGGTGGTGATGAAGCTCCACGGCCTCTACGACAACGATCACCGTCGCATCCGCCACAGCACCCTGGACGAGCTCTCGAACCTGGTCTCGGCCGCCGCCCTCGGCACCCTCGCCCTGGACGGGCTGCTCGCCCTCAGCCCCGCCGGTCCCCTCGGGGCGACCAGCGCGATCGCGGTCGGCGCCGGCGCGCTCTTCGGCTGCTTCACCGCGCGGGCGGTCCTGCGCTTCCTCTGGCACCGGCTGGCGGGCGCCGCGGTCGGGGTCGTGATCGGCCCCGCCGACGCGGTCGGCGTTGTGGCACGCAGGGTGGCGACCCATCCCGAGACCCGCCTGCACCTGGTCGGCTACCTCTCGCTCGAGCCAAAGGAGAACCCCGACATCGACACCGGCGGCCTGGCGCGGCTCGGCTCGATCGCCGACATCGAGTGGGTGGCAAGCGAAATGGCGGTAGAGCGGGTGATCGTCGCCGAGCGCGAGATGAGCGAGCCGGACGCCGAGCGGCTGATCGAGGAGTGCAAGGTGGCGGGCCTCGGCCTCACCTTCCTGCCCCAGCACTTCGGCCTGCTCGGCCCCGGGATCGAGCTCAACCGCCTCGCCGAGCTGCCGGTGCTCGACTTCCGCTTCGCCGACCCGCCCCGCTCGACCCTGGCGATGAAGCGGACCATGGACGTCGTCATCTCGGGTGTGCTGCTGGCTCTGATCTCACCGCTGCTGCTGGTCCTGGCGCTGCTGATCCTGTTCGACTCCGGCTTCCCGGTCCTCTTCCGCCAGCGGCGCGCCGGCAAGGACGGCAAGTCGTTCACGATGCTGAAGTTCCGCACCATGGTCAAGGACGCCGACGAGCGCCGCGGCGAACTGGTCGACCTCTCCAAGCTCGACGAGCCCGCCTACAAGATCCACGACGACCCGCGGGTGACGCGAGCGGGGCGCACCCTGCGCCGCTTCAGCTTCGACGAGCTGCCGCAGCTGATCAACGTGCTGGTGGGCGACATGTCGCTGGTCGGGCCGCGACCCGAGGAGGAGGACGTGGTCGCCCTCTACGACGAGCGGCAGCGGATCCGGCTCGGAGTGAAGCCCGGCATGACCGGGCCGATGCAGGTCTACGGCCGCGCCGACCTCACCTTCGAGGAGCGGCTGGCGATCGAGCGCGACTACCTCGACAACATCTCGGTGACGGGCGACCTGGCGATCCTGCTGCGCACCCCGCGCGCGATCGTCCGCGGCGAAGGCGCCTACTAGCAACCGTTCATGCCCGCCTCACCCGACCTCGAGGTCGTCGTCGTCAGCCACGGCGCCGAAGCGCTGCTGCGGCGCTGCCTGGGCTCGCTGGAGGAGCACCCGCCGTCGGGCTCGATGCGGGTCACGGTGGTCGACAGCGGCAGCCCCGACTCGACCCCGGACATGGTCGAGCGAGAGTTCCCGCAGGTACGGCTGGTCCGCTGCGGCAACGTCGGCTTCTCCGCCGCCAACAACCTCGTCCTGCGCGATAGCGAGGCGGGCGCGGTCCTGCTACTCAACCCCGACACCGAGGTCTACGCGGGGACGCTGGACGCGGCGTTGGAGAGGCTGCGCTCCGAGGCGCGAATCGGGATGGTGGGAGCGAAGCTGGTGACCGAGTCGGGGGAGCTGGACCACGCCTGCAAGCGCTCCTTCCCCACTCCGCTCAGCGCCCTCGCCCACTTCACCGGGATCGGCCGGCGCGACGACGCCGCCGGCGCCCTCAGCCAGTACCGGGCGACCCAGCTCGGCGACGACGACCCGGGCGAGGTCGACGCCGTCAACGGCGCCTTCATGCTCTGCCGGGCGGAGGCGGTGCGCGAGGTCGGCCTGCTCGACGAGGGCTACTGGCTCTACATGGAGGACCTCGACTGGTGCCGCCGCTTCTGGGAGGAGGCCTGGAAGGTCTTCTACGAGCCGGCCGCCGTCGCCCTCCACGTCAAGGGCGGCTCCAGCGCCGGCCGCCGCGCCCCCCGCCAGGAGATCGCCTTCCACCGCGGCATGGGCCGCTTCTACCGCCGCTTCGACGCCCCCGAGCACAACCCGCTTCTCAACGCCACCGTCTACGCCGGCATCGGCGCCAAACTGGCGACCAGCCTCGCGATCACCGCCGTTAACGGTAGGTCGCGTTAGCGAAAGTCACAGGTCCTGAAACGACAAGACCCGCCGAAGCGGGTCGAGTCTGGTGAAGCGGGAACCACCCCGCGGGCAGCTGATACCTGTGGACCTAGGCTACCACGCCTGCCCCTGAACTCGACTCGCCTCGGCGGTCTATGCGGAGGGCGCCGGACTCGAACCGGATCCGCTGGGTCAGGCCGGACGTGGTAGGTATCAGCTACCCGAAGAGACCTCTCTTCTTCACCCTCCTGCCGCCGACGTTACCAGTGAAAATTGGGTCAAAAACTATGTGTGGCACCTTGGCACACACTTCTTACACTTCTGTTTCATTTCCGTATGAAAGTGCGGTTAGAACGGAAGTGAGTCTGCGACGTCGGCAAGGCGAGGGGCCGATTTGTCGCGCTCGCTGAGGAGGGGGTTGTCCACTCCCCACTCGACGCCGACGTCGGGGTCGTCCCAGGCGATGCCGGCCTCGGTCGCGGGGTCGTAGGTGCTGGAGAGCAGGTAGGTGACGTCGGCGACGTCGCTGAGCACGGCGAAGCCGTGGCCGAAGCCGACTGGGACGTAGAGCTGGTGGTGGGTCTCGTCGTCGAGGACGTGGCCCTCCCACTGCCCGTAGGTGGGCGAGCCGCGCCGCAGGTCGACGGCGACGTCGAGGATCGTGCCGCGCGGGCAGCGGACCAGCTTCGCCTGCCCCGGGTCGGTCTGGAAGTGGATGCCGCGCAGGGTGCCCCTGCCGGAGCGGGAGTGGTTGTGCTGGACGAACTCGGCCTCGACCCCGAGCTCGGCCCAGGTGTCGCTGCGGAAGGTCTCGACCATGAAGCCGCGCGCGTCGCCGTGGACCTGCGGCTCCAGCAGGACCAAGCCGTCGAGCTTCGTCGGCAGTGACTTCATCTGAGTCGCGGACCGGCCGCCATCGGGTTAGCCCAGCGCCTTGCCGTACTGCTTTTCGTAGTACTCGCGGTACTCGCCGGAGCGGATCGGTCCCCACCACTCCTCGTTGTCGCGGTACCACTGCACGGTGCGCTCCAAGCCCTCGGCGAAGTGCACCTGTGCCTCCCAGCCCAACTCCCCCTGCAGCTTCTGCGAGGAGAGCGAGTAGCGGCGATCGTGGCCGGGCCGGTCCTGCACGTACTCGATCAACGAATCGTCGCCGCCGGTCAGCTCGATCACCCGCTTCACCACCTCGATGTTCTCGCACTCGTCGGGGCCGCCGACGTTGTATGCCTCGCCGGCACGACCCTTCAGCAGCACCGTGTGAATGCCGCGGCAGAAGTCCTCGACGAAGAGCCAGTTGCGAACCTGGCGCCCGTCGCCGTAGACCGGCAGCGAGTCGCCGTGGATCGCGTTCAGCACCATCAACGGGATCAGCTTCTCGGGGTACTGGCGCGGGCCGTAGTTGTTGGAGCCGCGCACGATCGAGGCCTCGATGCCGTAGGTGTGGACGTGGGCGGAGACGAGCAGGTCGCCGGCCGCCTTGGTCGCCGAGTAGGGCGAGGAGGGGTCGAGCGGCGAGGTCTCGGTGAAGGAGCCGGAATCGATCGAGCCGTAGACCTCGTCGGTGGAGACCTGCAGGTAGCGGGCCACCCCCAGCTCGCGGGCGGCGTCGAGCAGGGTGCCGGTGCCGATCACGTGGGTGCGGGCGAAGGCGTCCTGGTCGTCGATCGAGCGGTCGACGTGCGACTCGGCGGCGAAGTTGACGACCGCGTCGCAGCCCTCCATCGCCTCGCGGACGACGGCCGGGTCCTCGATCGCGCCGACGACCAGCTCCGTCCCCTCGGGCAGGTTCTCGCGGCGCCCGGCGTAGGTGAGTTTGTCGAGCACCCGAACCTCGTGCTCGTCGCCGACCAGGCGGACGTAGGTCGAGCCGATGAAGCCGGCGGCGCCGGTGACCAGCAGCCTCACGCCGTCGCCTCCGTCTCGGACCGGCGCTGGGCGAGGTAGGCGGCGAGGCCGTCCTGCCAGGAGGGCAGCTCGATCGCGTGCTCGCGCTGGCTCGCCAGGGCCGAGTAGGGCGGGCGGGGGGCCGGGCGGCCCAGCATCTCGGTGGTTGCCGACATCACCTTGCACTCAACGTTTGCCTGCTCGAAGATCTCGCGCGCGAACTCGTACCAGGAGCAGGCGCCCGCCCCGGCCATGTGGTGGATGCCGAACTCGACCCCCTCGATGAGGCGAACTATGCCGTAGGCGAGGTGCCAGGTGTAGGTCGGCGAGCCGACCTGGTCGCGGACGACGAGGACCTCGCCGTGATCGCCGGCAAGCCGCAGCATCGTCTCGACGAAGTTTGGGCCGCCGATCCCGAAGAGCCAGGCCGAACGCACTATGAAGTGGCGCTTGTTGGCGGCGGCGGTCGCCACCTCGCCGGCCAGCTTGCTGCGCCCGTAGGCGGAGAGCGGCGCGGTCTGGTCGGTTTCGACGTAGGGCGAGCCCTTGGCTCCGTCGAAGACGTAGTCGCTGGAGACGTAGACGACGCTGGCGCCGACCTCGGCTGCCGCGGCGGCGACGTTGCCGGCTCCGGCGCCGTTGACGGCGGTCGCCGCATCCTCCGCCTCCTCGGCGCCGTCGACGTCGGTCCAGGCGGCGCAGTGGACGATGACGTCGGGGCGCTCCCCGCCGATCTTCTTCTCCACCGCCGCCCCGTCGGTCACGTCGAGCTCGGTGCGGCCGAACCCGACCACGTCGTGGCCGGCGTTGCCGGCCGCCAGCATGACGTCGCGGCCGAGCATCCCCGCCGCACCGGTGACCAGGACCTTCATCGCACGCCGCCCATCAGATGATCTTGATCTCCGACTTGTCGCCGACCAGCATCCGCAGCGTCTTCGGCATCCCGTCGCTGCGGGTCAGCTTCACTTCGCGACCGAGCAGGCTCGCCTCCATCCGCGTGCCGAGGTCCTCGACCACGGAGCCGGAGAGGACGATCGAGTGCTCGATTTCGGAGCGGCAGATCTTCACGTTTTCGCCGATCGAGGTGTAGGGGCCGACGTAGGCGTCCTGGATCTGGGCGCCGGCGCCGATCACGGCCGGGCCGCGGATGACCGAGCCCGAGACCGTGGCGCCGGCCTCGACCACGACGCGGCCCTCGACCCGGGAGGCCTCGTCGACCTCGCCGTCCAGCCGGGTCTCGATCTCCTCGAGCACCAGCCGGTTTGCCTCCAGCATGTCGGCGAGCTGGCCGGTGTCCTTCCACCACCCGGTCACGATCTCGGACTGGACCGCGTGCCCGTCCTCGATCAGCGACTGGATCGCCTCGGTTATCTCCAGCTCACCGCGCCAGGAGGGCTCGAGCGCGCGGCAGGCCGGGAAGATCGCCGGGCCGAAGAGGTAGACGCCGACCAGGGCCAGGTTCGAGGGCGGGTCTTTCGGCTTCTCGATCAGCCGCACGACGTGGTCGCCATCGAGCTCGGCGACGCCGTAGTGCTCGGGGTCGGAGACCGCGGTGAGCAGGATCAGCGCGTCGGGCCCAGCCTCGCGGAAGCTGGCGACGAGGCCGCGCAGTCCGTCGGCGAGCAGGTTGTCCCCGAGGTACATGACGAACGGAAAGCCGCCGAGGAACTCCTCCGCGGTCAGCACCGCGTGGGCGAGACCCTTCGGCGCGTCCTGGACGATGTAGGTGATCTCCGCGCCGAACTGGGAGCCATCGCCGGCCGCGGCGCGGATCTCCTCGCCGGTCTCCGGCGCGATGATGATCCCGATCTCGGTCACGCCGGCGTCGACCAGCGCCTCGATCCCGTAGAAGAGAACGGGCTTGTTGGCGACGGGCACCAGCTGCTTCGCCGAGGTGTGGGTGATGGGGCGAAGACGCGTTCCCGCGCCGCCGGAGAGAATCAGTCCCTTCAGGGGCTCCATGCGAGGCTGCAACCCTACTGCGCCAATGGCCGGTGCCTTCTGTATCACGCGTGATACGATGGCTGAATGGCAAAGGTCAGCATCCGAGAGCTGAGAAACCACGGTGGCGACGTTGTCGATCGTGCGGCGCGGGGCGAGCAGATCACGATTACGCGCGCCGGCGCAGAGGTGGCGGAGCTGCACGCACTGCGGCCGGCGCTGTCGGCAGAGGCCCTGCTGAATCGCTGGGGCCGCCTCCCGCCTCTCGACCCCGCGGCCCTGCGCTCTGACATCGACGAGGTTTTGGATTCGACCCTGTGAGCGAGCGGCGCACGCGGGGCCTGCTCGACACCTCGACGGTCATCCTCCTGCAGCGCCTGGCCGACGCAAGCCAACTTCCCGCGGAACCGCTGATCTCCGCCGTCACCCTCGCCGAGCTCGCGGTTGGTCCCCTCGTCGCTGAGGACGGGCGTGAGCGCGCCGTCCGCCAGGCGCATCTGCAGCAGGCCGAGTCCGACTTCCTCCCACTGCCATTCGACGCTGCCGCCGCTCGCGCATTCGGGCAGGTCGCTGCGGCGCTGCGGCGCTCGGGTCGCAAGGCTTCGGCTCGAGCGTACGACGCGATGATCGCCGCGACCGCGCTCGCCAACGATCTCCCGGTGTACACCTGCAATCCAGACGACTTCGGCGGCATCGAGCGACTCGAAGTGATCTCGGTGCCGGTACCCGACTGACACCGACACTCCGGCATCTAGTTCGAGTGAGCCTATGCGACCGGCCATCTACATCCCCAACTTCAATGGATCGCGGCAGCTGCGGCGAACCCTGGAGAGCCTGCGTGCCCAGACGCGGCCGGTCGACGTCGTCATCGTCGACAACGGATCCGGCGACGAGTCGGCGGAGCTGGTGCGCGGGGAGTTCCCCGAGGTCTCGCTGTTGGAGCTGGGACGCAACCTCGGCTTCGGGCCGGCGCTGAACCGCGCGGTGGAGGAACAGCCCGGCGACCCGGCGATCCTGCTCAACAACGACGTCGAGTGCGAGCCCCAGTTCATCGAGGCGCTGCTCGACGCGCACAGCGAGGGTGCCGAGGCGGTCGCCGGGGTGCTCCTCCAGGAAGCCGCCCCCGAGCTGATCGACTCGGCCGGGGTCGTCGCCGACCGCACCCTGATGGGCTTCGACTACCTTCACGGCGAGCCCGTCGGCGCGGCGCAGGGAGCGCCCGACCCGCTCGGGCCGACCGGGGGAGCGGCGCTCTACCGCCTCGATGCCTTCCGCGCCGTGGGCGGCTTCGACGAGCGGATCTTCCTCTACTACGAGGACCTCGACCTGGCGCTGCGCATGGCAGCCGCCGGCGCCCGCTGCCGCCTCGCGCCCGGCGCCCGCGCCATCCATGCCTACTCGGCCAGCCTCGGCGCCGGCAGCGGCGAGAAGTACGCCCGCACCGGTTGGAGCCGCGGCTACATGCTGCGCCGCTACGGGGTGACGTCACGTCCCAGCACCGCGCTGCGGGCGCTCGCCTGCGAGGCGGCGATCTGCGCCGGCCAGCTGCTCAAGGACCGCACCGCGAAGGGGGTCGGGGGGCGCCTGCGCGGCTGGCGCGACGCCGGCGGCCTCGAGCGGCGCGACGCCACGGGCGCGCCGCTGCTCGACATCCCGGCCCGCGAGGCGCTCCGCCTGCGCCGCCGCCGGCGGGGACTGTCGTAGCCTGCGGCGCGTGAGCGCGCGCCCCTCCGCGGCCGTCGTCATTCCGGGCTGGAACTCGCTCCGGCACCTGGCCCGGTGCCTGGCCTCGGTCGAGGAGCAGGGCGGCGACGTCGAGCTGATGGTCGTCGACAACGGTTCCAGCGACGGCTCCGTGGCCTTCCTCGAAGAGAAGGGCGTCCCCCACGTCGCCCTGCCCCGCAACACCGGCTTCGCGGCGGCAGTCAACCTCGGCGCGCAGCGGACCAGGGCCCCCGCGATCCTCGCCCTCAACGCCGACACGGTGCTCGAGCCCGGCTGCCTCGCAGCACTGGTGGCAGCACTGGAGGAGAGCCCATCGCTCGGCGGCGTGCAGCCGCTCATCCTCCAGCTGGAAGGGGGCGACCTGCAGCAGGAGGGCGGAGAGGACACGGAGCCGCCCCGCGTCTACAGCGCCGGGCAGGCGCTCACCGCCGACGGCCGCGGCATCGAGCTCGCCGCCGGTGAGGTGCGCGGCCCGCAGCACCTGACGCGGCGCGAGGTCTTCGGCGCCTGCGGGGCGGCCTGCCTGCTGCGCCGCGAGCTCTTCGACCGGCTCGGCGGTTACGACGAG
The DNA here is from genome assembly GCA_035556755.1 of Solirubrobacterales bacterium. Classification (GTDB taxonomy): domain Bacteria; phylum Actinomycetota; class Thermoleophilia; order Solirubrobacterales; family 70-9; genus VRUE01. The sequence continues at coordinate 23,809 of DATMEP010000107.1, forward strand.
AGCTACTTCGCCTTCTGCGAGGACGTCGACCTCAACGTGCGGGCGCGGATCGGGGGCTGGGGGTTCGAGCTCGTACCCGAGGCGGTCGTCTGGCACGTCGGCAACGCCACCTGGCAGAGCGGCTTCTCCAACCCCGGCGCCGACAACGCCCGCCTCGTCGCCCGCAACCGGCTCGCGACCCAGGTCAAGTTCATGCCTCCGGGCGCGATCCCGCGCATCGCGGCGGTCGAGGTCGGCGCCCTCGCTAAGGCCGCCCGGCAACGGCGCTTCGTCGCGACCGCCCGCGGCAAGCTGGAAGCGCTCCGCCGCTGGGGTCAGCTGCGGGAGGAAAGACGCAACCTGCGCCAGGCGGGCGATCCCGGCGCCGCCCGGGCCTGGCTCGGGCGCAGGTAGGCCGGGGCGGCGAGGAGCCCGGCAGGTAGCCTCCGCGGCATGACGGACCTCTCCAGGGCGAGCGGGCCGGCGGCCACGGCCCCAACCGATCCGGTGCCGGTCTACCTCGACGCCCGTGCCGAGTTCGCAGCGCGCTACCTCTTCGGCACGGGACTCGAGATCGGGCCGCTGCACCAGCCGCTCGCGATGCCACCGCACGCCCGGGCCCGCTACGTCGACCGGATGCAGGTCGACGACCTGCGGCGCGAGTACCCCGAGCTGGTCGATTGGGACCTGACCCCGGTCGACGTGATCGACGACGGCGAGACGCTGAGCACCGTCGCGGCGGAGTCGCAGGACTTCATCGTCGCCAACCATTTCCTCGAGCACTGCGAGGACCCGATCGGGACGATCGAGACCCACCTCGGCAAGCTGAAGCCCGGCGGCGTCCTCTTCTACGCCGTGCCGGACAAGCGCTACACCTTCGACTTCCGGCGCAGGGCGACGGCGCTCGAGCACATGGTCGCCGACTACGACGAGGGCCCAGAGGGATCCCGCCGCGCGCACTACGACGAGTGGGCGCGGCTGGTCCTGGTCGAAGAGGGCGAGTCCGAGCAGGACCAGCTCGCCAAGGCGCGGCGGCTGGAAGAGGAGAAGTACTCGATCCACATGCACGTCTGGACCCAGGCCGAGTTCCTCGCCCTGATCCTTGCCTGCCGCGAGCGCCTCGGCGAGGCCTTCGACCTCGAGGCGGCGGCGCGCCAGGGGCTCGAGTTCGTGGTGGTGCTGCGCAAGCGGGGCGCCCTGCCCGAGCCCCCGCAACCGGCGCAGGCACGGCGGCCCGGCCTGCTCCCGCGCCTGGGGGCGAAGCTCCGTCGCACCGGCCGCCGCCTGCGCACGGCAAAATGAGCTCGCCGCTCTTGTCCGCGCCCACGCCCACCGAAAACCCCCTGGCGATCGAGGTCCGCGATCTGGAGAAGTCCTTCCGGATCCCGACTCACCGCGTCGACTCCTTCAAGGAGCGGATCGTGCGCCCGTTCGCCAGCCGCGACTTCCGCGAGCTGCGTGCCCTCGACGGCGTCTCCTTCGAGGTCCACCAGGGCGAGTTCTTCGGCATCGTCGGCCGCAACGGCTCCGGCAAGAGCACCCTGCTGAAGCTGCTGGCGAGCATCTACAAAACCGACGCCGGGACGATCCGTATGGCCGGTCGCCTGGCGCCGTTCATCGAGCTGGGCGTCGGCTTCAACGTCGAGCTGACCGCACGCGAGAACGTCGTCCTCAACGGCGTGATGATGGGGTTGACCGCGAAGGAGACCCGCGACCGCCTCGACGCGGTGCTCGAGTTCGCCGAGCTGCGCGACTTCGTCGACCTCAAACTGAAGAACTACTCATCGGGGATGCTGGTCCGGCTCGCCTTCTCGACGATGATGCAGGCCGACGCCGACATCCTCCTGATCGACGAGGTGCTGGCGGTCGGCGACGCCTCCTTCCAGCAGCGCTGCGCCGACGCCTTCCGCGAGATGAAAGCCGCCGGCAAGACGATCGTCCTGGTCACCCACGAGATGGCGACGGTCGAGGAGTACTGCCACCGGGCGATGCTGATCGAGGACGGCAAGATCCGCCAGATCGGCGATCCCGCCGAGGTCGGCAGGCAGTACCTGCGGCTCAACTTCCAGCCCAAGGCCGACTCCGGCGAGGTGGCGGTGCCGGCGATCGCCGAGGGAGCACGCCTGCGCGACGCCTGGATCGAGGACGCCGCCGGCGAGCGCGCCTCCGGGATCGAGCAGGGCGAGGAGATCCGCCTCCACGCCGAGATCGAGCTGCTCCGCGACACGCTGGGAGCGTCGGTCGGGTTGATCGTCGCCAACGCCGACGGGGTCGCGATGTTCCAGCTCGGCACCCCCCTCGGCGGCAAGACCGGTTCGGGCCGGCTCGAGGCGGGCGAGCGGGTCAAGGTGGGGGCGACCATGGCCAACCCGCTGGCGCCGGGGCGCTACTACGTGCACTGCACCGTGCAGCGGGACCAGAGCGGCAGCGAAGTCGACCTCTTCGTCCACGGAGCCGTCGACTTCGTCGTCTTCGGCCCCGAACACCAGAGCGGGATCCTGGCGCTGGAGCACAGGATCGAGGCCACGGTCGAGGAGCCGGCCACATCATGAGCACCGCCTCCGCCGAGACACCGGTCGCAGCCGCCCCCGCTGCGGCGCCGGAGCTGCGCGAGGTCCGCGGCCCCTCCTCGCTGGGCGGCGGCTGGCGGCGCATGTTCAGCCTGCTCTGGCTGATGTCTGTCACCGAGTTCAAACGCACCTATTTCGGCACTGTGCTCGGCTACCTCTGGTCGCTGGTGCGGCCGCTGATGCTGTTCGGGGTGCTGCTCTTCGTCTTCACCCAGATCTTCCGGATCGGCAGCGACGTGCCCAACTACCCGGTCCTGCTGCTGCTCGGCATCGTCCTCTTCTCCTTCTTCTCGGAAGCGACGCAGAACGGCGTCACCGCGGTCGTCACGCAGGAGGGCATCGTCCGCAAGACGCAGTTCCCGCGCCTGGTGATCCCGCTCTCGGTGGTCCTGACCGGCATCTTCAACCTCTCGCTGAACCTGCTCGTCGTCTTCGTCTTCATCCTCGCCTGGGGCGTCGACCCCGAGTGGACCTGGCTCCTCTTCCCGGTCGCACTCGTCCTGCTCTTCGCCTTCACGGCGGGGATCGCCATGATGCTCTCGGCCCTCTATGTCCGCTTCCGCGACGTGGCGATCATCTGGTCGGTGCTCTCCTCGGTCCTCTTCTACGGGACGCCGATCCTCTACCCGATCGAAATCGTCCCCGACGAGTTCCAGAGCCTGCTGATGATCAACCCGCTGGCGGTGATCTTCGAGCAGGTCCGGGTCTGGGTCCTCGACCCGACCGCACCGACCGCGGCAGAGGCAGCCGGCGGCGCGCTCGGCCTCCTCCCCGCCGCGGCGATCTTCGTCGCCGCCTGCGTGCTGGGCATCTGGGCCTTCAACCGCGAGGCCCCGCGGATCGCCGAGGAGCTCTAGGGGCTTCTCCGCGAGCGCCAGCCGAGCCGCTCGGCCCAAGCGCGACTGCCGCCGTGCCGACGCACGGCTTCATAGAGGGCGAGCCTGTCGGCGCGGCGGAACTCCCTCCACGGTTGGCAGCGACTGCCTTTCCACAAGCGCTGAGCCCGCAACTCGCCTTCGGCCGCAGGGCGGGATCTCTGAGGCGTCTCCTCGGGCGCGGGCGGCAGCGATTCGGGCCAGCGCATCGACGGCCTCCGAGGGGTATAGGCGTAAATATCGAGTCAGGCCTCTTTACGTAGAAATGGCTTTCGAAAGAGAGATAGCAATGGCTATCAATTCGATAGGCAAAAAAAACGTCTCATGAGAGACCAATACTCTTGCTCGTTGTTCGGGAAACGAGAAGCGCCGGCTGGCCGAGCCCAAGGAACTCATCCCGGCGGTCGGAGCATAGGCTCTGTCCGTGGAAATCGAGCGCTTCATCTGGACCAGGCACGCTGAGGATCGTCTCCGGCAGCGCCAACTCCACACGGCCGATGTCGAGCAGGCGATAAACGGTCTCCATTCCAAGCGCGAGGTCAACGACGGCCGGGCTGAATGGCTTGTCAGCGGCGAGACCGCCGACGGCGTGGCCTTCGAGGCAATCTATGACCACCCCCACGGGGATGACGAGAGCGCGGTCCGGATCGTGTCGGTCTGGAGGCTCGATTCCTAGCTGGCAGCCGAGCCAGCGCTACCCTAGACCAAGCATGTTTGCCTACTACGACTCAGACGCCGACATCGCCTGGTTCCCGACCGGGGAGTCCGACGACGTCGTCAGCGAGCGCGTGCCCGGCGGCCTCCGCGACTACGACCGCACCAGCCACAAGCTGGTCGCGATCGAGGTTTGGGACGCCAGCACCCGCCTTCCGGCAAGCATCCTGGAGGCGCTGCCAGCGCCGGGCGCCGGGCACCGCGCCGCGGCCTAGCCAGGCACGCAGACCGTGACCGGCTGCGCGGCCTCGACCCGCAGGCGCCAGGGGCGGGTGACGGTGTCGGCGGGGATCTCGAGCAGGGTGGTCGAGCCGCCGGGGGCGCCCTCGGTGGTGACCGGGTAACCGGCCGCGAAGCGACCCAGGCTGAAGGCTGCCTCGTCACCCGCGGGAACCTGGATCCGGGTGATGCCGGGGCCCAGCGGTACACCCTCCTCCCCACCGCCGGGGACGGTCACGCACTCTCCCGCCGGCGCGCCGGCGTCGCCGCCGCCGAGGATGGTCTCGGTCGAGAGCGGCAGCGCCCGGGCGAGGACGACGTCGGCTTGGCGCCGCCCCGCCGGGGGCGCCGTGGCCAGCTCGGCCGGGGCGTAGGCGGGGGAGCCGTGCTCGCGGACCGCCGCCAGGTAGCGGTCGGCCTGGATATCGATCAGGGACGGGGTCCCCGCCGTTTCGGGGGCGAGCGTGAAGAGCGGGTCGACGGTGCGGTGAGCGATCTCGATCGCGGCGAGGTCGGAGCGGGTCAGCACCGTCTGCTCGTAGAACCAGTCCCTGCCGTCGCGAAGCGCGACCAGGTTCGGGCCGACGGCGGCGATCGTGACCACGGCGCCAAAGGCGAGTCCGCGCCGCCCCAACCGCGTCCCCCGCAGGAGGTCGGCGGCGACGAGCAGGACGAAGGCCGCGCCCGCGTACACGTAGCGGCTCGAGTGGGCCTCGCGGCCGGGGACGAAGTTGAAGGCAGTCAGCATCCAGGAGGTCGCCATCGCCGCCGCGGCCGGCCAGAGCCGCGGCGAGAAACCGGGCTTGCGGATCTGGGCGAGGACGATCGCGGCGACAAGCACGATCAGGATCGGCCGGCCCCAGAGCGGTTCGCCGATGCCGTCGACGCCGATCGTGCTCAAGCCGAGCAGCGAGTCGAGCGAGGAGGCGACCCCTTCGAAGACGTAGGCGGGCGAGGCGAGGACGTTGTCGAGCGAGAGGTGGCCTTCGGCGGTGTGGCCCCAGCCCAGCCACCAGGCGGCGTAGAGCAATGCCGGCACCGCCGGGACGTAGGCGCGGGAGAGGCCGTGGCTGCGGCGCCGCTGCAGGACGTCAACCGCGGCGCCGGCGGCGAAGGCCACCCCGAGGCTGGAGAAGCCGATCGCGACGACGAGGCAGGCGCAGGCGATCCGGTCGCCGCGCCTGTCGCCGCGGTCGAGGGCGAGCAGGGTCGCGATGCCGAAACAGACCGAGCCGACGAAGCCGATCTCGAAGGGCCAGAGCAGGACCTGCCAGGCCGGGCCGACGAAGAGCAGCAGGACGGCCGCGTAAAGCGCCGGCCAGGGACCGATGCGGCGCCGCACGTAGACGAAGAGAAGCACCGCCGTTGCCGCCAGCAGCAACGCGAGCAGCACCTGTTCGGGCGCGGCCGAGGTCATCCCAAAGAGGGCGACCAACAGCATCTCGATCGCCACCGGGATGACGACGATGTGCTCGTTGTGGGGGTCGAGGAAGGCGCCGGCGGTGAACTCCTGGCGCCGCATCAGGAAGGCCCAGGTGTCCTGGAAGAAGGTGAGGTCCGACTGCAGCGTCAGCAGCAGCACCGTGGACCCCAGAAGCGCCGCTCCGAGCAGGATGACCGGGGCATTGCGCGTCGGCCAGGCCATCAGCGCGCGAGTGTACTTCCGTCCTCGACGGCATCCCCAGCCCGGAAGGCGACGGCGAGGAAGCCGGTCAGGGAGAGGCTGGCGAGCATGATCGCCAGCGCCGACCAGGCGGTGCCAGGCGGGGGCTCGAAGGAGGGCGCGTAGAGCGCCAGCGAGAGCGCCGCCGCGAGGGTGACGTAGTAGACGGCGAAACGCGGGAGGACGGCGCGCAAGCCGGCGACGCAGCCGCAGAGGGCGAGGATCGGCAGCGCCAGGCTGCCGACGTGGAGCGAGGTTCGCGACACCTCGTTGCCAAACAGCAGCAGCCCCCAGGCGAGGCAGCCAACCAGGACCGCGGCAAAGCAGGTGAGCGCAAAGCGCCACTGTGCGGGGTCACGACCGCGCCGGCGGAACCCGACCGCCATCGCCAGCGGCGCCAGCGCCAGCAGGCCCAGCGACGGCAGAAGGCCGAAGAAAGACATGCTGCGGACGGCGCCAACCGCTTCCTCGGGCTTGCCGTCCCCCACCGCGCTCAGCGCCCGCTCGCCGAGTTCCCACGCCGGCTCTCCGCCGACCATCGTGGCGAAGTTCTGCGCCTTGTTGTCGAGCATCCCGCCGACTCCGGCCTCCCGGTAGCTGTCGGCGATCGCGCGCGTGGTCGAGCGGTCGTCGATCTCGGTCACTCCGGCCAGCATCCACTTGGTGAGGCGACTGGCAGGCGGGTCGACGTAGCTCTGATAGGCCGACCAGGGGGCGATCAGGACGACGGCGGCGAGCAGCGCCGCCCCCACCCAGCGCAGGCTCGGCAGCCCACGGTAGGCGGCGACGAGGGCCAGCGGGACGATCCCGAACACGCTCGAGCCGTGGCCCAGCATCGCGAGCGCGAAGAGCGCGGCGACCAGCGCCCCGGCGCGCGGGTCGCGCCGCAGGCTCGACCAGAGCGGCGTCAGGATCAGCGCCGCGGCGGCGAGCAGGAAGGCGGCGGGCAACAGCTTCGGCCAGACGTAGAACCCGTTGACGATCGCCACGTCGCTGACCAGGAGGGTGACGATCGCAAGCGCCCGGGTCAGCCGCCCCAGCCGCGCTGCGAGCAGCAGCGCCCAGGCGCCGAGAATCCAGAGCTGCTGCAGGAGGACCCCAAGCACCTGGTAGTGGAGCCCGGTGTCGTCCCAGCCGAAGGTCCGCTGCGAGAGCACGTAGCCGACCTGCAGCGGTGGCCGGTCGCTGGAGAGCCAGTCGGCCGGGTAGAGCGGGGCGTCGCCGGCATGGCCGTTGTGAAAGAACCATTCGGCGTAGAAGCGGGGGATGTCGTTGTCGGAAGGAAGGGGGCCGGAGAAGCGGGAGCCAGCCGTCGCCAGCGCCGTGTCGGCGCCGCCGTGGGCGAAGCCGAGGAAGACTAGGAAGGCAGAGCCGAGGGCCCAGAGAGCCAGCGGGACGGCGAGGGCTCGCAGTAAGCCCGGGTCGACGGCGCCTCCGCGCAGGGAGGCGGCGGCAAGAGCGACCGCGCCGAGCACGACGAGGAAGCCGAAGGCTTCGCCGAGAACCGGGTCGGCGTAGTAGGCCCAGAAGGCGAGCACGGCCACGACGCCGCCGGCGACGAGGCCGATCGCGATCAGGATGGGAACGGAGCGCACGCCGCTACGCGCCGCCGCGAGAGCCGCAGCAACCATCGGCAGCGCGGTCAGCACCATGTGCCCGAAGAGGGCCGGCAGCAGCGCCCCGCCGTCGCTCATCGCGTCCTGCTCCCGCGCCGAGCATCACTGGACTCGGCCACCATGCCGGCGCAGGCTATCTCGGCGAGGACCGGGCGGAGTGTCGCGCGCCGCAGCGGTCTGGTAGTCACCCGGCCCAATGGCGAGCGCGAGCTTCGGGACGGGGGCCGGCCGCGAGCGGGCGGCGATGCTTGGGCTCCTGGCCCTGGCGGCGCTCGGCTGCGCTCTGGGCCTCGTCGCAAAGCCGACGGCAGGGCCGCACAGTGGCGCCGGACAGATGCTCGACCTGGTCCGCGTCCTCTCGACGGTCGCGCTGGCGATCTCGCTGCTGCTCGGTCCCGGAATCGTGCTGCGGGCGACGATCGGCCGGCTGCGGGGGGCCGGGCTCGCCTTCCTGCCGCTGCCGGGGCTGGCGCTGCTGGTCCTCGCCGGCGGGCTCGCCTGGGCGCTTGCCGGAGAGGTCGACCCAGCCACCACGAGCCTGGCGCTGCTGGCGCCGGCCCTCGGCCTGCTGCTCGCTGGCCTGCTCGCGGCAGGGTCCGAGGAGATGCTCGATCGCGAGGAGCGCCGCGCCCTGCTGGTCGCCGGCTGTGTGCTCGGGCTGGCGGTGGGACGGGCGCTCTGGTCGCTGGGGCCGGAGGGCGAACTCTACGGCGGGACGATCTCGCGCACGCTCGAGGTCGGCGACCGCTCCGACAGCCGCATCTCCTTCCACATCGTCCAGCTGATCGCCAACGGGACCGCCCCCTACAGCGAGCTGGGCGGCTCCTACTTCAACCCCTACAACTTCTCCAGCCGCGGGCCCCTTCCCGGCCTGGCGAGCGCCCCGGTCGTCCTGCTCGCGGGCGGCAGGCCGCCCACGAGCCTGCCGGAAGCGCCCTGGCAGCCGTTCGACGCCAGCGGCTTCATGGCCTACCGGCTGGCGATGATGGCCTTCGCCTGCACCGCCTTCGTCTCGCTCTGGGACCTGACCCGGCGGCTCGCCGGCCCCGGCGCGGCGCGACTGGCGCTGCTGCTCGCCGCGACCACGCCCTTCCTCGTCCACGAGGTCTGGTTCACCTGGCCCAAGATGCTGGCCGCCTCCTTCGTCCTCCTGGCGGCGATCTGCCTGCTCGAACGGCGCGCGCTGTTGGCCGGGGCGTTGGTCGGCCTCGGCTACCTCGCGCACCCGGTGGCGCTGCTCTCGGTGCCGGCGCTTGCGCTGCTCGCCCTCTGGCCGCAGGCCAGGCCCGATTGGCGCCACCCCCGGGTGCGCCAGCTGCTCCTGCTGGGGGTGGGCATGGCGGCTTTCCTCCTCGCCTGGCGTCTCATCAACGGCGACCACTACAGCCAGAGCGGCTTCGTCGAGTACTTCCAGCAGGCCGGCGGCGACTTCGACCCGCCACTCTGGCCCTGGATCGAGTTCCGGCTCCGGTCGATCGCAAACACGCTGGTGCCGCTCCTCCTCCCCCTCGCCTCCGCAGACAACGCCGCGATCAACGTCGCCGGCGGGACCTCGCCGGGAGCAATCCACTTCTTCTTCCAGTACTGGAACGCCGCCCCCTTCGGCGCCGCGATCGTCTTCTTCCCGCTCCTCCTGGTCGGCCTCTGGCGCGCGGGCCGGCTCTGGCCGTGGCCGGTGCTCACCACCGTCGTCCTCCCCTTCCTCGTCTTCGCCGTCTACTGGGGCTCGTCGCTGACCGGGATGCTGCGCGAGGGCCTGCAGACCTGGGTCCTGACCCTGTTCGTCGTCCTCGGCTGCTGGCAGGCGCGGACGGGCTACGGCTGGCTGCGCTCGCGGCCGATCAGGGCGATCTTGGCACTGCGCGCGGTGGAGGTGCTGGCGATGGCGACGTGCCGACCCTGGCTACCGCAGGCGCCGTGCTGAACGGCAACTTTGCCCTGACCGACGCGGTCGCGCTAACGGCGATGGCCGCGTTTGCCACCTCTCTCGGGGCCCTCGTCTGGACGGCCGATCCGGCGGAACTCGAGAATGACGAAACTGTTTCCCCGACGAGACCTCCTGGTACCGTCGCCGCTCCGTCCGCCCCGCCAACGGACCCATGACCACGCTCCAGCTGTCGAAGCCCTCCTCCACCTCCGTCCCCGACTCGCTCGCGCACGAGAGTGGCCTCCGCTGGCGAGAGCTGGCCGGAGCGAGTCTCCTCTTCACCGCGATGGCGTTCGCGGTGTTCGGCTGGTACGCCTTCCACGGCGGCTTCGTCGCCGACGACTGGGTAAACGCCGACCACTACTACTTCCACCCCGAACCCGGGTTCTGGGGGGCCGTCGACAACTACCAGACCCCCAGCAGGCCGGTGGCCGCGGTCTGGGTGACGCTGACCTACGCCGTCCTCGGCACCGACTTCGCCGCCCACCTGGTGCTCTCGGTGCTGCTGGCGGCGTTCCTCTCGGTCGCCTTCTTCGCATTCCTGCGCACGCTGGGGCTGGAGCTGACGCTCGCCCTGGCCGCCGCCGCCCTGCTGCTCGTGTTTCCGATGTCCGATTCGACGCGGCTCTGGAGCACCGGCAGCCAGATCAACCTGTTCATCGGCCTCTACCTCGTCGCCGCGACGATCGCGATCGTCGGGCGCCGGCGGTTCGGGGCGGCTCCAACCGTTCCTGCCGTCGCCACCCAGGTGCTCGCCTCCACCCTCGCCGTCACCGCCGTCGCCGGCTACGAGATCGTCGCTCCCGCCGTGCTGCTGTCCGTGTTCCTCTATCGCTGGACCGGCGGCAAGGGAGGAGAGGTCTGGCGATGGCTCCTCGACGCGATCCCCACGCTGCTGGTTCTCCTCCTCTACACCCGGAAGTTCGGCGACAGCGCGGGGGGCGATCAGCTGATGACGAACGTCCGCCTGGTCGCCGACGGCGCGATCTGGGTGCTGAGCTACACGTTCGTCCCTGTGCGCGAGCTGTCGCGCTGGAACGTGTTCTGGGGAGTGGCTGCGGTGGTCCTCGTCACGCTCCTGGCCAGGTGGGCGCCGGACAGGGTGCTGCGCAAGCCCAACCGCGACACGATCACCCGCTGGCTCGGGCCCCTGCTGCTGGCGATCGCCGCCATCGTCATCGGCTACGCGATGATCGTCCCCGCGGCGGACCGTTACCCGATCTATGCCGCGGGGGTGCAGAACCGGACCAACTGCTTCGCCGCCCTCGGGCTCTGCGCCCTCGTCGTGTTCGTGATCGCGGCACTGGCGTCGATGCTCGCGGCTGTCGTGCCGAGCCTCTCGGAGCGGCACCGGAAGTGGCTGCGCGACGCGCTCGTCGTCATCGGGGTGCTCGGCGTGATCGGTGCGTACACGGTGCGGGTCTCCGAAAACGCGGACCGCTGGGTCATGGCCACGGACATCCAGGCCGAAATTCTCGACGAGGCGCATGCCCTGGTGCCGTCGCCGCCAAACGACGCGACGCTCTTCACCGCGCCCTACCCGGGCAACGCGTCCCCCAGCGTCCCGATCTTCGGCGGCGGCGGCAACAACGACCAGCTTGGCGCCTTCAAGGTCAGCTACGACGCCGACGAAATGCGCTCGTTCCCCCTGCTGGGCGAAACGGAAGTCATCTGCGGCCCGACCAGCATGGCCACTCCCGACGCGGGCAACAGCGAAACCGACTATGGCAAAGCGATCCTGATCGATTTCCGTACTGACGTCGTGTACCGGCCGAAGGACCGAAGCGAGTGCGTCGAGTACACCGAGGCGATGAAACCCTACGGCCCGGTGAACCTTTCGGAGGAGTGGTGACGCGGGATACACTCGCCGTCGATGGCAGATACGGAGATCGCCGCGCTGCGTGAGGAGCTGGCGCGCAGTCAGGATGAGGTAGCGCGGCTGCGCGACCTGTTGATCGCCAAGGATCTGGAGATGGGCAAGGTCCGCGGCAGGCTCGAGCAACTCGAGCAGCGCACCAACCGGCTGCTCGGCGCCGCCGTCCGGCTACGGCGGTTCGGTCCGGCGTTCGCTCGCATCCGCGCCGCCCTGCGGCCGGGCCGGAACCGAGCGTGACGGCGCCCCGCTTCTCGATCCTCACCCCGGTCTACGACACCCCGGCGCCGGTGCTGGAGGCGATGCTGCGCTCGGTCGCCCGCCAGCGTTGCGGGGACTGGGAGCTGTGCCTGGTCGACGACGCCTCCCCGGAGCCGCGCGTGCGGGAGATCCTCGACGGCGCGCAGCGGTCCGACCCGCGCGTGCGGGTCCTCCATCGCGAGTCCAACGGCGGCATCGTCGCCGCCTCCAACGACGCCCTCGCGATGGCGCAGGGCGAGTTCGTCGTCCTGCTCGACCACGACGACGAGCTGCACCGCGACGCGCTCGCCCGGGTCGAGAAGGCGATCGCGGCGTCGCCCGAGGCCGACTACGTCTACACCGACGAGGACAAGATCGACGAGGCGGGGCGGCGCTCCGGGCCGTTCTTCAAGCCCGACTGGTCGCCGGAGCGGATGCGGACCCAGATGTACACCTGCCACCTCAGCGTCCTGCGCCGCGCTCTGGTCAAGGAGGTCGGCGGCTTCGATCCCGAGTTCGAGGGGTCCCAGGACTGGGACCTGGTGCTGAAGGTGACCGAGCGCGCCCGCGAGGTCGTCCACGTGCCGAAGGTCCTCTACCACTGGCGGATGCTCGCGACCTCGGCCGCCGGCGGCGGCGAGGCGGCGAAGCCCTGGGCCTTCGAGGCCGGCAAGCGGGTCGTCCAGGCCCAGTGCGAGCGGATCGGCCTGCCCGCCCGGGTCGAGCGCGACGAGTCGGACCCGGGCGTCTACCACCTCGAGCCGGCCCTGACAGAGGAGCCGCTGGTCAGCATCGTCATCCCGACCGCCGGCACCTCGCGCGAAATCCGCTACGAGAACCTCGTCCTCGTCACCCACTGCCTGCGCAGCATCGTCGGGACCTCCACCTACGGGAACTACGAGATCGTCGTCGTCCCCGACGAGGACACCGGCGCCGACCTGCTCGACGAGCTGCGCGAGATCGCCGGCGAGCGCCTCCGCGTCGCCCCCTACGAAGGGGCCTTCAACTTCTCCGCCAAGATCAATGCCGGCGCCGCCGCGAGCGAGGGCAAGCACCTGCTGCTGCTCAACGACGACATCGAGGTCGTCACCCCGGACTGGATCGAGCGGATGGTCATGTACTCGGGCATGGAGGAGATCGGCGCCGTCGGCGCCCGACTGCTCTGGGAAGACGGCCGCCTGCAGCACGTCGGCATCGGCTTCGAGGGCGGCCTGCCCGGCCATCCCTACCGCGGCTTTGCCGGCGACTTCCCCGGCTACTCGAACAACGTCCGCATCGCCCGCAACTGCCTCGCGGTGACCGGAGCCTGCCTGATGACCCGGCGCGGGGTCTTCGAGGAGCTGGGCGGCTTTGCCACCGAGCTGCCGCTCAACTACAACGACGTCGACTACTGCCTGAAGACGTGGTCGGGCGGGCGGCGGATCGTCTACGACCCCGACGTCGAGCTGATCCACTTCGAGTCCTCGAGCCGCTCCTCCGAGGTGGAGGACTGGGAGAAGGACTGGTTGAAGGACCGCTGGCTCCCGGCCACCGCGACCGACCCCTACTCGAACCCCAACCTGCGAGCCGGGGAGCCGCGGCTCGGGGCCACCCTGATGGCGGCCGTGCGCCAGATGCTGCCGGCGGGTCGCGGCTAGCCGACCGGGCGGGCCGGAACGCCGAGCACCGTCGAGCCGGGCTCGACGTCCCTCGTCACCACGGCGCCGGAGCCGACGACGGCCTCCCGGCCGACGACCACGCCGGGCAGCAGGGAGGCGCCGCCGCCGATCATCGCCCCGTCCTCGATCACGGGGCCGCGCAGCTCCTCGTCGCCGTTTCCGCGACCGCCGAAGGAGTTGTCGTTGGTGGTGACCACCATCGCCGCGACGAAGACGCCGTCGCCGATCCTCATGCCGCCGGTCAGGTGAGACTTGTCCATGATCCGGGTGCCGTTGCCGATGGCGACGTCGCGGTCGAGCGTCACCTGCCGGCCGACGACGTTGCCGTCGCCGATCCGGCTCAGCTCCCTGATCGAGGCGCCGTCGCCGATCAGGTTCTCCTCGCCGATCTCGACGTCGCAGTAGACGACGGCGCCCGCGCCGATCGCGCAACCGGCGCCGATCGTCACCTGCCGTCTGAAGGTGGGCGTACGCGAAACCGCACCCACGGCACGCGGCTCCCGCCCGATGTAGGAGCCCGGCAGTATCTCGACGTCGTCGCCGATCGTCACGCCGGGCCGTACCACCACGTACTCCGCGATCGATACCCGAGCCCCGATCGAGTCGGTTTCGACACTGGCGGTGGGATGAATTGACATTGGGTAGGCTCCGGCCGCCTTGGGCGTCGACGATTGCAGGCTCATAGACCTGCCGGTTATTCACAACCCGCAGGGAAACCTAACCTTCATCGAGGGGCAGACGCACGTTCCCTTCGACATCGCCCGCGTCTACTACCTCTACGACGTCCCCGGCGGCGCCGAGCGGGGCGGTCACGCGCACAAGGACCTCCAGCAGCTCCTCGTCGCGATGTCGGGCAGCTTCGAAATCGTCGTCGACGACGGCGCCAAGCGCCGCGGCATCCGCCTCAACCGCTCCTACGTCGGCCTCTACATGCCGTCGATGATCTGGCGCGAGCTGGTCGACTTCTCCTCCGGCTCGGTCTGCATGGTGCTGGCCTCGAAGCCCTACGAAGAGGCCGACTACATCCGCGACTACGAGGACTTCAGGCAGGCCGCCGAGGTCGGCTGACCTCAGGACACGGTCGCCAGGACCGCGTCGGCGACGGCCTCGCACTCGGCCGGCGTCAAAGCGGGGTGCATCGGCAGGCTGATCGCGGCGTCGGCAAGGCGCTCGGCGACGGGCATGCTGCCCGCCGGCCACTCGTCTCGATACGGCGGGGTGCGGTGCGGGAGCACCGGGTAATGGACCAAGGTCTCGATCCCCCGCTCCGCCAGCGCCGCGGCGCAGGCGTCGCGGTCGGGATGGCCGAGCACGAACAGGTGCCAGACCGGCGTGGTGCCGGGCGGCGTCGCCGGGATCGCGAGCGAGGGATGGCCGGCGAGGCGCTCGACGTAGGTCTCGGCCGCCCGCGCGCGCCGCTCGTTCCAGCTGTCGAGACGGGGCAGCTTGACCCGCAGCAGCGCCGCCTGGATCTCGCCCAGCCGCGAGTTCACCCCCGCCTCCTCGATCTCGTAGCGGTTGCGCATCCCGTAGTTGCGCAGCAGGCGGGCGCGGGCGGCGATCTCGGCGTCGCCGGTCACGATCGCGCCGCCGTCGCCGAGGGCACCGAGGTTCTTGGAGGGATAGAAGGAGAAGGCCGCGGCGTCGCCGAGGCTGCCGGCGCGGCGATCCCCGAGCCGGGCGCCGTGGGCCTGGGCCGCGTCCTCGACGACGAGCAGGTCGTGCTCGCGGGCGATAGCACCGATCGCCTCGACGTCGGCCACCTGGCCGCGCAGGTGGACCGGGACGATCGCCGCCGTCCTCGGGCCGACGGCATCGGCGACGGCCTCCGGGTCGAGGTTGTAGGTCGCCTCCTCGACGTCGACCGCGACCGGCACCGCGCCTACCCGGGAGACCGCGAGCCAGGTGGCGACGAAGGTGTAGGCGGGAACGATCACCTCGTCGCCCGGCCCGATGCCGGCCGCCCGCAGCGCCAGCTCGATCGCGCTGAGGCCGCTGGCCACGCCGACGCAGTGCTCGCTGCCGCAGTAGGCGGCGAACTCCCCCTCGAAGCGCTCCAGCTCGGGCCCGAGCAGGTAGCGACCCGAGGCGACGACGCGGGCCGTGGCGGCCTCCAACTCCGCCCCGATCTCGGCGTGCACGGCGTTCAGGTCGAAGAACGGGATCCCGGCCGTCATCCGGGGACCGTCAGTCGACGCTCGGAACGCCGTGGACGCCCCAGTCGGCATGGGACTCGTACCTGCTCTCGTACTTGTCGGCGAGGATCGCGTCGACCATGCCGAACCTGACCCCAGCCTGCATCATGCGGCGGCAGAGGGACCAGTCGTTCGGTTCGGCGTAGAGGTGGTCCGCCGGCTCCATCTGGAAGAAGCCGAGCCCGGCGTGGTAGAGCGCCGTCTGCAGGACGAACTCGCCCTTGACCGGCGGGAAGGCTCCGACCTCGAGCGTCTCGCCGCCGCGGTAGTGGACCGCGTGGCGGCCGTAGCAGTGCTCGTAGCGGTGTTCCCGCGCCGCCGCCAGGAGCACCTCGGTGTGCTCGGGACGCACCGCGTCGTCGTCGCCGAGCGCGGCGATCCAGCGCCCGCGCGCCAGCGCCAGGCCGTCGTTGAAGGGCGGCGTCCCGATCATGTACCAGCGCACGGCCCTGTCGTCGGGATATGGGCCGCGGACCGAGCGGTTGTGGAAGCGGATCCGCGGGTCGCCGAGCTCGGCGATGACCTCCTCGGTCTCGGGCGGCGAGCAGTCGCCGGCTACGACGACCTCGATGTTGGCGTAGGTCTGGGCCAGGATCGAGGGCAGCGACGTGTCCCGCAGGCTCTCGAAGCGTGTGTAAGTCGGGACGATGAAGGAGACCAGCGGTTCGGGTTCGGCGAAGGCGAGCTCGTACTTCTCGCTGCGCCGCAGGGCGTAGAGCCGCTGCCGCTGCACGGCTTCTTCCTCGGAGACATGACGCAGCATCTCCTGCGTGCGGGCCAGCTCGAAGGCAAGCCCGTCGCCGCGGGCGGCGGCCTCCTGCAGGCTCTGCCGAGCAAGCCCGAGGTCCCGCTGCAGCAGGCCGACCGATTCCTGCAGCTCGAGCATCCGCGCGTCCTGGTGCGCAAGGTGCGCGCTCAGGTCCGCCATGTACGGCGCCGCGACCCGATCGGTCTGGCGCCGCATCCGGCTGCCTATCCATCGCCGCATCCCGGCCGGGATCTTAAGCGTTCCCAGGCGGTCGGTCCGCACCGAGGAGTTTCGACATGCCGGCCGCTACCCTCGTTCGTCTTCGATGGCCATCCACGCCACAGGGGCTGTGTCGAGCGGGGTGCATGTCTGGCGAGTCGACCTCGACGCACCCCCCGCACTCGACCCCGCCGCCCTTCCGCCGGCCGAGCGCGAGCGCGCGGCACGACTGCTCCTGCCCCTCGACCGGGCGCGCTGGCTCGCCGGACGTGTGGCGCTGCGGCGGGTGCTGGCCCGCTACCTCGACGAAAAGCCCGAGCGGATCGAGCTGGTGCTGGAGGGGCGGGGCAAGCCGGTGCTGGCCAGGCGCCACCCGCCCATCCGCTTCAACCTCTCCCACTCCGGCGGTCTCGCCCTGGTGGCCGTCACGGCCGGGCGAGAGGTCGGAGTGGACGTCGAGGCCAAGGAGAGTGGCCGCGACTTCCTGCGGCTGGCCGAACTAGGTCTCGACGCCGAGGCCGCCACCGCGGTTCGCGACGCGCCGCCGGAAGAGCGCGGGGACGTCTTCTACGCGGCCTGGGTCCGCCACGAGGCCGCGGTCAAGTGCGCTGGCTCCGGGCTGGGCTCCCCGGCGCCGAAGCGGCCGATGTCCATCCGCGACGTCGACCTCGGCGAGGGACACGCCGCAGCGGTTGCCGTGGCGGACTCGCTCCACGTGGAGGACCAGAATGACGCAGGAGCGAACGCTATGCTGCCCTTGTGCCAAACGCGCCCGCCTGGAAAGGTCGCGCGGCTGGGGGCAGGCAAGGCACTCGCGCTCTTGTCATCGGTAGCGGCTTCATCGGCTCACACGTCGTCGCAGAGCTAGCCGCCAAAGACCGGCCGCCTGTCGTGCTCACCCGTTCGCGCCCAGTGGACGCGGTCGTCGATGCCGTCGAGGCAGGCGACCTGCACCTCGGGGACGCCGGCGACCCTGCCGCGCTCGAGGCGGCGCTCGACGGGGTGGCCCACGTCCTCTACTGCGCCGGTGGCCTCCTTCCGGCCGCCTCCGAGGAGGACCCCGAGCGCGACGCCGAGCTCACCCTGCGGCCGTTGCGGGCCGTGCTGGAGGCACTGCG
Source organism: Solirubrobacterales bacterium (assembly GCA_035556755.1). GTDB lineage: Bacteria > Actinomycetota > Thermoleophilia > Solirubrobacterales > 70-9 > VRUE01. The sequence goes on from DATMEP010000107.1 coordinate 41,423, forward strand.
GTCGCGGCCGGGCGCGGACCTGACCTACGTCTCCTCGGGCGGCACCGTCTACGGCGAGCCCGAGACCGTGCCGGTGCCCGAGACGGCGCCAACCCGCCCGGTCGGCTCCTACGGCAAGCTGCACCTTGTCTGCGAGGAGGAGATCGAGCGGCACCGCTCCGAGCACGGCCTGCGCGCCCGCGTCCTGCGCTGCTCCACCGTCTACGGCGAGCACCAGCAGCCGGATCGGGGCCAGGGGGCGGTGGTGACCTTCCTGCACCGGATCGCCGAGGGCGAGACGATCCATCTCTATGGCGGCGGCGAGACCACCCGCGACTACGTCTACGCGGGCGACGTGGCGGCGGTTGCGGTGGACCTGACCCAGCGCGAGGACGGCCCGTCGATCCTCAACGTCGCCTCCGGTGAGGGCACCTCGCTGATCGACCTCCTCCGCCTCGCCGAGAGGCGGGTCGGCCGCCCCGCCGTGGTAGAGCAGCATCCCGAGCGGGGCTTCGACGTGCACAGGATCGTCCTCGACACGACCCGCCTGCGCGAGCTGACCGGCTTCGAGCCGACTCCGCTCGAGGCCGGGATCGAGCGGACCCATGCCTGGTTGACGAGCGGCCGGCCGGAGCGAGTGTGAGCGGGCTGCAGCAACGAGTGATCGGCCTGCGCTGGCGCCTGCAGGCGACCCGTCGCCTCTGGGGCCTCGGCGTGACGCCGGACATGCCCTTCCTGCCCCCCGGCCCGCTCGGTCCGGGCGCGCAGGGCCAGATCGACGAACCCACCCCCGGCACGGAGGTGAGCGGGAACACCCTCTACGTCCGCGGCTGGGCACTGTTCCCCTCCGGCCCACCGGCCCGCCTCGAGCTATGGCTCGGCGAGCGACCGCTCGGGCCTGCCCGCGTCGGCGCCCGCCGGCCGGACATCGAAGCGCGGACCGGCGACGCCCTGGCCGGGGTCTCGGGCTTCGACCTGATCGCCGACCTCACCGACGGCCACGCCGGAGCAGGCGAGACGACCCTGCGCGCGGTCGCCACCAGCGCCGCGGGCGAGCAGCACGAACTGCCCCCGGTCGTCGTCGACCTGGTGGCGGAGGAGGAAGGCGAGGAGAAGATGCCGCCCCCGGCGCCGCGCACGCCCCGCTCCTCGGGCGGCAAGGGGCGGCGGTTGATGGTCTGCACGCACCAGCTCAACCTCGGCGGCGCCCAGCTCTACCTGCTCGACCTGTTGCGCGAGCTGGTCCGCCAGGGCGCGGCCGAACCGACGGTGGTCAGCGCGCTCGACGGCGAGTTGCGCGGCGACCTCGAAGAGCTCGGCATTCCCGTTCACATCTCGAGCCTGGTGCCGCTCGAGGACCTCAGCTCTCATATCGGCCGGGTCGAGGAGCTTGCCGCCTGGGCGGAGGGCCGCGATTTCGAGGCGGTCCTCGTCAACACCGCCACCGCCTTCGCCTTTCCCGGCGCCGAGGCCGCCACGGAGCTGGGGATCCCGGCGATCTGGGCGATCCACGAGAGCTTCCCGCCGCCGGTGCTCTGGAGCAACCTCTCGCCGAAGGTAAGGGCGCGGGCGGAAAGCACGCTCTCGGGAGCGGCCGTGGCGATCTTCGAGGCGGACGCGACCCGCCGCCTGTTCGAGCCGCCGCTGCCGCAGGGACGCGGGTTGGTCCTTCCCTACGGGCTCGACCTGGAGCCGATCGAGGCGGCACGCGCCAAGTTCGACCGCGCCGACGCCCGGCGCAAGGCGGGCATCCCGGAGGACGCCGAGGTGGCGCTCTGCGTCGGCACGGTCGAGCCCCGCAAGGCGCAGCTGCCGCTGGCGCAGGCGTTCGGCTCGATCGCCGCGCGACACCCCAAGGCCAAGCTCGTCTTCGTCGGCGGGCGCGACGACGCCGACACCGAGGCGCTGACCGACTTCGTCGAGGCCAGCGGGACCGGCGACAGGATCGAGGTGATCCACGTCACCCCCGACGTGCACCCCTGGTACCAGCTGGCCGACCTGCTGGTCTGTGCCTCCGACATCGAGTCCCTGCCGCGCACCGTGCTGGAGGCGATGGCGTTCGAGACGCCGGTGCTGGCGACGGACGTCTTCGGGCTGCCGGAGCTGATCGACGACGGTGAGACCGGGTGGCTCTGCGAGCCACGCGACATGCGCACCCTGGCCGCCGCGCTCGACCGGGCGCTGAGCTCCTCCGCCGAGGAGCGCGAGCGAATCGGCAAAGCGGCGCGCGAGCTGGTCGTGCGGCGTCACTCGCTCGAGGCCTACGGGCGAGACGTAGGGCGCCTGATCGAGGAAGCGGTCGCCGGCAACGCCCCCCAAACCCCTTCCCATGCGGCTACCGGCTAGCGAACGCGCCCGCTGGGCGCTGATCGTCGCCGTCGGAATCGTCGCCTTTGTCGCGATGGACCTCTGGTGGGTGCTGACCTACCGCGATGGCTACCCGATGAACGTCGACGAGGCGGGCTACACCTCGATCGCGCTCAACAACCACCTGGCCTTCGAGAACTTCGGGGTGCGCGGCTGGTGGTCGAGCGTGCAGACGCAGACCCCGAACGCCCCGCTGCTGCCCGCGCTGACCTCGGTCCTGATGGTCGTGAAGACGGGGTTGATGGAGGGCTACGTCGTCCTGATCGGCTTCTTCGCGCTGCTGATCGCCGCCGCCTACGGGATCGGCGAGCGCCTGGCGGGCCCGCGCCTCGGCGCCCTCGGCGCCTTCGTCGTCGCCACCAGCGAGGGAGCGCTGCTCTTCAGCCGCGAATTCGTCTTCGCGATACCGACCGCGGCGATGCTCGCCTGCGCGGTCTACGCCCTGCTGCGCAGCGAGCGGATGCGCAGCACCCCCTGGGCGATCGCCTGCGGGGCGTCGATCGGGCTGATGCTGCTGGCGCGGACGATGGCGATCGCCTTCGTCCCCGGCCTCTTCGCGGCCGCGCTGATCGCGATGCTGGCGGTCGAGCGCACCGACCTGCCCCGCCGTTTCCTCAACCTCGGCCTGGCCGCCCTCAGCGCCGCCCTCGTCGCGGCCGCCTGGTACTGGAACAACCTCCAGCCCGTCCTCGACTACCTGACCAACTACGGCTACGGCGCGCGCAGCGACTATTACGGGGCCGAGACCTCGACCGTCTCCTGGGGCCGCTTCAGAGCTGTCGCCGACCGGGTCATCACCGACGACCTCCTGGTCCCGCTGGCGGCTCTGGTGGTGGTCGCCTTCATCGCCCTCGCGGTCGTCGCGGTGCGGCGCGTGCTCGCCGCCGAGGACCGCCGCGAGGCCGTGCTGCGCCTGGCGGCCAGCGACGCGGTCGCGGTCGGGATCGTGATCGCCGCCGGCTTCGCCGCGCTGATGACGTCTCAGAACGGCGGCAACGGCTTCACGCTGCCGATCGCGATGCTGATGCCGCCCCTCGCCGTGGTGGCGCTGCGCTTCTACAGGGCGGTGGCGCTGCCGGCCGCAGCGCTGCTGGCGGCGATCGGGCTGCTCAACCTCGCCGCCACCTCCAACCTCTGGCAGGACCTCGCCAAGTTCCGCAGCGTCGAGGTCCCGGGCTTCGACTACCAGGCTTGGCTGAACGGGACGCCGCGCTCCGTCGGCGCCGTCCGCGCCCAGGTTCCGGGGCCGTCGACGCAGTTCACCGAGCGCGACGGCGGCTGGCTCGAGGCGGACGCGGAGCTGAGCCGGATGCTCCTCGACCGGATCTACACCGGCACCCTTCCCAACGGCCTGACGGTCTTCGCCTCGCGCCACCGGGCGATCAGCACCAACAGCCTGCAGGTGGCGGCCCTGCTGTACCACCGCACCTCGCTCCCGCTCACCCAGCTCGAGTCCGAGCCGGGCGGCGACACGGTGGCCAACTACGAGCATCAGCTGACCGACCCCGAAAAAGGCCTGCCGTCGCTGCTGGTGACGATGAACCGCAACACCGACGACTTCGATCCCCTGGTGACTCAGGCCAAGGCCGAGGCCGCGGCGCGGCGGGTCGGCTTCCGCCGCGAGCAGACGATGGCCCTGCCGGACGGGCGCCAGCTGCGGCTCTGGGTGAGAAGGGCGCCCGAGCCGCCCGACACCACGCTCAGTCGCCGATCGTCTCCCGCTCGCGGGGAGCCGGCCGGCGAACGCGGTAGTCCCCGCGGCTGAGCGTCGCCTCCAGCCACACGTAGAGGACGATGAAGAGGTAGCGGCTGCCCATCTCTTTCATTGCCAGCTTCGGCACGCCGGCGGTGCGGTTGGTCCAGGAGGTCGGGATCACCTCGTAGTTGTGGCCCCGGACGATTGCCTTCAGTGGCATCTCCACGGTCAGGTTGAAGTGCTTGGACAGCAACGGCTGGATCGTCTCGATCGTCTCCCGCCGGTAGCCCTTGAAGGCGTTGGTGGTGTCGTTGTAGCGGTGGCGGAAGAGGATCCGGATGAACTGGTTGGCGAGCCGGTTGATGACGAGCTTCAGCCGCGGGTAGTCGTGGACCTTCGCGCCCGCCATGAAGCGCGAGCCGAAGGCGCAGTCCCAGCCTTCCTCGAGGATGCGGTGGTAGCGGATCAGGTCCTCGGGGTCGTCGGAGGCGTCGGCCATCGCGATCACCACCGCGTCGCCCTCGAAGACGTCGAGACCCGCCCGGATCGCCATCCCGAAGCCTTTTTCGTAGTGGGAGGGATGGCAGCGGACGCGCGGGTTGGTGGCGCCGATCGCCTCGACCACCGCGGCCGTGCGGTCCTCGCTGCCGTCGTCGACGACCACCACCTCGTACTCGACGCTCTCGCGCTCCAGCACCGCGACGATGCCCTCGACGGTGCGGCCGACCGAGCCCTCCTCGTTCTGGGCCGGCATCACGACCGAGAGCTTCACGCCGCGGCCACCGCCCAGCGCTCGGCGTTCTGCTCGTACATCTCGCGCAGGATCGCCTCGACGTCGTAGCGCAGCTCCCAGTCCGGGTGGTCGG
>DATMEP010000108.1:0-8854 GCA_035556755.1 Solirubrobacterales bacterium
GCGCGACATGCTCCTCCGCATCAGGTTCGCCGGCCTGCGCCTCAGGGTCGGAGTGAGGATTGGCGATGTCTATGAAGAGACGAGGAATCTGGGCGGACGACAGGCAAGGGTGTTCGGCTGGAGCTATCGGACCTTGGAAGGTCATTTCGAGCAAGGCGAGATGCATTACGAACTGTGGAAGTGGCTGGACACCGGGGATGTCGAGTTCCACCTCAGGGCGATCTCACGACCTGCGACAAGGGGCCCGTTCCTAACCCGGGCCGGTTTTAGGATCTTCGGCCGGACCCAGCAGTTGCGCTTTTATCGCCAGGTCTGTCGCCGGACCAAGAGATTGACCGAGGCTCAGCTCGAGACCAACCGCGCGACGGCCGGCGAGCGTTAATTGCGTCTCGCCGAACCCGCCAAGCCCCGCATCAAGGTGGCCGTGACGGCACAGGGTTAGTTAGGCAGCGGTCAGGGATTAGAGAGCATGGAGAGTCTCACCCGAGGAGAAGCTGGCCAACACGCTCCGCTGGTCCAGCCTCGGACTCGGCGTCGCGATGATGGGAATGACCTAGCTTGGCTGACCGCGGTCGACCACCGCTCCTGCCTTCGCTGCTCCTCGGCATTGGCTTCGGCGGCTTCATCGACGGCATCGTGCTTCACCAGATCCTGCAGTGGCACCACATGCTCAGCGCCGAGGGCTGCTGCCCGACCTCGACCGTGCTGGGGCTCGAGGACAACACCCTTGCCGACGGGTTCTTCCACGTCGCCACCTGGATCGCCTTGATGGCAGGGACGATCCTCGCGATGAGAGCCTGGCAGCGCGCCGAGCTGGCGCCGCCGTGGGGGGCGCACGTCGGCGGTCTGTTGATCGGCTGGGGCGGCTTCAACTTGGTCGCCAGCGCTCGACCGGTTACAGGGTCGCATCAGCGGGTACTTCGCGACTGGAGGGATTTCACCGGACTTGAGCTTGCTCGGGCCGGTGGATGACCTCCTCGTCTAATCAACGCCCGGTGGAAGACGAGGCTCATTCTGCCCCTTCCCTGAGCACGTCCGAAGAAAAAGGAGGGAGAAGCAATGGAGGCTGGATCAGCACCCCGCATGGGCACGAAGTCCCGGACGCGGCCCCTTGATCGCGTTAGTCGTCTCAAGACCGAGACCAAGCAGGCGTTCAAGACGACTGAGTTCTGGGCAATGGTCGGAGTCATCGTCGCCATTCTGGTCAGCGCCGCTGCGATCAAGGGCGGGGACACGGGTGGCACCGATGAGTTCATCGCTCGCAACGCGTGGCTCTACGTCAGCATCGTCGCTGGCGCGTACATCATCAGTCGCGGATTGGCTAAGTCGGGTTCAAGCGAGCCCTACACCAGGGATCAGGACGGCGACTCCTAGACCCGCCCGGTATGCCGGCGGGGCGTGTCCCGTTCGGCGCCTCGCCGGTGACCCAAGCGTTGTTCGCGCTCACTCCATCGGACTGTCATGTTCATCTTCTTCTCCAACAGGCTCGGCTGCGGCGGCTCGCTGCTCGTTTCGGCCGTCGTCACGGCGATCCTTCTGCTCCTCTTGGGCGTAGTCGAACTGGGATGAGCCGAGTCGCTCTGCGGGCCGCAAGCCTTCGATGCGAGAGAGACGTACCGCTGTCGCCCATTAGGGAGTGTCTTGGCCGTCTTCGGTGCCCTACCCGAGAAGGAGGAGGCCGTGCCCGCAACCACCTCACCACGTCGAGGACTTCTGTGTCGCGATGTAGCGGACTAAGGACTCCGCCACTGTCGACGTACGCTTCTTCGGCCTCGGGGTGAAACAACCGCCTCAGGGATTACAGCTAGCGCTTGACAATGTTGTGAATCTCCATCACCTCCGGCTCGCCGGGATCGATTCCAACTTCGGACAGCACCGGCATCAACTGCTCGCCGAATGCGTCGAGCTGCTCCTGGGAGTCCCAGATCTCGCTGACGCGAAGGTTGCCGTCGGTACCGAAGCAGACGTGGTAGTCGAGTCCGTCGGGCGGGAAGACGCCCGCCTCTTCGAGCTTGCGGACGCTCTCGTCGTACTGTGCTGCGGTCAAGGACGCGGGGGCAAAGCGGATCAGGACGCTCATCGAGTTGCTCCTTGGTCGGGTTCAGGCCGACCTTAGTCGATGACGGGTGGCGTGAATAGCGGCTAACGACTCAGAACGTCGAGGGGCCCGCTGAGGATGTCACGGGCTTCGGGCGCTGACTGCATACCGCTGTTCGGCCGACGGTAGATGCCGCGCTCGACCCGGGTCCGACGCGGGAACGCAGGGAACTCGGCTACCGCGACGCCGCTCACCGAAACGATCGAGACCGGCAGTGGCGAGAACCCGACTAAAGGTCCGGATGAAGGAAACGGCGCAGCATCTCTCGATCCGACCCGCGACGGCAATTCACGGGCAACCGCCAAACGCCTGCCCGCAAATCGACCCATCTACTCATCGATCGCGGCTGGCAATGACGAAGACTGGTACGTATACGAAGCGCCCAAAGACGAGACCGCCACGGTTGAAGTAGCAACCGCCGGAGCGGATGCCAGCGGCAGGCTCCTCATCGTAGAACTTTCGGAAGGGCTTGAAGAGATTGAAAGCAGCGCGGACGTGACCGATGAATATCCGCTCTTAGTCCCCTGGGAAGTTACGGCTGGAACTCGCCTTTTCGTATACGTGCATGATCTCTGCCCAGAACTGGGGGGCTGTAGTGTCGGCCCTTACAAGGTGGACGTCCGAACTAGCCCGCCGGGTTGAATCCTGGCCTCGGTCGAGACCTTGACCACGCATTGTCCTGCGGGAGCTAGGCGGATTCGAACCGCCGACCTCCTGGGTGCGATTCGCAAGTCGCCAGCGCACGGCGAACACGGCCAGGTTGACCAGGTAGCCCGAACCGCCGACGACGCCGAACTTGAGCGGGGCTCATCGACTCACCTTCCAGCGCTGCATGCCGTCCGTGATCACCGCGTTGCGGCCAAACCCGGTGCGGGCATCCCGCAGCGCCAGGACCGGAACCCGATGGATGCCTCTCGCCATGTAGCGGGTGAGGGTGAGCCTCTCCAGCCTCAGCCGCTCGACCTGGTGGAAGGCCGGTGGCAGGTTCGGCGGCCGTCCCACCACGACTGCCTTGCTGATCACGTCGACCTCGCGGATCGGCACCTTGCCACGGTACTTGCGCCGCGACGCGTGGCCTAGGTAGAACTGAACCCCGTCGGCGGCGAGCGTCCAGGTGACGATTGCCCGCGGTCGGACCGGCGACCCGAGCCGCTCGGTCACGTCGCGGAAGTCCGGCCGCTGCAGGTTGAGCGTGCGGGTGACGTGGATGTCGAAGGCCAGCCAGTAGGCGCAGAGTGCGGTCGCGAGCACGATCCCCACGCGGCGGGCGCCGCTCGCCGCGAAGCCGGCTGCAGCGGCGAGGAAAAGCGGGATCAAGGCGGGCAGCAGATTGCGCTCGACGACGTAGTCGCGGCCGGCCAGGGCGATGCCGGCGGCGACCGCCATCACACCCAACCCAAGCGTCAGCCCCAGCGCCGCCGCACGCTTCTCACGGATCGAGCCGCGAAACGCAACCAGCAGCAGAGCGAGGCCGATCAGCAGCGCCGGGATCAACGCGTAGCGCTCGCGCGGGGGCTGGGCGATCACGTGGCCGGTCTCTCCCATCAGAAAGCTGCCACCGGTCTCGAAGAGGCGGGTCGACAGCAGGCTGTGATCGATCCAGCCGATGTGGGTCGGGTCGATCTGGGCGGAGATCAGCGGCAGCAGAGCCAGCCCGACCGCGACGACGGCGCCGACGGCGCAGAGCACGACCCGCCATCTCGCCCGCAACGCGACCAGCAGCCAGATCGCCTCGATCGCCACCGCGAAGACGGCGAAGTAGTGACTGCAGAGGGCGAGGGCGGAGGCGAGCGCCCACAGCCCCAGGTCCCGTCCTTCGCGGGTGCGCAGCGACCGCGCGAAGAAAAGCAGGGCGAGGGCGCCGAAGAAGACCAGCAGCGCGTAGGAGCGCGCCTCCTGCGAGTACCAGATCAGCATCGGGCTGAGGGCGACGAGCGCGGCGCCGATCAGACCGGCGCGGGCACCCGCCAGCTCGCGGCCGATCAGGAAGGCGACCGGGACGGTGGCCGCACCGAACAGTGCGGTCAGCGAGCGCAAGCCCACCTCGTCGGTGCCGAACGCCTTCGCCCATCCCCAGGCGAGCACGTAGTAGAGGGGCGGGTTGGACTCGCTCCCCTTCACCTGCTCGAGCATGTCGGTGAAGCTGCCCGGGATCACCCGCGCCGCGGTGATTATCTCGTCGTGGTGATAGCTCTGCACGCCGAGGCTGGCGAAGCGGATGGCGAGGCCGAGTGCGGTCAGGCCGGCGAGCGCCCAGAGGACGTTGTCACGGAGCTGTGCGGGCATCAGGGGGAACAGCGGTTCTCGGGCATCGGCTGCTCGGGGCCGAAGGAGGGCGGAAGGACGGCGACGGAATTGCCCCAGGCGGGGTTAGGTCGTGCCCCGAGCCGGTAAGCAAGGGTTGCCCCCCGCGCCAACGCGCAGTAGGTGGTCCAGGGCCGGCCGTAAGGATGGCCGTTGAAACGCATCCGCTGAATGTATGGGGCTCGGCGCAGGGGGGTCCGCCCGGCCGAGGCGACGATCCGCAGCTTGCGCCCGCCCGCCAGTCGCACGGTTGCCCGCTGGAAGAGGGGGCTGCCGATCGCCAGCACTCCGACGCCGGGCACCTCCGGGTAGAGGCCGAGCGCCCCGAGCACGTACCAGGAGGAGAGCGTGCCGAGGTCGTCGTTGCCGGGGTACCCGGCCGGGGTCGCGCTGTAGAGATCGCGCAGCGCCCGCCGCACCGTCGCCTGCGTCTTGAACGGGCGCCCGGTCCAGTTGTAGAGCCAGGGGACGTTCAGGTTCGGCTCGTTGCCGAGCAGGGCGTGATCGGCGTGGGTCGCCCCCGCGCCGCCGTTCAGCTTGCGCAGGAAGCGGTCGAGCCGACCCGTCGCCCTGGCCCGCCCGCCGATCGCGGCGAAGAGGCCGGCGGGGTCGTGGGGCACCATCCAGGTGTACTGGACCGAGTTGCCCTCGGCGAAGCCGGCGCCGCGCAGGTTGTCGTAGCCGGCGGGAAAGGAGCCGTCGGCGAAGCGCGGCTCGATCAGGTCGCTGCGCGGATTGAGCAGGTTGCGCCAGCTGCCCGAGCGCGAGATGAAGGAACGGTAGGTGGCGCGGTCGCGCAGGGTGCGGGCCGCGAACTGGGCGATCGAGAAGTCGGCGACCGCGTACTCGAGCGTGGTCGCCGCCGAGGCCCAGACTGCCTCGGGATCGCCGAACAGCGAGTTCGCGTTGCGGCGTTTGACGTCGATGTCGAAGGGCACGTAGCCAAGGGCCTTGTACTCCTCGAGTCCCTGGCGCTGGACGTAGCTGCCGTCGGCGCTGCGGCAGCCGTCGCTCGCACCCTTGACCATCGCCGCCAGCGCGGCGGTCTCGTCGAAGCCGTGGGCGCCGAAGGCGGCGGCGGAGGCGATGATCGGGTCGGCCGGGTCGCCGACCATCGTCATGCTCTGGCCATTGGCGTAGGACCAGCGCGGCAGGCAGCCGCTCTGCGCGGCGTCGGCGAGCATCGAGGCGACGATGTCGCTCGTGCGGCGTGGCATCAGCATCGCCAGCAGCGGGATCTGCGTGCGGTAGATGTCCCAACCGGAGAGGTCGGCGTACTTGGTGCGCCGACCGCTGTCGTGGAGGAGCCCGTCCATGCCGATGTAGGTCCCGTCGGCGTCATCGAAGGTGCGCGGCGAGAGCAGCGCGCGGTAGAGGGCGGTGTAGAAGGTGTCGAGGTCCCGCCGCGTGCCGCCGCTGACCCGGATCGAACCGAGGGCGCGGTTCCAGCGCCCCTCCGCTGCCGCGGCGAGGCGGCGGAAGGATGCGCCGCGATTCTCGGCGGCGAGGTTGGCGCGGGCGCCCGCGACGCTGACGAAGGAGATCCCGACCCTGACCCCGACGATCGGGTTGCGCCGGGTGTCGAAGCTCGCGTAGGCACCGGCCTGCGCGGTTCGGGAGGAGATGTTCGATGGGGGCCTTTGGTCGGACGCGGTCGTCGCGCCCGGGCCCAGCCTCTGGCGCGTCCAGGTGCCGTAGGCGTCGAAGGGACGGTCGAAGACGGCCGCGAAGTGGACCTTGTAGCGGGGCCGCTGGGCACAGAAGTAGCCGCTCGACGTCGAGCCGGTGATCTCACGTCCCGCGGGGTCGATCTGAACTTCGGCGAAGTCGTTGGCCTTGGCGCTGCCGCCGGCGTCGATCAGAACGCTCGCGTGCGGGGAGGGGGGAAAAGCGAAGCGCGCCATCCCCGTGCGCGTGGTTGCGGTCAGGTCGACGCCGATAGCGGCGCCCCCCACGGGGTTGAGGCGTAGCGAGTAGCGGCCCGGGCTCGCGCGCTCGTGGCGGTGCGAGAAGCCGGGCTCGAAGCGTCCGGCGAGGCCGGCGGTGCCGGGTGGAGCAGGCGAGGCGTCGAGCCGCTCAGTAGTCGGCAGGAACGGGAAGTCTCCGTACAGCGAGCAGCCGGCGCCGTTGAGGTGGGTGAGGCTGAACCCGGTGATGTGGCGGTCTCGATGGTCGTAGCCGCCGGAGTGCCGGTCCGAAGGAGTCGTGTCGGGTCCCCACTGGACCATGCCGAAGGGGACGGTCGCCCCTGGAAAGTTGTGGCCGCCCCCGAAGGTCCGCGACCCGGGCTGGGTACCGGAAAGAGGATTGACATGGTCAGTGAGGTTCGCCGCGGACACCGGAGGGAACGCGAAAGCGACGATCAGTAGCGCTCTCAGGGCCTTGATGAGCGGTCGTCGCACGAAACAAACGTAATGAAGCCGAAGCTGGCTCATCTGCCAGCTCGTGCCGGGCGACGCGGTGCGAGCGCGGCGCCGGGTGGGCGGCGTCGGTTCCTGCTCAGGCTGGGTCAGGCCGAGCGGGGTAAACCTCATCGGGCGTGGGTACCGGCCACGTCCTCTGGGTAGGCCACCAACCTTGCTCCGCCCGCCGGGGTCTGTAGAAACCTGTGGACAGCAGGCCTGACCGGGCCCTTGCGCCCGCTACTTCAAGGAGACGAGATGTCGATTACGACCAAGGATGAGTTGGCAAAGCAGGTAGCCGCGCGGACCGGGCTTGAGACGGGCCAGGCGAAGCTCGCGGTGGAGGCGACGATCGAGGAGATCACCGCTCAGCTCGCAGCCGGCAACGAGGTCAAATTCACCGGCTTCGGCAAATTCTCGACGGTCGCCCGGCCGGCTCGGGAGGGCCGCAATCCGCAGACCGGAGAGTCAATTCAGATCGCCGCGAAAACGGCGGCGAAGTTCAGTCCCGGAGCGGAGCTGAAGAAGGCCGTCAACGGCTGAGGTGCCGTTACAAAGCGCCTCCCCGCGCTTGCCGCCAGAGATCGACGCTTCCGTCGGCGGTGACGTGCCGATGACGAGTGAGGTCACGCGCTCGTCCCGAAGCGCCCGGGCCAGCGCCAGTTGGGCGAGGCTCTGGCCGCGCCGGGACGATGCTTGCCCATGACCCCCTGACGGGCTCGCACCCACGACCGTCAGACCGACACCAAGCGCGTGAGCGTTCGACAGACGCTGCGGCCTCGGCTTCAGCGATTGCTGAGCGCCATCGCGGTGACTGTTTCGGCCGCCGCGCGGAGCTCGTGAGGGCGATCGGTGCCGATCGCATCGGGAGCGAACTCGAGCACCCGGTTTAGGACTTCCGGGTGGTTCACAGTGCCGGCGTTGACGCTCAGTCCGGCGTCCCGAAGCACCCCGACCAATCGCTCGGAGAGCAGGAAGTGCTCGACCGAGATCCCGTCCACGCCGCTCCGAAGAGCCCAGGAAGCGAGCGCTTCGGGTGCGTAGTCGGCCCAGATTACGAGGCGGGACCGGATCCCGTTTGCGGAGGCGACAGCGCACGCCTCCCCATGAAAGCTGATCACCTCGACTCGGTCACGGATCGCCTCCCCCCGAAGCCGCTCGCAGAGCACCTCCGCGGTGCGGCGGGCAAGGGTAGGGTCGGTGTGCGCCTTGACCTCGAGCTGGAGGCCGACTGCTTGCGGCACCAGGTCGATCAGCTCCTCGAGTAGGAGCGGGTGCTCCGCCGTCGGCTTTCCCGCGGAGTCACGGATGAGCGCCGATCGGATCTCTTCAGCGGTCCTCTGGCGCGCCCAGCCATCGAGCGTGGTGCCGAGCGTGAGCAGCGGATCGTGCAGCAGGACCAGCCGGTCGTCGGCGGTCAGGCATACATCGGTCTCGAGGCCCTCGACCGGACCGGTCAGGGTGTGGCGAAGGGCAGCCGCCGAGGAGTCTGGACCGTAGTGGCGACCGAGCCGGTGTGCATATAGCGGGGGCAGTGCCGAGGGCATCTCCGATCCACCCGAATCGGATCACGAAACCCCTCTGGAGTTGTTAAGGCCCTGGAAAACAGATGTTTTGCTCGCGTGAATGAATCACCGCCCTGGGACCGCGATCAGTCGAGCGGGCCGGGGAGGAGCGCCCCGAGCACACGCGGATGACTGTCGATCACCGGCGTGTCGATGAGTTCGAAGCCCTCGAAGCCCGCATGGCGAGCCATCGCGTCCAAGCCTGCGGGGGTGAAGCCCCAGTACACGAAGTCATCACGGGCATAGACCTCTCCCGGCGCGGGGATGTGAACCGCCGCGGAATCGATAGTCCGATCCGCCGCCCCGTGGGTCTCGAGCAGCACCCGTCCGTCGGCCGCGAGGCTCCGTCGAATGATCTTCAGCAGCCCCAGCGGGTTCTCCACCCGGTGCAGGATCCCGAAGCAGAAGATGAAGTCGAACGTCTCCTCGAGCTCGTCCAGATCAAATGCGTCGATGCGTTGGTAGTCGACCTCGGAGTCGAGTAG
>DATMEP010000109.1:0-46535 GCA_035556755.1 Solirubrobacterales bacterium
GTAGCCGAGTACCTGCTGCATGTAGAGGGAGATGAAGAAGAACATCGAGAAGAGCGAGGCGCCGACCAGCAGGCCGACCACGTTGGCCCCGGTCAGGGTCCTGATGCGGAAGATCGAGAACGGCACCAGCGGCTTGGTCGCGCGCAGCTCGATCGCGACGAAGGCCGCCAGCAACGCGACCGAGAGCGCGATCAGGCCGAGCGTCTGGGCCGAGTCCCAACCGGCATCGGTGGCATCGACCAGCGCGTAGACGAGGATTGAGAGGGCCGCGGTGACCGTGACCGCACCGGCGACGTCGAAGGCGCGCGTCTCGTGTTCGGCGCGGCTTTCGGCAATCAGTTTGGGAGAGAGGGCGAGGGCGATCAGCGCGACAGGCACGTTCACCCACAGCACCCACACCCAGCCGAGGCCGTCGGTGAGGATGCCGCCGAGCAGGACGCCCGCCGCGCCGCCGGAGCCGGCGACCGCCCCCCAGACGCCGAGCGCCCTGTTGCGCTCCGCCCCGTCGCTGAACGTGGTGGTGACGATCGAGAGCGCCGCCGGCGAGATGATCGCGGCGCCGAGCCCCTGCGCGGCGCGAGCCGCGATCAGCTGCCCCTCGGTCGCGGCGAAGCCGGCGAACAACGAGGCGACCGCGACCAGCAGCAGGCCGGCCATGAAGACCCGGCGGCGACCGAGCAGGTCCGCGGTACGACCGCCGAGCAGCAGGAAGCCACCGAAGGTCAGCACGTAGGCGTTGACGACCCAGGGCAGGTTGGCTTGGGAGAAGTCGAGTGCCTCGCCGATCGAGGGCAGGGCGACGTTGACGATCGAGGCGTCGAGGACGACGACGAACTGTGCCGAGCAGAGCAAGATCAGCGCCTGCCAGCGCTTCTCTCGGAAGTCTTCGTTGGTTGCCATCAGGGTTCGATCAGACCACGTCGAATCGCGTAACGGACCAGCTCGACTCGATCTCGCATCCCGAGCTTACGCATCGCGTTTGCCCGGTGGTTCTCGACGGTCTTCTCGGAGAGGTGGAGGATCGCCGCGATCTGCTTCGTCGTGTGCGCCTCGGCGACCAGCTTGACGATCTCCTCCTCGCGCGGGGTCAGCTCCTCCTCGCCGGTCGAGCCCCGCTCGAGCACGTCCTTGATCAGCGCCCGCTGAGCCTCCGGGGTTAGGAAGGGCTCGCCCCGCTCCACCGCCCGGATCGCCGCCAGCAGCTCGGTGTCTGCCTGCGCCTTCAGCACGTAGCCGGAAGCACCCGCTTTCAGCGCCTCGAACAGGTAGCGCTCGTCGTCGTGCATGGAGAGGATCAGCACCGCCACCTCGGGCGCCTGCTGGCGGATCTCCCGGGTCGCCTGCAGGCCGGTCAGCTTCGGCATCTTCACGTCGAGGATCGCCAGGTCCGGCCGCTCACGCACCGCCAGCTCGCGCGCCTCGGCCCCGTCCGCGGCCTCGGCGACCACCTCGATGTCCGGCTGTCGCTCCAAAAGCAGCCGCAGTCCGGACCGCACGATTCCATGGTCGTCAGCGATCAATACCCGCACTGGCCAAGTCTCCCAGCTAACGATCCGCTCCAACTAGCGGCGAAATCCCCGCCAAGCTGGGGAGAACCCCGGGCTGTGGCGACTTATCCAGGATATGACTGGAAAAGTCGCCACACCGGATGCGCTCGCTGCCGAGATCGCCGAGAAGCAGCATGGGGTGGTGTCGGCGAGGCAACTGCAACGGCGCGGGGTCGAACATGAGGCGATCCGAACCCGTGCGCTCGGTGGAAGGCTGCATCGCATCCATCGCGGCGTTTATGCGGTTGGGCACACCGCGCTCTCACCGGAGGCGCGTCTCTTCGCTGCCATTCTGGCTGTGGGTGGTCCTGCGGGCGAGGAGGTCGATTCCGTTCTCGGCTACTGGGGCGCCGCCGGAAGCCACCGCAGCGCAGCGAGCCTCTGGGGCCTCTTGCGGGTGGCGGATGGGCCCGTCGATGTGATCGCCAAGGGACTGGGAGGCAGGGTCAGGCGCAAGGGGATCCGCATCCACCGGTCACGCTCCCTACATGCATCGGACGTGACGCTCCGCCACGGCATCCCGGTCACTACGCCGGCGCGGACGATCTCCGACCTACGCAGGGCGACGTCGGGGGGCCGACCCGGCGCCGTCAACCCTCGCGAGTTGCGCAGGGCGATCCGCCAGGCGAACGTGCTCGGCTTGCCAATCGGAGAGGAGAGCGGCAGGGACCGAACTCGCAGCGACTTGGAGCGGGATTTCCTGCGCCTGTGCCGCCGCCATCGTCTGCCGCCCCCCGAGGTCAATGTCCGCATCGGCCGGCACCTCGTTGATTTCCTCTGGCGCGACCGCCGGTTCATCGTCGAAACCGACGGCTACCTCTACCACCGCGGAAAGGTGGCCTTCCAGGAGGATCGCGATCGGGATCTCGAGCTCACGCGGCTCGGCTACGAGGTATTGCGGCTCTCGGAAAAGCAGGTGAATGAGGAGCCGGATGAGGTGGGAAAGACGCTGGCTGGGGTTCTGGGGCTCTAGACGGGGATGGAGAGCCTTACCGTGGTGCCCTGGCCCGGCCGCGACTCGATCGTCAGTTCGCCGCCGACCAGCAGGGCGCGCTCCCGCATCCCGGCGATCCCGAGGCCGTGCTCGGACTGCTCGAAGGCGAACCCGCCGCCGTCGTCGGTCACCGCCAGCTCCACACCCTCACTGGACCGTCGCAGCGTCACCGCGATCCGCTCCGCGTCGCTGTGGCGGGCGGCGTTGGAGAGGGCCTCCTGCGCCACCCGGTAGACGACCAGCTGCACGTCGTCGTCGAGGTCGGAGAAGCCGCCGTCGGTGCTCAACTCCGCCTCCACGCCGGCCCGGGACATCTGCTCGACCTGACCGCCGATCGCGGCGGCGAGGCCGAGGTCGTCGAGCGCGGTGGGGCGGAGCTGGCGGGCCAGCGAGAGCAGCTCCAGCATCGCCTGGTTGGCGAGCGCCTTGGTCGCCTCCAGCTCCGGCTCCAACTCGGGGGGCGCGTCCTCGCGAACCGCCTCCAGTCGCAGCAACAGCCCGGTCAGAGACTGGTTGACCTCGTCGTGCAGGTCGCGCGCCACCCGCGCCCGCTCCTGCTCCTGCGCCCGCAGCGCGGCGCTGCCCGCTCGGCGGCGCTCTGCCTCCAGCCGCCGCATCATCCGCAGGAAGGCGAGCTCGAGCCGCGCCACCTCCTCGGTCTCGGCGACCCCGTCGATCGAGTCGGGGAGGAGAGGGCCGGGACGGCTCAGGTCGACCTTCTCCATCTCTTCGATCAGCTCCTCCAGCGGCGCGAAGCGGCGCCGCATCGCGACGAGCTGGACGGCTAGTACCGCCGCCACGAGTGCCAGCGCGACGATGACCAGGGTCGTCACAGGGCGAGAATAGGGGTTGTCCCCTATAGGGGAATCGGCCGGGTGGAGGAATACTTCTGAAGCTGTCCGAAACCCGAACAGGAGCTATGCGATGACCACCACCAAGCAGTCCACCTGGGGCGCAACGCTGCGCACGACGATCCTGCTGGCCTCCCTCTCCGGCCTGCTGGTCGTGATCGGTGCCTTGATCGGCGGCCCCTCGACCGCGGGCCTCTTCCTCGGGATCGCCCTCCTGATCAACCTCGGCTCCTACTTCTTCAGCGACAAACTGGCGCTGAAAATGAGCGGTGCCAAGCCGATCGACGAGTCCGAAGCGCCGCGCCTCTACCAGATCGTCCGCGAACTGACGACGCGGGCGGGCCTGCCGATGCCGCGCCTCTACATGATCCCCCAGGACCAGCCCAACGCCTTCGCCACCGGCCGCAATCCGAAGAACGCCGCGGTGGCGGTGACCCAGGGGATCACCAAACTGCTTTCCGAGGACGAGCTGCGCGGCGTCCTCGCCCACGAGCTCGCCCACATCCAGCACCGCGACATCCTGATCCAGTCGGTCGCCTCGGCGATCGGCGCCGCGATCACCTACCTCGCCTACATGATGATGTGGTTCGGGGGGGACAACGAGTCGCCGCTCAGCCTCGTCGCCTCGCTGGCCCTGGTCCTGCTGGCCCCGATCGCGGCGACGATCATCCAGCTCTCGATCTCGCGCCAGCGCGAGTACGCGGCGGACGCCGGCGGCGCCCAGATCTGCGGCAACCCGGAGTCGCTGGCGAGCGCCCTGCTGCGGCTCGAGCAGGGAGCACAGGCGATACCGATGCGGGTCAACCAGGCGGCTGAGCCTCTCTACATCGTCAAGCCGTTCTCGGGCGGCAGCTTCTCGAGGATGTTCTCGACCCACCCGCCAATTGAGGAGCGGGTGAAGCGCCTGCGCCAGATGCGCCCCAGCCTCGGCTGAGCTTCAGCCGCACCTGAGTGCCCGAAGGCCCGCGAAAGCGGGCCTTCTTCGTGCTGCGGCGAGAAATTCAATTTGAATTTCCCTGCAAATATCGCTTTTCAGAGCGCTATACACGCCGGTACCTTGACATTTACATACCAGCGTGTTTACACTCACTTTACGTCTTCAGATGGGAACGAAGACGGTATAAACAAAAAGGTACCCGAAGCAGGGGACAGGGACAACCGAGCCCAGGGAGGGCCGCAAAGGGAAGCGGCCGGCAGAGGGGCTCAGGGACAAGGAGAGAGATTTGATGTTCTCGTCATTCCGCAGCGTTTTTCGCGTGGCTCTGCTTGTTCTCTGCGCCGCCGTCCTCATTCCGGCCACAGTCTCAGCCGCACCGCCCGTCTTCTGGCAGACCTCCGGTAGCGGCGGCGGTGCTGGCGAAATCAACCTGCCGCGCGGCATCG
The DNA here is from genome assembly GCA_035556755.1 of Solirubrobacterales bacterium. Lineage (GTDB taxonomy): Bacteria > Actinomycetota > Thermoleophilia > Solirubrobacterales > 70-9 > VRUE01. The sequence goes on from DATMEP010000109.1 coordinate 4,776, forward strand.
TTACCGACCCCGACAACGGCCACCTCTTTGTCGCCGAGCAGCTCAACCGGCGCATCAGCGAGTTCACCGGCTGGGGTCAGTCCGTCCGGGCCTGGGGCTGGGATGTTGCCCCCGAGGGCGCTCCCGGCGATACTCCGTCCGATCAGTTCGAGATCTGCACCGCGACCTGCAAAGCGGGGGCTTCAGGCGCAGGGGGCGGCCAATTCAACAGCGCCAACAGCCTCGCGATCGACTCCTCGGGCAACGTCTATGCCTTCGAGGTGGCTGCCGCTCGAGTCCAAAAATTCTCTCCCGCCGGACAGTTCCTGTTGGCCTGGGGAGCCGACGTCAGCGCCACCGGGCCCAACCAGGCCGGCTCGCCGGAGACGCAGTCGGTCACGGTCAAAGCGACCAGCGGCACCTTCACCCTCACCTTCGGTAATCAGACCACCGCCCCGATCGCTTTCAACGCTTCGACGGCAGTTGTGAAGTCATCGCTCGAGGCGCTCTCGACGATAGGCGGAGTCGGCGGCTCGGTCTCGGTCACGGGAGGCCCCGGAGACGAAACCGGCTCGAGCCCCTACTCGATCACCTTCGGCGACGCCCTCGGCGGCTTCGACGTGGCTGCGATGACGATCGACCAGGCCAACCTCGGCGTCCCGGTCGGGACCCCGCTTACCTGCTCCTCCTCGACCTCGGCCACCACCACGAACTTCCAGTGGCTCAGCAACGGCGCCCCGGCCACCGGCCCGGGCGCCAACACCGCCGCCTACACCACCGTCCCCGCCGATGCCGGCAAGGCGGTCCAGTGCCAGGTGACAAAGCTGAACGCCAACGCCGGCTCCACCCAGGTCTCCAACCCGCGCACGGTCGTCTCAAGCGTCCCGACGCCCGCCCCACCGCTCGCGCCAAGCGGCAACATCCTCGCGCCCACCCCCTCCAACCCGACCGTCGGCACGACCCTGACCTGCGACCCAAACGCGGCCAGCTGGTCAGGCGTGACCGATCCCTTCGCCTACCAGTGGTACAAAAACGGCCTCCCGGCCCCCGGCGCCACCGCCAACACCTACGAACTCCAAGCCGGCGACACCCCCGCGGTCTTCCAGTGCGCGGTCACGGGCTCCAACGCCAGCGGCTCGGTGACCAAGGTAAGCCAGAACCGCGCCACCTCGCCCGCACCCAGCCCCGCCGCCCCGCCCAGCAATACCAGCTCGCCCGCCATCGCAGTCACCTCGGCGTTCACCAGCTCGGCCGCCACCACCACCCCGGGCGTCGCCGCGCCTGAGATCTGCGTCCCCGCCAACGGCAACACCTGCAAAGCCGGGGTGCAGGGCTCTGCCAACGGCCAGTTCGGCGCCGTGGCAGGGCTCAGCAGCCTGATCGCGGTCGGCCCGAGCGACAGGATCCACGTCGGCGACGTCGGCCGCATCCAGCGCTTCGATACTTCCGGCGCCTACCAGGGCGAGGTCACGATCCCGAGCGAGACGGTGCAGCACCTCGCCGCCGACAGCGCCGGCGACCTATACGTCGCCTACCGCCAGAGCGGCAACACGAGCAAACCCAACGTCTTGAAGCTGGACTCGGCCGATGGCCCGGTCGGGCCGACCCTCGCCACCTTCGCCGCGACCAACCCACGCGGCCTCGCCGTTGCCCCTAACGGAGAGGTCTACGTGTTCGACCAAGCAATCGCTCAGATTCGCCGCTTCGGGGCAGACGGCAGTCAGATCGAGGCCTTCGGCGAAGGCCTCTCCTCCGAATCCACCGGCCTCGGCACCAACGACGTCACCGGCACGGGCGGCATCGCCATCTACCACTCCAACTTTAGCCCCGCTTTCCTGCGTGCCTACTCGCCGGTCCCAGACCCCGACATTGCCGGCCCGCCGCCGCCGGTGGCCCCGCAGATCGAGGACACCTTCGCCCACGCCGTCGGCACCTCCGACGCCACGGTGGGCGCCGAGATCAATCCCAGGTTCTGGGCCGACACGACCTACTTCGTCCAGTACGGGACGGCGGCTTGCGTGGAAGGAGGCGGCTGGGAAGCCGCCTGCGTGGCTCAGAAGTCACCCGCGCCACTGACCGCACAGGTGGTCGACTCCTCCCTGCCGGCCACCAGCACCCTGCAGGACCTCGTGCCTGACACGACCTACCGCTTCCGCTTCGTCGCGCAGAGCTCTGGAGGCGGTCCGGTCTTTGGCCCCGATGAGACCTTCGGAACCTTCCCGACGAACCCAGGACCAGCGGCGTGCCCGAACGACACCTTCCGTACCGGCGCCTCGGCGCTCCTGCCCGACTGCCGCGCCTACGAGATGGTCAGCCCGGTCGACAAAAACAACGGCGATATTCGAGCCGATGCGAACCTCAGCAACGTGGAGCAGATGCATGTTCAGGCCACCCCCGACGGGAAGAAGTTGACCTACTCCTCGGGGCGGACCTTCGGTGATGCAGTGGGTTCTCCATTCACCTCTCAGTACATAGCCTCGCGCGCGGATGGAATGGGCTGGTCGACGCACGCGATCACGCCGCCGCGGGAGACCAACATCCCCGGCCCCTCTGCCGACTTCCTCAACAATCAGTTCGTGGCCTTCTCCGAGGATCTGTGCACGGGCTGGCTATTTTGGGATGGAAACCCACCGTTGGGCCAGGCACCCAATCCAGGCCTTGAGAACTATCGAAACCTCTACAAGCGCTCCAATTGTGGGGTGGGGGCTGACAGCTATGAATCGCTGATCACGTCCCCTCCGCCCAATGCTCCGAAAGGTACGAGCGGGTTCTCACCGGTATTGCAAGGATTTTCGGAGGATGGAAGCCATGCTTTCTACCTGGCAGACGACGCATTGACGGTCGACGAAGGTCCCAACGCCAACCCTGGCGCGCCGGGGGTCGGCAGCAATCGCCAGATCTATGAGTACTACGACGGTGGAAAAGTGCGACTGGTCAGCGTGTGCCCCAGTGGTTCGGTGATCCCTGCGTGTCCCGGTGGGTCGGTGAGCAAACTGGACAACATAGTTGGGCTTTTCGTCGACCCTGCAATTGGGAGTGGCGCGAACGCGGTCTCCGACGACGGCTCTCGGGTTTTCTGGACGGCAGTGACAGTGACCGTGGCCGGAATCCAGGCGGGGATCCTCTACGTGCGGGTGGATGGGGGGCAGACGTTGCAGGTCTCGGAGGGATCAGAAGCGGGCTTCTGGGCGGCCAGCGCAACGGGCTCTGCGGCGATCTTCAATGAGGGCTCCGTCCTGCGACGCTTCGACGTCGACACGGAAACGCGGACGACGATCGCGGGAGGCGTGCAGGGGGTTGTGGGGGCGAGCGAGGACCTCTCCAGGATCTACTTCGTCTCGACTCAAGCCCTTCCCTCGGAGCCCAACTCTGAGGGTGACATCGCGGTGGGTGGACAGCCAAATCTCTACCACCACGAGGAGGGGGCGGGCTTTGACTTCATCGGGACGTTGGCGGGAATAGAAGGGAGCGCCGCTGCCGGTTCCTCCGGGTTCTCGATCACCAACCACCTGCTGGTGAACCGCCTCTCACGGGTCAGCCCCGACGGGCGCCACCTGGTCTTCGTTTCGCGAAGGCCGCTGACGGGCTATGACAACACCGACTCGAACACCGGCGAGGCCGATACCGAGGTCTTCCGCTACGCGGCCGAGTCAGAGGAACTCGACTGCGTCTCGTGCAACCCGAGCGGGGCACGGCCGGCGGGCGGGAAATTCTTCGAGGGCACGTCGGTCGAATTCAGCGGAGTTGGCGGCACGATCCCCGGCTGGCAGAGCCACTTCTACTCAAAACGAGTTCTCTCAGACAACGGTCAACGTCTCTACTTCGAGAGCTTCGACTCCCTGCTGCCACACGACACCAACGGCCACCTCGATGTCTATCAGTGGCAGGCACCCGGCAGCGGTGACTGCCAGGAAAGCGATGCCCACTTCTTCGCCCAAAACGGCGGTTGCATCGCGCTGATCTCCTCGGGGCAGAGCGGGGGAGACTCGGACTTCATTGACGCCAGTCCGTCGGGCGATGACGTCTTCATCAGGACCGAGTCCAGCCTGTTACCCCAGGACCCGGGTCTGGTTGACATCTACGACGCAAGGGTCGGCGGTGGCTTCCCGCCCCCATCCCCGCCGCCAGTCCCCTGCGAGGGCGACGCCTGTCAGCCCGCCGCGGCGACGCCTGAGTTTCCCACCCCCGCCAGCGGCTCCTTCAGCGGTCCCGGCGACCCGGCCGCGCAGGGAGAGAGCCGCAAACCGCGCTGCGCCAAAGGCAAGCGCAAGGTCCGTCGCGCCGGCAAGACCCGCTGCGTGGCCAAGCAGCGCAAGGGACGAGCAGCCAACAAGAGCGGGAGGGCAGGACGATGAGGCGGACAACGATCGCACTGGCGAGCATGGCGATGGCGCTCTGCGCACTCGCCCCCACCGCATCGGCCGACTTCGGCCTCGAGAGCTTCGACGTCACCTTCACCAACGCCAACGGCACCCCGGTGACCCAGGCGGGTGCCCATCCTTTCGCGATGACGACCACCTTCTCCGTCAACACGAGACCCGACCCTACCCTGGGAGAGATCCCCGATGAGGCGTTTCGCAACTTCGATTTCGCCCAGATCGAGGGGCTGATCGGCAACCCGACCGCGGTACCGGCCTGCACGACGCTGGAGTTCATCGACCATGTCGGGATCAAGCCCTCCTGCGCGGATAGCTCGGTGGTCGGAATCGTCGAGGTGCAGATAGTCAGCCTTGAGGACGATCCAGTCAGCGCACCTGTCTACAACCTCGTCCCGCCGCCCGGGGTCGCGGCCAAGCTCGGCTTCTGGGCGATCAACACGCCGGTGACGATCGAGGTGGGGGTAAACGAAACCCACCCCTTCAACATCATCGGTCGGGGGCGCAACATCCCCCAGACCGTCCCCTTCTATAGCTCCGTCTTCACGCTGTGGGGTAACCCAGCCGATCCCGCTCACGACATCGACCGGGGGCTTTGCGTGTCGGCTGGCGATGCCAAATGCCCCGCCGGCATAGCGATCAAACCCTTCCTAACCGTGCCCCGCTCCTGCGAGGGCCCGCTTGAGACCACCTACGAGATCTCCTCCTGGCTGAACCCGCCGGGCCTCGACTCGGGTTTCGTCCTCACCCACGACCAGGGGGGCACCCCCCAGGGCTTCCTCGGCTGCGGCAAACTCGGCTTCAGCCCCGAGATCGAGGCACAGCCGACCTCCCAATCGGCCGAGTCGCCGACCGGCCTCGACTTCAACCTGCGCTTCGACGACGAGGGCCTGACCAGCCCCGACGGCCTGGCCCAGTCGGAGATAAAGAAAGCGGTCGTCACCCTGCCGGAGGGAATGACCGCCAACCCATCCCTGGCCGAGGGCCTAGGAGCTTGCTCCTTGGCCCAATACGAAAGCGAGCGGATCGGCACCCCACCGGGAGCCGGTTGCCCCAACCAGTCGAAGATCGGCACGATCGAGGTGAAGTCGCCGCTGCTGGAGGGCAAGACCCTGAACGGCTCCCTCCACATCGCCGCCCAAAACGACCCCGACAAGGCGGGCAAAGAGAACCCCTTCGACTCCCTCCTGGCCCTCTACATGGTCTTCCGCTCACCCGAGCTCGGGATCCTGATCAAGCAGGCCGGCAAGGTCGAGCCGGACCCGCAGAGCGGCCAGCTGGTCTCGACCTTCGAGAACGTCCCCCAGCTGCCCTTCTCGGACTTCGAGCTGCACTTCCGCGAGGGCGGCCGCAGCCCCCTGGTCAGCCCCCCGCGCTGCGGAAGCTATGAGGCAAAAGCCGTATTCACCCCCTGGGCCAACCCCGACAACCCCTACACCACCACCTCCTCCTTCCAGGTCACCAGGGGCCCCAACGGCGGACCCTGCCCACCGCCCGGGACCCAGCCCTTCGCCCCGGGCTTCGAGGCCGGCTCGGCCAACAACAACGCCGCCTCCTACACCCCCTTCCAGATGCGCCTGACGAGGCGCGACGGCGACCAGGACATCACCCGCTTCGACGCCCTGCTGCCCCCCGGCGTGGTCGCGAAGCTGGCCGGGGTGGCCAAATGCTCCGATGCCCAGATCGCATTGGCGAAGACCAAGAGCGGTAGAGCCGAGCTGGCATCCCCCTCCTGCCCTGCCTCTTCGCAGATCGGCCAGCTGAGGGCAGGAGCCGGAGTCGGCTCCCAGCTGGTCTACGTCCCCGGCTCGATCTACCTCGCCGGGCCCTTCGCCGGCGCGCCGACCTCGGTCGTCGCGATCACCCCGGCGGTGGCAGGCCCATTCGACGTCGGCACTGTAGTGGTGCGCCAGGCGCTGCAGGTCGATCCCCGCAGCGCCGAGGTAACCGTCGACGGATCGCTCTCAGACCCGATCCCCCACATCCTCGCCGGCATCCCCCTGCGGGTCAGAGACATCCAGGTCTACGTCGATAGACCCCAGTTCACCCTCAACCCGACCTCCTGCGATCCCTTCCAGACCGCGGCTTCGATCTGGGGCGGGGGAGCCGACGTCTTCGCCAAAGGCGACGACGCACCTGTCTCTCGTTCCTCGCGCTTCCAGGCCGCCAACTGCTCTCGCCTCGGCTTCAAACCGCGTCTCACCCTGCGGCTGCGGGGCGGCACCAAGCGAGGCGGCCACCCGGCACTTCGCGCGATCCTGAGACCACGAGCGGGAGACGCCAACATCGAGCGCACCGTCGTTCGCCTCCCTAGCTCCGCTTTCCTCGACCAGGCCCACATCAGGACGATCTGCACCAGGGTTCAGTTCGCCGCCGACGCTTGTCCCCCGGGAGCGGTCTACGGCCACGTGCAGGCATTCAGCCCGTTGCTCGACGAGCCGCTGAAAGGCCCCGCCTACCTGCGCTCCTCCAACAACAAGCTGCCGGACCTCGTCTTCGACCTCAGGGGCCTGGTCGACATCGAGTCCTCGGCGCGGATCGACTCGATCCGCGGCGGGATCAGAGCGAGCTTCGAGGGGATCCCGGACGCACCGCTCTCGAAGGTGGTCGTCGACATGCAGGGCGGCAGGAAGGGACTGATCGTCAACAGCCGCGACCTCTGCCAGAGCCCCTCGCGCGCGGAGGTCCTCCTCGGCGCCCACAACGGGGTGCGGCTGAGCGAGAGGCCGAAAATGGGGGTTAGGTGTGGGAAGGGTAGGGGCGCCAAACGGCGCTGAGAAGAGCAGTGAAGCAGCAGGGACTTCCAGTCAAGTAATTACCCAGTCAAACCGGCGGCGCAAGTCGCTGGAGCAGGGAGGTAGAAGTGAAACGAGCAAGAAAGCTCGGCCTCGTCGCACTCGCGGCGCTGGCCATCGCAGCGTTGGCAGGGCCATCCTCGGCACAGGCGTCCAGCTTCGTGTCGGAGTTCTCGGGTGAAGGGCCTGAAGATTCCGCCCTATACAGCGGCACGGCCACTAATAATCTCGTCATGGAAGGCGGCGGGTTCGGGTGGTGCTCCGGTCCCGGGCAGAGTCTGAACGCAACAGAAGTGGAAGGGCCCACCGCGGCATTGGAGATGTCGCCCACCAACAGCACTTGCTGGAACAGTCTCTACGGCACCGGCACGCTGAAAATGAACGGATGCAAGTTCCTCTTTCATCCGGGCTCCAAACCGACCTTTGAAAACACGGGCTTCTGGGGTACTTTCGACATCGGCCCGGCCGGCTGCGGCCCGATCACGATCCAGTGGAGCCTGTGCAAAGCGACGATCCAGCCGAAGAGCGATCTGCTCGCCGTCTACCGCAACGAAGGCGAAGGAACCGAAGCCACGGTGAAGGTCGAAGCCTTCGCCCAAGGCTTGCAATCGACGATGAGCGGCCCCGCGGGATGCAGCAGCGGCACTTATTCAGCCAGCTATACCGCGAACTGGGAGATCGCCGCAACCGACGAAGGAGAAGAAGGTTCGGTGGGCGTGAGCGTCGAGGATCTGCAGAACGGCCTGCGCTTGGCGGGTATCTCCGACCCCCGTTTCGACGCCGAAGCGTTCCCGGCCTCGATCGTCGGTGACTCTGCCGCCGCCTCGCTAACCGTGGGCGCCTCCACTGTCGCCTGCGGCACGACCGGCTTCGCGGGAGATCTCGCCACCGCCGGCAACACGTTAGCCCTCGACGCCGAATACAGCAACTGCCTGGTCGCGGGCAAACTCCCCACCACCGTGGAGATGAACAGCTGCCACTACACCCTCGACGTGCAGTCCGCTGCCCCCTACAGCGGCGAGATGGGCATCGCCTGCTCCAAACCGGGCGATCAGGTCAACTTCAAAGTCTTCTCCGGAGCGACTTTGATCTGCACCGTGAAGCTCGGTGCCCAGTCGGGCCTAGAAGGCGTCGGCTACGAAAACGTCGGTGAAGGTGCCGAAGCCGGCATCGCAGTCGACGCCGAAGCAACCGGTGTCGCCTACGAACAGAGCGGCATCTGCGGCGCCAAATCCGGCAGCGACGCCGTGCTCACCGCGAGCCCGACGTTGCAGCTGAGCGAATAGGAGCAATTGGAACCCGGGCAGCCTGGCTGCCCGGGTTCGCTCACCAGTAATCCCGGCGTTCGAAAGCCACCGGAAAGGAAAGGCAGGGACGATGAAAAGCTCACCAGCTCTACGGCGCCGCAGCGATCGCCGGGTTCGGCCGACCCCGGCGGTGGGACTCGTCGTACTCCTCGCTGCTCTTGCCGTCGTAGCGGCCCTGATCGCAGGGCCCTTCTCCAAGGAGAAGGGCACCCATCTCAATGGGAGCGCCGCCCCCCGAACCTACATCGTCATGCTCGAGGACTCAGTCGATCACCCCAGCGCCCTGGCCCGTCGCCACGCCGCCAGCCACGATGCCCGCCTCACCCACGTCTACCGCTCGGCGATCAAGGGCTACGCCGCCGTGATGTCGCCGCGCTCGGCCCGCAGCGTCGCCCGCGACCCTGCCGTCGCCAACGTCGAGGCCGATCGGGAGATGGCCACCGCAGGGGAAACCTACGTCCCGGACGGACCCCAGAGCATCCCACCGCAATTGCACCGGATCTTCGCCGCCGACACCAGGGCCGTCGCCTGCGACCAGGTGGGGGAACCAGACCCCGCGGTCAACTCCAACTTCGCGATCGACTGCACAGACGAGCAACGAGTCGACGCCGACATCGCCGTGCTCGACACGGCGATCGACGACACCGCGGACCTCAACGTCTTCAAGCGAACCGACTGCGTCCACCCCGACAACCCCTACGGCGATTCGGGCGCCCCCTATGTCTCGCCCGACCCCGAAAGCCCCCACTGGCACCCGAGTCCCAGCTTGAATGAAGGCCTCGAAGAGGAGATCTACGGTTGCCTTGAGAACAGCGGCGATCCCGGCGATCTCAGCGGCTATGACGATGACCCCTACGACGGGGCCGGCCACGGCACCCAGACCGCCTATCGCGCCGCCGGCCTCGACAACGAGATCGGAACCGTCGGCGTCGCCCCCGGCGCCCGGATCTGGGCCGTGAAGGTAATCGATCACGGGCTCTTTCCCGAACTGTCGGCCAAGCCCTCCAACAAGCAGGGCTACCCGATGGTCGCCGCCTACTCCTTCGATGAGGGCTCGGGGGCGATCGTCCATGATTCCGGGCCCGCAAGCCACCACGGCACGATCGAAGGCGCCACCTGGACCCCTTCAGGCAAATACGGCTCGGCTCTGGACTTCGACGGCACCAACGACCTGGTCTCGATCGCCGATGCCCCGGGGCTCGACCTCACCGACTCCTTCACCCTGGAGGCCTGGGTGAAACCCGATTCCCCCCTGAAAAACTGGAAGCCACTGATCTCCAAGGTCGGCAGCGGCGCTTCCAACTACCGGCCCGGCTACGTCATGTCCGCACAGGGCTATGGGGCGCCCGAAGGCTACGTCGCCACCTCCAGCGCGATCAAAGGAGTCGCCGGCACCTCGGCCCTGCCGACCGGGTCCTGGTCTCACCTGGCGCTCACCTCCGACGGGATAAACACGCGCCTCTACCTCAACGGGGAGCTGAGCGGCACCGGACCGGCGATCGCGGCAGAGCAGACCGACGGCGAGCTTGAGATCGGCCACACCGACTCCTGGCTCGGCCAGTACTTCGACGGGGCGATCGACGAGGTGCGGATCTGGGGCCTGCCGGCAGGCAAATCACAGATCAAACAGGACCTCAATGCCTCGATCGGCCTGGCGCACCCAGACCCAGTGGCCACCTATGCCTTCGACGAGGGCTCGGGCTCCACTCTGCACGACTCCGCCGCCAGCCACGACGGCACGATCGAAGGCGCCACCTGGACCCCCTCGGGCAGATACGGCTCCGCCCTCGACTTCGACGGCACCAACGACCTGGTCTCGATCGCCGACGCCCCGGGGCTCGACCTGACCGGCTCCTTCACCCTGGAGGCCTGGGTGCGGCCCGACACCGCGACCAACTTCAAGCCGGTGCTCTCCAAGACTGAAACCTCAGGCGGCAATTCGGGCTACCTGATGATGTCGCGCGGCAACGGAGTCCCGGAGGGATACGTCGCCGCCTCCGGTACGACCAAAGGCGTCGCCGGCACCTCGGCCCTGCCGACCGGGTCCTGGTCGCACCTGGCGCTCACCTCCGACGGGACCAACCTGCGCCTCTACGTCGGCGGCGACCTCGTCGCCACCGCCGCGGCGGTGGCGGCCAAAGCCACCGGCGCCAAACTGGAGATCGGACGCGCGACGCTCTTCAACACCTACTTCGACGGCCTGATCGACGAGGTGTGGATCTATGACGAGCCGCTCAACGAGAGCCAGATCGAGGCGGATCGGGACGAACCGATCACCTATGACGCCGAGCTGTCGATGTCGCACGTCATCGCCGGCGTCGACTGGGTCCACGAGCACGCCGACCAGATCGAGGTCGCCAACATGAGCGTCGGCTGCAAGCTGCCGTGGGAGGGGCCCGGCGAGGACCCTGCGCCGGACTGGTACTCCTGCGCCACCGCTAGCGGCGAAGCCCTAAATGCCGCGATCGACGCCACGATCGAGGAGGGCGTCGTCTTCGTCGTCGCCGCGGGCAACCGCCCGCTTGACACGCCCTCGCTCGCCGCGCCGCAGAACAACCCCAACGTGATCGTCACCTCGGTCGTGATCGACGCCGACGGTGTGCCCAGCCAGGACAGCGAATTCAAAGAAGCTTCCCCGTTCTGCGGCAACGAGGACACCAGAGCGATCAACAGCGGCTTCGGCGAAGGCGTGAGGATGGCCGCTCCCTTTCCGTGTGGGATCACCTCCGGTGCGACCCCGCACGTGAGCGGAGCGGCTGCGGTTCTGGCGAGCCAGTGCAACCCCGACTCCGCGGCCGACGTCGAGGCGATCGTGAAAGCCCTGGCGGCCGAGGGCAACACCGAGAGCAAGGCAAACGGCGGCTGGGATGACACCTCAGGCGACGGCTACAAGGAGCCCCTCCTCGACGTCGGCAACGAGGAGGTCTTCGACCCGGCGATGGTCGGCGAGGAACAGGCGCCGAGCGACTGCAACTTCGAACACCCCGACCCAGTCGCCACCTATGCCTTCGATGAGGGCTCGGGCTCCACTCTGCACGACTCCGGCGCCGGAAACCACCACGGCACGATCGAAGGCGCCACCTGGACCAGCGGCAAATACGGCTCGGCACTGGACTTCGACGGGACCAACGACCTGGTCTCGATCGCCGACGCCCCCGGGCTCGACCTGACCGGCTCCTTCACCCTGGAGGCCTGGGTGCGGCCCGACACCGCGACCAACTTCAAGCCGGTGCTCTCCAAGACCGAGAACTCCGGCGGCAACTCCGGCTACCTGATGATGTCGCGGGGCAACGGAGTCCCGGAGGGCTACGTCGCCGCCTCCGGTACGACCAAAGGCGTCGCCGGCACCTCGGCCCTGCCGACCGGAACCTGGTCGCACCTGGCGCTCACCTCCGACGGGACCAACCTGCGCCTCTACGTCGGCGGCGATCTCGCCGCCACCGCTGCGGCCATCGCGGCCAAAGCCACCAATGCGAATCTGGAGATCGGTCGCACGAAACTCTTCAACACCTACTTCGACGGCCTGATCGACCAGGTGCGGATCTACGACGAGACGCTCAGCGAGAGCCAGATCGAGACAGATCGGGACACGGCCATATCTCCTTGACGAAGGCCTCGGAGCGTGGCCTGGCCGATCTTCGCTGCCGGGCGCAGTTGGAGTAGCTCGGCCAGTCAGCCCTCGGCCCCGGCGCTGACGAAGCCGGGGCCGGGCGGTGTCTCGAAGCCGATCGCTCCGGCCACGATCCGCTTGCCCTGTCCGCTCTTGCCTTTTGCGAGTCGCTTGGAGGCTTCCGTTGCGATCCGCTCCACCTCCTCGAGCCACTCGGCCTGACGCTCCGACAGCTCTCGCCGGCCCTGTTCGTCCAGCTCGACCGAGCGCCAGTCGAGGCAGCCGTCCTCGCCGGCGCCGAAGGTCCCGGCGTTGAGCGCCCGCACGGCTTCGGCGACGAGGTTGCGGACCGTCACGGCCGTGCTTCCCGTAGCCGTCGCGCGGTAGTGGTGCTCCAGGGCGCCCCGGCGAGGCACGGTTTCGACGATCTCGATGCAGCCTTCCTGACGCAGGTACTTGAAGTGGTAGCTGACGTTGCTGAGGTTCTCGCCAAGCTCGCTGGCCAGTTCTTTCGGGCTCGCCACGCGGTTCTGGAGCACCCGCAGGACCTCGATCCGGGTCGGATGCGAGATCGCCTTGAGTGCCCGGTTTCCGGTGTCCCCTGCCATCCGAGCGAGCCTATTGGCGAGCGCGGGAGGCGCCAACGAAAAAGCGCTTAGCGACTATGCTTGATCTGGTTGACGCGAGTGTGGTGGACGCCCGCCGCTTTTGCGATTTGTCGCTCCGAATATCCCTGCTCGACGGCCTGACGGATCAGGCGATCTCGCTGGGGATAAAGTGCGTCTTTGCGGCGGATTTCGTCTCTTATCCGTCGGAGGCGGGGCAGCGGATTGTCGTCTGCCACACGATCTCCTCAGTGCTTCGGCACTTCCTCCCTGTTGCCATTTCCCACCCTGGTTACCACAGTCCCGACGCTCAGGAGCGCTGCATTGCCGCGGTGGCCAGACCCGTCTGTCCGATGGCGACGTGCAGGCCAAGGTTCTTCGGGCGTGCGCGATGCCCAAACGCCCAGACAGCATCGCTATACTTTTTGAAGTAAAAGCCGATCCGGATTCGGGGGATTTGAGGAAGCCATGGCCACTGGCGCGCAGACCAAGCAGCAGATCGAGGAGATCGAGCCGTTCGAGGCCGCCGAGGAGATCGAGGGCGGCGACGTCGTCCTGGTCGACACCCGCGAGCCGCACGAGTACCAGGAGGCCCACCTCGAGAACGGCAAGCTGGTGCCGCCCGGCCTGCTCGGCGACGAGATCGCCGCAGCCGCTCCCGACAAGTCGGCCCGCACGATCCTCTACTGCCGCAGCGGCAACCGCTCCTACAAGGCGGCCGAGCAGATGCAGGCGCTCGGCTACGAGAACGTCGCCTCGATGGCGGGGGGGATCCTCGCCTGGCAGGAGCAGGGGCTGTCGGTGGTCGCCGCCTCCGGGATGACCCCCGAGCAGCGCGACCGCTACTCGCGCCACACGCTGCTGCCCGAGGTCGGGGTCGACGGCCAGCTGAAGATGCTGAACGCGAAGGTGCTGCTGGTCGGCGCCGGTGGGCTCGGTGCGCCAACCGCGCTCTACCTGGCCGCGGCCGGGATCGGCACGATGGGCCTGGTCGACGACGACGTCGTCGACGCCTCCAACCTGCAGCGCCAGGTGATCCACAACACCGAGCGGATCGGGATGCCGAAGACCGAGTCGGCACGGCGCACGATCGAGGCGCTCAACCCCGACGTGAACGTGGTCGAGCACCAGGGCCGGATGAACTCCTCGAACATCGTCGAGATCATCAGCCAGTACGACCTGATCGTCGACGGCGCCGACAACTTCCCGACTCGGTACCTGCTGAACGACGCCTCGGTGCGGCTGCGCAAGCCGGTCGTCTCGGCCTCGATCCTCAGCTTCGACGGCCAGATCTCGACCTTCGTCCCCTACGAGGGCCCCTGCTACCGCTGCCTCTACCCGACCCCGCCGCCGCCCGAGCTGGCACCCAGCTGCTCCGCCAACGGCGTGCTGGGCGCGATGGCCGGGACGATGGGCCTGCTGCAGGCCAACGAGGTGCTGAAGCTCGTGCTCGAGATCGGCGAACCGCTGATCGGCCGCCTGCTCCTCTTCGACGCGCTGGGCACCCGCTTCACCGAGCTGAAGGTGCGACGCGACCCGGAGTGCCCGATCTGCGGCGAGAACGCGCCCGAGGTCGCCGACGAGGACCTGGGCAAGTTCCCCGACTACGAGCTCTTCTGCGCCGGCTGAGAACCGCCGCGGGCCGTCTCGATTAGGATCGCGTCCCGATGGCGACCGTCCGCATCCCACCGGTCCTGCGCCCGCAGACGGGCGGGCAGCCCGAAGTCGAGGCGGCCGGCTCCAACGTGGGCGAGGTGCTGCGGGCGCTGACCGCTGAGCACCCCGGCACCGAGGAGCAGCTGTTCGGCCCGGACGGCGACCTCAACCGCTACGTCAACGTCTACCTCAACGACGAGGACGTGCGGGTGCTGGACGGGCTCGACACCGCGGTCTCCGATGGCGACACGGTCGTCATCCTGCCGGCGATGGCCGGCGGCTGCTAGCCGCTTCCATCCCAGGCGCACCCTCCCTATACTTTTTGAAGTAACGGGGAATCGCATGCGCGACGAGCTACTAAACCGACCCTGCGGGGGGCGCTTCGGCGACATCGTCGAGTCGATCGGCAATACGCCGCTGGTCGAGCTGCCGCGCCTCTCGCCCAAGCCCGGGGTGCGGATCTACGCCAAGCTCGAGGGCCACAACCCGACCGGTTCGGTCAAGGACCGGGTCGCCAAGTCGATGATCGAGGCGGCTGAGGCCGAGGGCGCGATCGGGCCGGGCCAGACGATCCTCGAGCCGACCTCCGGCAACACCGGGATCTCGCTGGCGATGATCTGCCGCCGCAAGGGCTACCCGCTGAAGGTCGTGATGCCGGACAACGTCACCGCGGAGCGCACCCAGCTGCTGGAGATGTACGGGGCGGAGATCGTCTACTCGGAGGGCGCCAAGGGCTCCAACGGTGCGGTCGAGGTGGCGCTTGAGATGGCCAAGGACCCCGGCTACTACATGCCCTACCAGTACGGGAACGAGGCGAATCCGCGCGCCCACTACGATGGCACCGCGGTCGAGATCCTCGAGGAGCTCGACGAGGTGACCGCCTTCGTCGGCGGGCTCGGCACCGGCGGCACGCTGATGGGCAACGGGCGGCGGCTGAAGGAGCACGACCCCAACACCCTGCTGGTCGCGGCCGAGCCGATGCAGGGCGAGATGGTCCACGGCCTGCGCTCGCTCGACGACGGTTTCATTCCGCCGATCATCGACATCACGCTGCTCGACCGCAAGATCATGGTCTCCAACCGCGACGCCGTCGTCTGGACCCGCAAACTGCTCGACGAGGAGGGCGTCTTCGCCGGTGTCTCCTCCGGCGCGATCGCCCGCATCGCGGTCCGGATCGGCGAGGAGCTGGACGGCGGCAACGTCGTCTTCCTGATCCCTGACGACGGCTGGAAGTACCTCTCCTCCGGCGTCTACACCAGGCCCATCGACGAGATCGAGAACCTCGACTCGACGGTGTGGTGGTAGGCGAAAGCGCGTCGTCAACCGATGCGGATCGCCAAGAGCCTGATCGACGAGATCGTCACGCACGCGCGGGAGGACCTGCCGAACGAGTGCTGCGGGATGGTCGGCGGGGCCGACGGCGAGGCGCGGACGGTCTACCGGGCCGAGAACGCGGAGGGAAGCCCGCTGCGCTACTCGATCGACTCCAAGGAGCAGTTCCGGCTGATGCGGGAGATCGAAGAGGCGGGGGAGGAGCTGGTCGGGATCTACCACTCCCACACCAAGAGCGCCGCCTATCCTTCGCAGACCGACGTCAACCTGGCCGGCTGGCCCGACGCGGTCTACCTGATCGCCTCGCTCGCCGACTCCGAGGCACCGGACGTCAAGGGCTTCTGGATCCGCGACGGCCAGATCGCCGAGGCCGAGCTTGTCTCCGAGTAGCGGCAAGCTGGTCAAGGTCGCCTACGCCCAGCAGCAGGCCGAGGCGGAAATGATCCAGGGCCTGCTCTCCGAGCACGGCATCCCGAGCATGCTGCGGCGGGCGGCCGGCTTCGACGTCCCCGACTTCCTCGCCGCCGGCCCGCGGGAAGTCCTCGTCGCAGAAGAGGTCGCCGAGGAAGCCCGCGAGCTGCTCGCGGGCACCCCGGGCGCCGGATAACAAGCAACTCCGCTCTGCACCCGATCCCCTCCTGAGGGGGGAGAGTTTTCGGAGCTACAGGCTTCGACATGTGTGCGCTTCAGCCGACACGCGAAGAACGAGATGAGGCTCTACGAGATTTCGCCGGCGGATGTCGAATATGCGGTGGTCCGCACCACGCGAGAGGGCGTCGACGATCATGGAAATCCGCACTTGACTGGCTTGGATAGCGGCGGTCGTGCGATCATTGTCGTTATTGCCGATGATGATCGCGACTTCGTCATTACGACCTTTCCGGATGACTGATGCGAGCTGACTACGACAGCAAGGCCAATGCGATCTCAATCGCTTTTGATCGCGGGGGAACGGCAGAGCGAGCCGACCAAGTTCATCCCCGTGCCATCGTGGCTCTTCGGGGAGACCTGCCGATAGAGCTGCAGATCCTCTATCCCGATCTCGGCATCGAAGAGCCTCTTCGTGCTGCTGCTGAGGGCTACCGTCTCGACTCGGAAGCTTTGATCGCAGCTGCGCGTGCAGCAATCGCCGCCCCCGATCGCTCAGTCACGCTGGACGTAGCTGTGCGCTCCGCGGCATGAGTCCCGCCCTGGGCTGCTTCTTGTCCCATCGGAGCTAGACCGCGCTCGGCCGGGCTGTTTCCCGCAGGTAGTCGCGCCAGGCGGCTTCTATTTCGGCGACCGGCGCCTCGAAGGCCGCTTCGAGGGTGGGCGTGGCGCCGCCGGGTTGCAGCCGCAGGGCGAGCTCGACGCAGGCGTCGGAGCCGCGCTCGGTCTCGAGCAAGTCGAAGATCGTGCCGCCGAGGATGACCGCGTCGCGGCGCGAGGGTGGGAAGGAGGGGCGGGCGCTCTCGCGCAGCCGGCGGATCACCGCGGCGCGGTAGAGGCCGACCTGGCGGGCGAAGTACTGGGCGGCGCCCTCGACCAGCCAGGCCCAGCTGAGGTAGCGGGCGAAGCGGCGCGGCGTCCAGGACGGCGGCAGGTCCGGGTTGTTGGCGGCGACGACGAGCTGGGCGTAGAGGCGCTCGGCCGTCCCGCGCAGCGCCTCGCGCGAGTCGTCGCCGGCGGCGCGGCGCTCCATGTGCGGGTCGTTGAGCACGTGCAGCTCGGTCGCCATCGCCCAGCCGGCGAGGTAGCGGCGGCCGGCCGGTGCCGCGGACCAGCGCGCCGCGGGCAGGAAAGGGTGCGCCATCGCCAGCAGAGCGGGATTGGTGTGGACGACGACGGTGACGTCGCCGGGCGCCGCGGCGAAACGGTCCTCGAGGCGGAGGCGGAGGTCCTCCATCCGGTCGAGCGTGCGCTCCGCGAACGCCGTGTCGCCGCTGTCGTGGCGGGCAGTGAAACTCAAGGAGTGAGTCTCTACCCAGGGCATGGGCGGAGACTACTCACGGCTTTAGACGAGAACGGGCTCTGAATCGGTGCAGAGCGAGTAAATCTCTGCGCGAGCCCGGTCGAACTCCTCGTCGGCCATCACCGGCGTGCCCTCGAAGGGCAGTTCGCGGTCGATCTCGACCCAGGAGCGGCAGCCGTGGTACTCGTCGTGGACCCGGACGGTGACCGGGCGGGGGATGCGGTGGACCCGCAGCAAGAGGATGTGCAGCGGGTGGCGCCGCTTCCAGTTGAGCCGCTTCTCGGCGTAGTCGGGGGTCCAGACGTAGAAGGGGGAAAGCTCGTCGACCACCCGCGGGTTGGCGATCGTCAGGTGGTCGGTCACCTCGGCCCAGCAGCGCAGCCGCACGCGGTCGGGCTGCGGGATGCCGCCGTCCTGGAGCAGCGCCCTGGGCGGCGGCTCCTCGTCGGGCCAGACGCCCTCCTCGAGGGCGCGGCGCAGCTCCGGGTGATGGGACTCGCGCACCAGGTTGTTCCGCTGGTGGTCGAAGGTCGGGTAGAGGAAGAAGCGCTCGTGCTTGAGCTCGAAGTGCTTGTTCTCCTCGCGGATGCCGCCCTTGCGCAGGGTCAGCAGCTGCTCGCCCTCGGCGAGAGCGCGCACAGTTACTGCCCATTCCTTTAAAGCGATTGGCATCTGAATCTGTACCTGAGAAGGTTTGGTGACCTGCGACCGGGAGGTGTCCTGAACAGTCCAGGCGGAAGCCCCGCCCGAGCCGGGCATTCTAGACGAGGCGATTGAAAACGCCAAATTTCGCACCGAAATTTAGGTTTTCCGTCCCCTTCCGGCACCGCCGGGGGTCTCGATCCGCAGTCTCTCGCCCCTCTGCAGGTCCCCCTCGGCCTTGCTCGGCAGCTGTTTGCCGTCGATCAGGTTGCGTCCCGGGGCGCCGTCGGCGCCTCCGTTGCGACCGCGCGGGGCGTGCCGCCGCCGCTCCGTGATCAGCGTGTAGCGCATCGGGGCGAGCGCTTCGATCTCGCGCACGATCCCGTCGCCGCCGCGGTGGGCGCCGTCGCCACCGCTGCTGTGCCGCAGCGCCAGCTCCCGCACCCGCAACGGGAACTCGGTCTCCAGCGCCTCGACCGGGGTGTTGAGCGTGTTCGACATCGCGACGTGGATCGCGCTCGGCCCGTCGGCGTCGAGGCAGGCTCCCTGCCCGCCGCCGACCGTCTCGTAGTAGGTGAAGCGGTCGTTGGCGAGCGTCAGGTTGTTCATCGTCCCCTGGCCTTGGGCGGGAACCGGGAGGGCGCCGCCCAGTGCGGCGATCACGAGGTCGGCGACCCGGCTCGAGGTCTCGACGTTGCCGGCGGCGACGGCGGCCGGGAAGCGGGCGTTGAGCAGGCAGCCCTCGGGGGCGATCACCTCGATCGGGCGGTGGGCGCCGGCCGAAGGCGGCGCGTCGGGGTCGGTCAACGCCTTGACGGCAAAGAAAGCCGCCGACTTGGTCACCGGGAGCGGGCAGTTGAGGTTTCCGTCGACCTGCGGATCGGTGCCGCCGAAGTCGAGCCGGAGCCGGTCGCCCTCGATCGTCGCGACGACTCGCAGGACGGCGTCTTGCGGGGTCCCACCGGCATCGTTTTCGAGCACGTCCTCGGCCGCATGGGACCCGTCGGGCAGAGCTTCCAGGGCGGCGCGGGTGCGGCGCTCCGCATAGGCGAGGATCTCGTCCATGCCGGCGCGCAGCTGCCCCGCGCCGTGGCGGGAGGCCAGCTCGGCGAAGCGCAGCTCGCCGATCCGGTTGGCGGCGCCCTGGGCGCGGAAGTCGGCGAGGCGCTGGCGGGGCGAGCGCATCTGGGCTGCCAGCTGCTCCAGGACGCCGTCCTCGACGCGCGTGGGCGGAATCACCACGCCCTCTTCCGCCAGCGTCCGCGAGCGAGCGGGCATGCCGCCCGGGGTCGGGCCGCCGACGTCGGCGTGGTGGGCGCGGCAGGCGGCGAAGCCGAGCAGCTCGTCCTCGACGAAGGCCGGCGAGATCAGGGTCACGTCGGGGAGGTGGGTGCCGCCGCGGTAGGGGTCGTTGAGCACCCAGGCGGACCCCGGCCGGTGCTCCTCGCCGAGCACGGCGGCGACCGCGTCCGGCATCGAGCCGAGGTGGACGGGAATGTGCTCGGCCTGCATCACCAGCTCCCCACGGGCGTCGAAGAGCGCCGTCGAGCAGTCGTGGCGCTCCTTGATGTTGGCCGAGTAGGCGGAGCGGATCAGCGTCGCACCCATCTCCTCACAGGCGGCGCGGAGGCCGCCGATCATCACCTGCAGGGTGACCGGGTCGAGGCCGCTCACCGCCTGACCTCCGCGCCGATCGTGCCGGTCTCGTCGACCTCGGTGCGCCAGCCCGGCGGGACGACGAAGGTCGCCTCCGGCAGCTCGAAGACGACCGGTCCCTCGGCGGCGTGCCCGGCGGCGGGCTCGCCGCGCAGGACCGGGGTCTCGACCCATTCGCCGTCGAACCGGACCGGGCGGGCGCTCTGCTCCAGCCGGCCCTCGGGCGCCGCCGCCGGCCGCGGTCGCGGGCCAGGTGCGACGAGGGCGAGGCGAATGTCGACGAGGACCACCTCGCCGTCGGGGTCGCGATATCCGTAGCGCTCCTCGTGCGCCTGCTCGAAGCGGCCGGCCAGGTCCTCGGGATCGGGGCGGGTCGTACCGGGCACCGGCAGCTCGAATGCCTGTCCGGCGTAGCGCATCTCGTAGACGACCTCGACCTCGGCACCGGTCCGCTCGCCGTCGAGCCTGGCGATCAGCTCGTCCACCTCGGTGGCGATCCGCTCGGCGGCGAAATCGGCGCCGCTCAGCATCACGGTGCGGGTCGTGTCGCGGCGGCGGTCGGAGGCGCAGAGGCCGAGTGCGGAGAGGACGCCGCCGGCGCGGGGGCAGAGGATGCGGTCGATGCCCAGCTCGGCCGCGATCGCGGCTGCGTGCATCGGCCCGGCGCCGCCGAACGGCAGCAGGGCGAAGCGGCGCGGGTCGACGCCGCGCTCGACCGTGACGACGCGGAGCGCCCGCACCATCTCCTGGTTGGCGACCCGGACGATTCCCTCGGCGGTCTCCAGCTCGCCGAGGCCGAGCGAGCCGGCCAGGCTTCCGATCGCCGCCCGGGCGGCATCGGCGTCGAGGGCGACGCCTCCGGCCAGGGTCGAGTCGGGGGCCAGCCGGCCGAGCGCGAGGTTCGCGTCGGTGACCGTCGGCTCCACGCCGCCGCGGCCGTAGCAGGCGGGGCCGGGCACGGCGCCGGCCGAACGGGGGCCGACCCGCAGCGCCCCGCCGGCGTCCCGCCACCCGATCGAGCCGCCGCCCGCCCCGACCGTGTGCACGTCGACCATCGGCAGCTGGATCGTCCGGCCGCCGATCTGCCGCGAGTCGGTGCGGCGGACCTCGCCGTCCTCGACCACGCAGACGTCGCACGAGGTCCCGCCCATGTCGAGCCCGATCGCGTTGCCGTCGCCGCAGGCGCGGGCGAGGAGCCCGGCCCCGACCGCGCCGCCGGCGGGCCCGGAGAGGACGCTCCAGGCGCCCGCCCGTGCCGCATCCTCGGCTGCGGCGACGCCGCCCGAGGACTGCATCACGACCGGTCGGGGCAGGCCGGCCTCGGTGGCCGACTCGCCGAGCCGTCCCAGGTAGCGGCCGAGCAGGGGGGAGAGGTAGGCGTCGATCGCGGTGGTCGAGCAGCGCTCGTACTCGCGGAAGCGGGGAAGCACCTGGTGCGAGGCGGAGACGTGGACACCCGGCAGCTCGCGGCGCAGCCGCTCGGCGACCGCCTGCTCGTGCGAGGGGTCCAGGTAGGAGAAGAGCAGGCAGACGGCGACCGACTCGGCGCCGCTGGCGCGGACGAGCTCCGCCAGCCGGTCGGGCTCCTCGGGGTCGAGCGGCTCGACGATCCCCTCGGGGCCGGTCCGCTCTGCCGCCTCGAAGCGCAGGTCCGGCTCGATCAGCGGCGCCGGCTTGGGTCTGCAGAGGCGGTAGAGGTCGGGGCGGTCCTGGCGGCCGATCTCGAGCAGGTCGGCGAAGCCGCGGGTCGCGATCAGCGCGGTGCGGGCGCCGCTTTCCTCGAGCAGCGCGTTGGTGCCGACCGTCATCCCGTGCGCGAAGGACTCGACGTCGGCGGGTCTCGCTCCGGCCCGCCGCAAAACCGCCTGCACCGCATCGATCACCCCCTGCGACTGGTCCTCCGGGGTCGTCGGCAGCTTTGCGGTGTGCGCCGTCTCGCCGTCGAAGAGGACGGCGTCGGTGAAGGTCCCGCCTACGTCGACCCCGAGCAGCATGGGCCGACGCTAACGAACGAGGGTCAGCGCCAGCTCTCGCGCCGGGTGGTGCCGTCGGGGCCGAGGACGATGTGGACGCCGTCCAGCTCGGGGTCGATGCCGGGCTCGTCGACGCGCAGGTGGCCGCCGCGCGACTCGTCGCGCTCGAGGGCGCTGGTCGCGATCGCCGCGGCGAGCGGGTAGGAGTCGCCGCGCAGCTCGCGCAGCTGCTCGGGGCGTCGCAGCGGCCCGGCGAGGCGCCAGACGGCGTCGCGGGTGGCCTCGGTCGGCGGCTCGAAGCGCCACTCGGGCTGCGCCGGGGGCCGGGGGGCCGCGCTCTCCGCCAGCGCCGCCGCGGCGGCGCGGCCGCCGAAGACGAAGCACTCGCTGAGCGAGTTGGAGGCGAGCCGGTTGGCGCCGTGCAGCCCGGTGCAGGAGCACTCGCCGACGGCGTAGAGGCCGCGGAGCGAGGAGCGGCCGTCGAGGTCGACGGCGATCCCCCCCATCGTGTAGTGGGCGGCCGGTGCGACCGGGACCGGCTCCGAGCGCGGGTCGAGCCCGGCCTCCGCAAGCAACTCGAAGACGTTGGGGAAGCGGTCGGGGTCGAGGTCGCTCAGGTCGAGCCGCACGCCGATACCGCCATCGGCCTCGATCCGGTCGAGGATCGCCGCGGTGACTGCGTCGCGGGGCGCCAGCTCGTCGGTGAAGCGGCGCCCCGACGCATCGAGCAGGGTGGCGCCCTCGCCGCGCACGGCCTCGGTGATCAGCAGGCCGTCGAAGCGAGTGCCGGGCAGGGCCAGGGCGGTGGGGTGGAACTGACAGAACTCGAGGTCCGCCAGGTCGGCCCCCGCGGCACTGGCGATCGTCGGCCCGGCCCCGATCGCCCCCCAGGGGTTGGTGGTCCGTCGCCAGAGGGCCGCGGCGCCGCCGGTCGCGAGCACGGTCGCCTTCGCGGCAAGCGAGCCGCCGCCGGTCAGCACGCCATGGCAGCGCTCGCCGTCGCTCCACAGCGCCAGCGCCGAGGTGTTCTCGAGAACGGAGATCCGCTCCTCGGCGGCGACCATCGCCGCCAGCTTCGAGGTGATCTCGTGGCCGGTCTGGCTGCCGCCGGCGTGGACGATGCGGCGGCGGGTGTGGCCGCCCTCCAGCCCAAGCGCCAGCTCGCCGTCCGGGTCGAGGTCGAAGGCGAGGCCGCGTTCCCGCAGATCCCGCACGGCGGCCGGTGCCTCCTCGGTCAGCGCCTCGACCGCCGAGGGACGGCAGAGGCCGCGGCCGGCGGCAATCGTGTCGGCTGCGTGGCGGGCGGGGGAGTCGCCGGGCTCGAGCGCCGCCGCGAGTCCGCCCTGCGCCCAGAAGCTGGCGCTCTCGGAGAGCGGGGTCCGCGAGACCAAGCAGACGGAACCGCCCAGCTCTGCCGCGCGCAACGCCGTCCACAGCCCGGCGGCGCCGCCGCCGACGACGGCGACGTCGCACTCGACCACCGCCGTTATCGCTGCCCCGCCTCTCGGCGGATCGCCTCGACCTGAGTGCGCAGCCAGGCGGCGGCGGCTTCGCGGGCGCGGGCCTCGGCGTCCGCGCTGGTGCCTCCGGTCGCGCCGCCGCGCTGCTGCGCCGCCTCGATCCGCTTTTCGGCCGCTACCGCCTGCGCCTCGATCTCGGCAAGGCGCGCCTCGGCGGCGGCGATCGCCTGCTCCTTCGCGCTCCGTTCTCGCTGCAGCTCGTCGGCGTGCTCGCGCCTCATCCCCTCCAGCTCCTCGGCGGCGCGCTGCCGCTCCTTCTCCAGGTTGGCTTCGAGCGCCCTGATCTCCGCCGTCGCGCGCTTCTCCGCGGCGTTGGCGGCGTCTGCCGCCTCGCTCAGGCGGCGCTCGGCGGCATCGACCTGCCCGCCGAGATCCTCGCTGCCGGAGTCGCGCTCCTTTTCCTCGGTCATTCCAGGCCCAATCTATTACGCCGCCGAGAGAAGGTCCCGGTAGGCCTCGATAGTCCGTTGGGCCATCCGTGCGGCCGAGAGCGATGCGGCGCGGGCCGCGCCCTCTACCCGCGGGTCCCGCCGCTCGAGGTGGCGGGCGGCGGCCTCGGCCCAGAGCTCGGCGTCGAAGGGCGCGCAGAGCGCTCCGTCCACCCCGGCGAGGGCGAACGGCGCGATCCCCACCGGGGTCGAGAGGACGGGTACGTCGCAGGCCAGCGCCTCGACGCAGGCGAGGCCGAAGCCCTCGTAGTCGGAGGTGACGAGGACGGCGTTGGCGGCATTGACCCAGAAGGGCATCTCGTCGGGGTCGATCGAGCCGCCGCTGAGCAGCTCGGCCCCGGTTCGAGCAGCAACTTCAGAGGCTCGGTCGAAGCGCTTCTCCCGCCGGTTTGGATTTGCCGGGAAGAACAGGTAGCGGCCCGCGGGGTCGAGGTCCAGCGCTTGGCGTGCCTCGAGCCGCGGGATCGGCCGGAAGCGGTCGAGGTCCGGCCCGCAGGGAAGGACGGCAGAGCCCGGGGGTCGCGGCAGGCCCGGCCTGCCGTCCTCCGGCGCGAAGAGGGCCCGCGAGACGGCGGCGACGAGGTCGACGCGAGGGGCAAGCCGTCGCGACATCGGCCCGACGACCGGGTGGCGGACGTCGGTGCCGTGGAAGGTGACGACCAGCGGCTTGGCGCCACCCAGCAGGGCGCACCAGGCGGTCAGCCCGTAGTGGACGTGAACGAGGTCGAAGCGCTCGCGGCGAAGCAGTCTGCGCAGGCGCAGGGTCGCCGGGATGTAGTGGCGCGAGCCGGGCGGGAAGGTGAACATGTCGACCTCGACCCCGTGGCGGCGCACCTCCTCGACCTGGTCGCGCACCCAGCGCCCCCGCTGGGGCGCGCCGGCGTCCGGGGTGAAGTTGGTGACGACCAGGACGCGCATGGCGCGTGAGGGTATCCGCCGGCCACCGGGCGCCCGTCTCGGACTTTTCACATTGACGCCACGAAATTGGCTCATTTACGTCTAGATCGGTGATTCGGGGCCTTGCAGGATCGGGGGAAACCACAAAGGGGGGCTTCGATGATCTACCTGTTGATGGGCTACGTGCACGCCGCAGTGACGCAGCGGCTGCGGGCGATCCGCGCTCTCGCGGCCGGCGAGCGCGGGCAGGGGACGGTCGAGTACGTCGGCCTGATCCTGCTCGTCTCGCTGCTGATGGTGGGGATGGTCGCCGCGATGAAAGGCTTCAACGGCAAACAGGGAACCGAGTTGGCGAACGTGATCGTCGACAAGATCAAGCAGGCGGTCGACCAGGTGACGTTCAAATGAGGGCGGCGGAGGGACGGCTCGCGACGCGGGCCGTCCCGCTCGTCAGGGCCTCGCTTCCGCCTCATGCGCCGGCTGGGAGCGGGCCGGGGATTCCGACCGAGCTGCGCCGTATGCTGTATTCCAGCATGAAGCATCGAACGCAGCTATATCTGGACGACAGCCAGTACCGCTGGCTCAAGCAGCGGGCCGGTGGGTCGGGGAGCATCGCCGCGGTGGTGCGCGAGCTGATCGACGCCGAGCGGGCTCGCCTGGCCGATCCCGCGGCCGATCCGCTACTCCGCTTCCTGGCCGACGAGGCGCCCGGGCGCGGCCGCGAGGCGACCAGCGTCGAGACGCTGGACCACGACCTCTACGGCCGATGAGGTCCGTGTTCGTCGACACCAGCGCTTTCGTCGCGCTGCGCAACGAGTCGGAGGCCGAGCACGGGCACGCCCGGGTGGCGCTGGCCGAGCTGATCTCGGAGGGAGCGGCGCTGTTCACCTCCAACTACGTGTTCGCCGAGACCTATACAGCGCTGCTGGTCAGGGTGGGGCGCGAGGAGGCGATCGAGTGGGGGCGCCGGTTTCGCGCCGGCTCGGCTATCGAGCTGGTCCGGCTCGATCCGGTCGTCGAGGACGAGGCCTGGGCGATCCTCGAGGGACACCGGGACAAGCGCTGGAGCTACGTGGACGCGACCTCCTTCGCCTTGATTGAGCGCGACGGAGGCGGGGAGGCGTTCGCGTTCGACTCGCACTTCTCCCAGCGCGGCCTCCGCATCCTGCCGGATCCCGGATCCGGCGGCGCGCCGTCTCCTGCAGGCTCGTGAAAGACTCGCCCGATGCCAGCCTCCCGCAGCTATGACCGAGCACAGGCCGACATCCGGCCGGTCACGATCGACCCCGGTTTCGTCGAGACCGCCGATGGCTCGGCGCTGATCTCGCTTGGCAAAACCCGGGTGATCTGCACCGCCTCGGTCAACGAGTCGGTGCCGAAGTGGATGGGTGGCCGGGGCAAGGGCTGGGTGACCGCCGAGTACTCGATGCTGCCCGCCTCCACCGGCGACCGCAAGGCACGCGACGTCTCGAAGGGTCGCCAGGACGGGCGAGGGGTGGAGATCCAGCGCCTGATCGGGCGCTCGCTGCGCGTCGTCGTCGACTTCAAGGCACTCGGCGAACGCAGCGTCTACGTCGATTGCGACGTGCTGCAGGCCGACGGCGGCACTCGCTGCGCGGCGATTACGGGCGGCTACGTCGCCCTGCGGCTCGCACTGCAGAAGCTGCTCGACGCGGGGAAGATCGAGACGATGCCGCTGACCGGCTCGGTCGCGGCGGTCAGCGTCGGCATGGTCGACGGGAGGGCGCTCTGCGACCTCGACTACGGCGAGGACTCGCGCGCCGAGGTCGACGCAAACGTGGTGATGACCGGCGACGGCGGCCTGGTCGAGGTGCAGGCTACGGCGGAGCGGACGCCGCTCTCCCGCGCCTCGCTCGACGAGCTGCTCGGCCTCGCCGAGATGGGGATCTCGCGGCTGCGAGGGGTGCAGGAGCGGGTAGCCGGAACTTGATCTTCGCTACGGGCAACAGGCACAAGCTGCGCGAGATGCGCGAACTGCTGCCCGGGGTCGAGCTGGAGCCGCTGCCGGAGGGGGTTGAGCTGCCGCCGGAGGACGGCGAGAGCTTCGCCGCGATCGCGCTCGACAAGGCCCGCGCGGCCCACGGGGCTACGGGCAAGGCCGCAATCGCCGACGATTCTGGGATCGGCGCAGTGGGTCTGGGCGGCGGGCCCGGGATCCACTCCGCTCGCTACGGCGGCGAGGGCGCGACCGACGGGGAGAACCTGGCGAAGCTGCTGCGCGAGGTCGCCGCGGCGGGCGACGAGCGGGGCGCCTACTACACCTGTGCCCTGGCCCTGGTCGAAGCGGACGGCACCGAGCACGTCTTCGAGGCACGTTGCGAGGGGCACCTGATCGAGCAGCCGCGGGGCGAGGGGGGCTTCGGCTACGACCCGGCGTTCGTTCCCGACGCAACCGGGCCCGACGACACCCGCACCTACTCGGAGCTGAGCCAGGTGGAGAAGAACGAGATCAGCCATCGCGGACTGGCCGCGCGGCAGCTGTTCGGACACCTCGGTGCCGGCAGGGCGGCGGCGCCAGGCAGATGATCCGCACCAAAAGCGGCGCCGCGGCGCTCTCGATCGCCTCCAACTCGGTCCTGATCGCGATCAAGCTCGCCGCCGGGGCGATCACCGGGTCGATCGCGATCGTCACCGAGGCGATCCACTCGATGATCGACCTGGTCGCCTCGGTCGTCGCCTTCGTCTCCGTCCGCAAGGCAGACGAGCCTGCCGACGCCGAGCATCCCTACGGCCACGAGAAGGTCGAAAGCCTGGCGGCGGCGATCGAGGGAATGCTGATCCTGGTCGGCGCCGGCGTGATCGTCTTCGAGGCGACCCGGCGGCTCGTGGTCGGCGCGGAGGTCGATGCCCTCGGGATCGGCATCGCGGTGATGGGCTTCTCGGTGCTGGCCAACCTGATCGTCTCCACGATCCTCTACCGGCAGGCGAAGGCGCATGAATCGCCCGCCCTGGAAGGGGACGCCGCCCACCTCCGCGCCGACGCCCTCACCTCCGCAGGGGTCCTGGCCGGTCTGGCGCTGGTCGAGCTGACCGGGATAGTCGCCTTCGACTCGATCACCGCACTCCTCGTCGCGGCCGCGATCGTCGTCGCCGGCCTGCGCATCCTGCGGCGCTCCTCCGGCGTCCTCGTCGACGAGGCGCTGCCCGATGCCGAGATGGACAAGATCGAGGCGGCGATCGCCGCCGCCCGCACTCCCGAGGTGGCCGGCTACCACAAGCTGCGGGCGCGCCGAGCGGGGCGTCGCCGCTACGTCGACCTCCACGTCCAGTACCGCTCGGGGACCAGCCTCGAGCGGGCGCACGAGCTAGCCCACGCGATGCGGGCCTCGATCGAGGCGGACATCCCGGGTGGCGAGGTCCTGATCCACGCCGAGCCGGAGACGTCCTTCCACGATCCGGCCGGGGACGACGGCCCGTATCGGTCTGGGTAGATGGTCGATTCCACGATCCTGTAGGTGTGAGAGAAGCCTGGCCGACCTCCGGTCGAATTGACACCCCAAGAGCTTCGCTCTTGGGGTGAACGATGAGCGCGGCCTACGGCCGCGCAATCACCGGATTGCATAGGCCGCTTCGCGACATTCGCCCGGAGGCCGGCCAGGCTTCTCTGTCGACACGTGTCCCGGGATGACCAAGCTGTGAGGGCGGCTACAGGGTCTCAAGCTTGGGGAAGCTTCAAGCCGAGCCGCACCCGTCATCCCGCCTCAGCCCGCGGAGAGGCCGTGGAATAACCATCTGGGGCTCCGGCGGCGGGCTAGGGACTGGGGAGCAGGTTCACCGCTGCGGCCAGGCCGACGGCGCCGACCGTGACCGCGTAGCCGGTGTATCCCCCGACGGCGAGGAGGACGACGGCGATCGCACAGACGGCTACGACGGTCATCCAGGAGGCGCGGGCGATCGGCACGGCCGGTATTTTCACGCAGGTGCCCGACGGTGAGACGAGCGCGACGGTTTCCGGCGACGCCGCCGAGGCGGCGCTTGCCTTCCTCGCCGAGATGTCGCCCGACCTTCGCGGCGCCGCGATCCTCGACGCCGGGGGGTCGGTCCTCGCCGCCAACGGCGACGCCGACCGCTGGAGCGAGGACGCGGCGGCGCTGTTCGAGGTCGCCGACCGGGCGGGCGGAGAGGCGGTCGAGCAGGTCCACATCGGCACCGAGCAGGGCGAGGTCTTCGCCCTGCGCCACGCGGGTCTCGCCGCCATCGCGGTCACCGATCGCTTCGCTCTCTCCTCGTTGACCTTCTTCGACATGCGGGCACTGCTGCGCGATCTGGCGGCGGGCGGGAGCGGGGTGCCGGATGGTCCCTAAGCCCCACCGCGTCCTGCTCGGCCGTGTCTCCGGCTACGCCGACGAGGCGGCTGCCTATGTGCGCCGGCGCCGCGCCCTCCGCCGTCCCTTCGCCCGCCTCTACTACCGGGACGGCCGCGCCGAGGACCACGCCGCCGACTCGGTTGCAGGCGGCGAGCTGTTCGTGGCGGCCGGCAGGTTGATCGAGGTGGCCGGAAAGCGGCCCAAGACATGAGCGGGCCCGAGACCCTGCTCGACCCCGCCGTCGCCGAGCGAGTCGTTGCCCGCGCCCTCGCCTCGGGCGGCGAGTTCGCCGAGGTCTTCGCCGAACGCCGCGCCGGCATGACGATGGGGATCGACGAGTCGCGGATCGAGTCGGTGCAGTCGGGGGCCGAGGAGGGTGCGGGGGTCCGCGTGGTCAGCGGCGGCACCACCTATTTCGCCCATGTCGACGGTCTCGACCCCGCCGGCCTCGAGCACGCCGCCGGAGAGGCCGCCGCGGCGCTGCGCGCCGAGCGCGCCGAGCCCCGCCCGCTGCAGGCGGTCGCGACGACCCCGCAGCCGATCGAGCGGCCGCCGGGGGAGGTTCCCGCCGCCCGCAAGGCGGAGCTGCTGCGCGAGTTGGACGAGCGCGGCCGAGCCGAGGGCGGTGAGATCGCCCAGCTTCAGGTCTCCTACGCGGAGGCCCGGCGCCAGGTCGCCGTGGCCAACTCGGCCGGCCTCTTCACCGGCGACGCCCGGACCCGCGTGCGGATCGGGGCCCAAGCGGTGGCGCGGCGCGGCGATCGGGTGGAGACCGGCGCCGAGACGCTCGGGGGCCACCGCGGCTTCGAGCTGCTCGAAGACGACCCGGCGGCGATCGCGGGCGGCGCTGCGCGCAAGGCGCTCACCCTGCTCGACGCAATCCCCGCCCCGGCCGGCTCGATGCCGGTCGTGGTCGGCGGCGGGTTCGGCGGCGTCCTCTTCCACGAGATGACCGGCCACGGGCTGGAGGCGGACCACATCCAGAAGGACGCGAGCGTCTACGCCGGGAAGCTCGGCGAGCGGGTCGCCCAGCCGCTGCTCAGCGCCTATGACGACGGGCGCATGCCGGGCGAGTGGGGGAGCGACGGGATCGACGACGAGGGCACGCCGACCCAGAAGACCCAGGTGATCGCCGAGGGTCGTCTCACCTCCTTCCTCTACGACCGCCTCACGGCGGAGCGCGACGGCGTCGCCTCGACCGGCAACGGGCGCCGCGAGAGCTTCCGACACCTGCCGATCCCGCGCATGACCAACACCTACATCGCACCGGGCGAGGCCGAGCCGGAGGCGATGATCGGCGAGGTGGAGAAGGGCTTCTACGCCGTCTCCTTCGGCGGCGGACAGGTCGATCCGGCCACCGGGGACTTTGTCTTCGGCGTCAACGAGGGCTACCTGATCGAGGGGGGCAAGGTGACCGCTCCCTGCCGTGGGGCGACGCTGATCGGCAACTGCCTCGACGCGCTCGTCGCGATCGACGCGGTCGGGAACGACTTCTGGATGAAGACCGGGATGTGCGGCAAGGGCGGCCAGAAAGCGCCGGTCGGCACCGGCCAGGGACACGTCCGGATTGCCGCGATGACGGTGGGCGGGACCGAGCTGTGAGTTCGGTCGTCGACGCCGATCTCGCGCATCGCGCCGTCGAGGTCGCCCGCGCCGCCGGTGCCGGCGATGCCGAGGCATACGCCACCGAGACCGAGATGCGCGAGGTCCGTACCCACGGCGGCGGGATCGAGAGCCTCAGCGCCGCGACTCAGCGCGGCGTCGGCATTCGGGCCTGGCTCGAGGGCCGGGTCGGCTACGCCTTCGGCACCGACCTCTCGACCGAGGGGGTCGCCGCGATCGCCGCCCGCGCCGTCGAGGCGGCCCGGGTCGCCGACCCGGACGAGTTTGCCGGGCCCCCGGTCGAGACCGGGGGTGTGCCGGCGCTTGCCGGCCTGAGCGACCCGTCCGTGGCCGAGTGGGAGACCCCGCGCGTCGCCGAGCTGGCCCTCGCGGTCGAACGCTCCGCACAGGGATTCGACCAGCGGGTCACCGGAGTCGAGCAGGCCGTCTACTTCGACAGCTCCGAGCGCGTCGCGATCGCCTCCTCGCGCGGGGCCGGCGGTGGGTACGAGACGTCGAGTTGCTACGCCTACGCGCAGGCCCTCGCCGGCGACGAGTCGGGTCGTGAGACCGGGCTCGGGTTCGGCATCGCCCGCGGGCCGGCCGGCCTCGATCCCGCCGCGATCGGTCGCGAGGCCGGCGAGCGGGCGACCGAGATGATCGGTTCCCGCAAGCCGGAGTCCCGCGCCTGCCCGGTGGTCCTCGACGCGACGGTTGCGGCCAGCTTCGTCGGCCTGCTCGGCAGGGGCCTGGGGGCCGACGCCGTGCAGCGGGGGCGCTCGCCCTTCGCCGCGCTGCTCGGCGAGCCGGTCGCCTCCGAGGCCTTTGCCCTTCGCGACGACGGTCTCGACCCGGATGGCTTCGCCGCGGCGCCGATCGACGACGAGGGAGTGCCGCGACGCCGCACGCCTCTGATCGAGGACGGCAGGCTCCTCACCTTCCTCTACGACACCTACACGGCGCGGCGAGGCGGTGCCGCCTCGACCGGCAACGCAGGCCGCTCCGGCTACCGCACCCCGCCGGGGGTCTCGGCCTCGAACCTGATCGTCAGCCCCGGCTCGCTGGGCTTCGAGGAGCTGCTGCGGGAGGCCGGCGAGGGCGTCCTCGTCACCGACGTCGCCGGCCTGCACGCCGGCGTCAACCCCGTATCGGGCGCCTTCTCGGTCGGCGCCTCGGGACGGGCGATCCGCGGCGGTGAGCTGGCCGAGCCGCTGCGCGAGTTCACGATCGCGGGCGAGCTGGTCTCGATGCTGGGGGCGGTTCGGGCGGTAGGCGCCACCCCGCGCTGGGTCCCCTTCGGCGACTCGATCAGCGTCCCGCCGCTGCTGATCGGGGAGATGACGGTTGGCGGCTCCTGAGGCCGTGAGCCGCACAGCCACGCTTACGCCCGCAGCCACTGTTAGATTGCCGCCCGACCGCAACGACGACGGAGGAGCTTCGACGTGACCAAGGCTGAGTTTCTGGACCAACTGGCAGCTGACGACCGGATCGGCAGCAAGAAAGCCGCGAGCAACGCGGTCGATGCTGTACTCGAGACGATCACCAACGCCCTGAGCAACGGGGGCGAGGTCAGCTTCACCGGCTTCGGCAAATTCCACGTGGCTGAGCGCGGCCCCCGCCAGGGCGTCAACCCCCGCACCGGCGAGCGGATCACCATCCCGGGAGGCAAGGTTCCTCGCTTCTCGGCCGGCTCCGCCCTGAAGTCCAAGGTCAAGGGCTGAGCCCCACTCCTTTCGCAGATCGGCTGGCGGCGCTCGTAGAGGAGCGCCGCAGCCAGATCTGTCTCGGCCTCGATCCGGACCCGGCGAAGCTCGGTCCGGGTGAGGCCGGCGGGATCGCTCCCGCGGGGTCCGCTGCAGAGCGGGCCGGGGCGGCGGTTGCCGCCCACTGCCGGGAGCTGATCGAACGGGCCGGACCGGCCTGCGTCGCGATCAAGCCCCAGCTCGCCTGCTTCGAGCGCCTCGGCGCCCCGGGGTGGGCGGCGCTCGCCGAGGTCTGCGACGCGGCTCGCGAGGCCGGCCTGCTGACGATCGCCGACGGCAAGCGCGGCGACGTGCCGGTCACGGCCGCCGCCTACGCGCAGGGGCTGGTCGGCGAGACGCCGACGCCCTGGGGGCCCGTGCCTGGGCTCGGCGCAGACGCCTTCACCGCAAACCCGCTGCTCGGCGGCGACGCCCTGGAGCCACTCGTCGCAGCCGCCGAGGAGGCGGGTGCCGGTGTCTTCGCCCTTGTTCGCACCAGCAACCCCGGCGCCGCCGACGTGGAGGACCTGCCGGCGCCGGATCGCCCCCTGCACGAGCGGCTGGCGGGGATGGTCGACGGGTTTGCCGGCCGGCTGGTGGGAGCCAGTGGCCTCAGCGGAATGGGCGCAGTGGTTGGCGCCACCGAGCCCCAGCACCTCGCCCGTCTGCGCGAGCTGATGCCGCGCTCCGTCTTTCTCATCCCAGGCGTCGGCGCCCAGGGTGGCCGGCCCGAGTTGCTCGGGCCGGCCTTCGCACCGGGTCCCGCCTCCGGACTGGTCGCCGCCTCGCGTAGCATTGCCTCCGACCCCGACCCCGGGGCGGCCGCCGAGCGGCTTCGCGCGGCGGTTTGGGAGGTCTCATGAACCAGCGCTCAGCCCTTGCCCGGTTCGCCGCCGTCGTCGCTCTCGTCTGCGGCTTCCTGGTCCTGATCGTGGTCATCGCGACCTCGGTCGGGGATGGGGAGGACGACCGCTCGGCGAACGGTTCGCGGGGCGGTCAGGTGACGAGGAGCAGCGATGGTGACGAGGACGAGGCTCCGAAGTCCTACGTCGTCCAGAACGGCGACACGCTGACCTCGATCGCCAACGAGACCGGAGTCCCGGTCTCCCGCATCGAGGAACTGAACCCGGGTGTCGACCCGCAGATCCTGGTCTCGGGCGAAAAGCTGAAACTGCGGTGAGCGGGCGCCGGCTCCTCGCGGCGCTCTGCGCGACGCTGCTCGTGGCCGGTTGGTCGGCGTCGGGTGCGGCTGGCGCGGACCCGCCCGACCTCGACGCTCGTGCCTGGGCTC
The DNA here is from genome assembly GCA_035556755.1 of Solirubrobacterales bacterium. Lineage (GTDB taxonomy): Bacteria > Actinomycetota > Thermoleophilia > Solirubrobacterales > 70-9 > VRUE01. The sequence goes on from DATMEP010000109.1 coordinate 38,487, forward strand.
TGATCGATGCCCGCAGCGGCGCGCTGCTCGCTTCGAACGATCCCTCGCGCCGCCTCTCGATCGCCAGCACGACGAAGCTGATGACCGCCTACGTCGCCCTGAAGGAGCTGCCGCTGAGCAAGGTGGTCAGGGCCGCTCCCTACGGCGGCAGTTACGAAGAGTCCCTGCTGGAGCTGCGACCGGGACAGCGGATCAGCGTGCGCGATCTGCTCTATGGCCTGATCCTGCGCAGCGGCAACGACGCCGCCTACGACCTCGCGGTCGCCGCCAGCGGATCGGAAGCGCGCTTCGTGCGGCAGATGAACCAGCGCGCGGCAGCGCTCGGCCTCGCCGACACCCACTACGCGAACCCGATCGGCCTCGACGAGGCCGGCAACTACTCCAGTGCCTACGACCTCGTCGCGCTGGCGCGCCGCCTGCTCGACATCCCCGTCTTCGCGAAGATCGCCGCGTCGCGGCAGGCCGTGCTGCGAAGCGTTCGCCCGCGGCGCCGCATCGTCACCCGCAACGATCTGCTTCTGCAGGAGCCCTGGGCGACCGGGGTGAAGACCGGCTTCACCCTGGGGGCCGGTTACGTCTTGGTCGGTGCCGGCCGCAGCAACGGGACCGAGCTGATCTCCGCGGTGCTGGGCACGCCGAGCGAGGAAGCGCGCGACGGCGAGAGCGAGCGGCTGCTCGAGTACGGCTTCTCCCTCTACCGGAAGCGCACCCCGGTCCGCGCCGGCAAGATCCTCGCCGAGCCCTCGATCCGCTACACCGACGACGAGCTGCCGCTGCGTGCCTCCCGCCGGGTCGTCGTCGGCCTCCGCCGCGGCCAGCGCCTGCGCGTAGCGATACGGGCGCCCCAGGAGGTCGAGGGCCCGGTCCGCCGCGGCGCCGTGCTCGGCCGGGCGACCGTCCTGGTCGACGGCCGCAGGGCAGCCACGGTGCCGCTGCGCGCCGGCCGCGCGGTTGCCGAGGCGAGCGCCTTCGACCGGGTGCGCAGCATGGTCACGGGGAATCTGGGTTGGTTTGCGCTTGCCCTGTTCGGGATACTGGTCGGAGCGGTTCTCCTGTGGCGCCGTCTGCGCCGCGGGACCCGACGAGAGGATGGGGTGATGAGTCGCGAGCAGAGGCGGGCGATGAGAGAGCGGCGCCGCGAAGGGGGCGGAGCAGGATGATCCTCACGGTCACCCTCAACGCGGCGATCGACCGCACCGTCGCCGTCCCGAACTTCCGTCTTGGCCATCGTCACCGGGCGGTCGAGAGCCGCACGGTCGCCGGCGGCAAGGGGATCAACGTCGCCCGCGCCCTGCGCCTGCTGGGCCGGCCGGTGATCGCCACCGGCTTCGCCGGCGGCCCGACCGGCAACCGCGTGATGGAGGAGCTTCGCAAGGAGGCGATCCTCACCGACTTCACCTGGATCGCCGGCGAGACCCGGATCAACATGGCGGTGGTCGACCCGACCTCGGGCGAGCAGACCGAGATCAACGAGCGCGGCCCGGCGGTCAGCGCCGAGGAGGTCGAGCGCTTCGTCGAGCGGCTCGGCTACCTGGCAGACGGGGCGAAGATCTGCGTTCTCGCCGGGACCCTGCCGCCGGGCGCCGGCGAGGATCTCTACGGCCGCCTGGTCGAGCAGCTCCAGGAGCGCGGCGTGCCGACGATTCTCGATTCCGAGGGCGAGCCGATGCTGGCCGGCCTGCGGGCCGGCGCCTCCGTCGTCACCCCCAACGAGGGCGAGGCCGAGGAGCTGGTCGGGCAGGAGTTCTCCGATCGCGACGACGTCGTCCACGCCCTCTCGGAGCTGGTCCGGCTCGGTGCCGGCGAGGCGGCGATAACCCGCCCCGACGGCTGCGTGGCCTCGATCGGCGACGGAGCGGAGCGGCGCGTCGTCGAGGTCCGGATCCGGGCGCTGGACCCGGTCTCCACGGTCGGCTCCGGGGACGCCTTCCTGGCCGGCTACACGGCGGCTCGCTACGACGGCCGCGAGCGGGAGGAGTGCCTCGCCTACGCCGTCGCCTGCGGCGCCGACTCGACCCAGCACTTCGGCGCCGGCACCGTCGACCGCAACCAGGTCGAGCGGCTGCTCGGAGAGGTCGAGGTGCACGATCTGGAGGTCCACGCGGAAGTGTAGGCTGGCTCTTCAACGCCACCCGCCTGGAGGACCAACTTGGAGATTGACATCGGTCGAGGCAAGAAAGGGAGGCGCGCCTACGGATTCGATGACATCGCGATCGTTCCGTCGCGCCGCACCCGTGATCCCGACGACATAGACATCAGCTGGACGCTCGGCCCCTACCGTTTCGAGCTGCCCCTCGTCGCTTCGGCGATGGACGGGGTGGTCAGCCCCGATACCGCCGTCCTCGTCAACGAGCTGGGCGGCCTCGGGGTGCTCAACCTGGAGGGCATCTGGACCCGCTTCGAGGACGCCGAGGAGCAGCTGGAGAAGGTCGCCTCGGCGCCCAAGCACCAGGCGACCCAGATCATGCAGGAGATCTACACCGAGCCGGTCAAGCCGGAGCTGATCGGGCGGCGGATCGCCGAGATCAAGGAGCGCGGCGCGGTCGCCTGCGGCTCGCTCACGCCGCAGAAGGTGCGCGAGCACTACGAGATCGCGGTCGAGGCCGGGATCGACATCCTCGTCATCCAGGGCACGGTGATCTCGGCCGAACACGTCTCGACCACAGTCGAGCCGCTCAACCTGAAGGAGTTCATCGCCGAAGTGCCGGTGCCGACCGTGGTCGGCGGCTGCGCTTCCTACTCGACCGGATTGCACCTGATGCGGACCGGGGCGGTCGGCGTCCTGGTCGGGGTCGGCCCGGGAGCCGCCTGTACGACGCGCGGCGTGCTCGGGATCGGCGTCCCCCAGGCGACGGCGATCGCCGACGTGGCCGCTGCCCGCGCCCAGCACATGCTCGAGACCGGCGAGTACGTCAACGTGATCGCCGACGGCGGCATGAGGACCGGGGGGGACGTCTCCAAGGCGATCGCCTGCGGGGCCGACTCGGTGATGGTCGGCTCGCCGCTGGCTCGCGCCAAAGAGGCCCCCGGCCGCGGTTTCCACTGGGGGATGGCGACCTTCCATCCCTCGCTGCCGCGCGGTACCCGTGTCTCCACCAAGCAGGACGGGACGATGAAGGAGATCCTGCTCGGCCCGGCCCAGGAGAACGACGGCACCTTCAACATCATGGGGGCGCTGAAAACCTCGATGGCGACGACCGGATACGAGGACATCCGCTCCTTCCAGCGGGCCGAGGTGATGGTTGCCCCGGCGCTGCAGAGCGAGGGCAAGAAGCTGCAGAACGAGCAGGCGGTGGGCATGGGCTCCAACGGCCGCGCCGCGGTCTCGGCCGGTGTTGGAGTCGCCGACGACTGAGGCCGGCGCCAGCGCGGCGCCGGCCCAGGCCTCCGAGGAGGTGCTCGTCCTCGATTTCGGGGGCCAGTACTCGCAGCTGATCGCGCGGCGGATCCGCGAATGCGGCGTCTTCGCCGAGTTGCTCCCCGCGACGGCGTCGGTGGAGCGGATCCGCGAGCGCAAGCCGAAGGCGCTGGTTCTTTCCGGTGGGCCCGCCTCTGTCTATGAGCCTGGCGCTCCTGCCTTCCCCGTCGAGCTGATTGACCTGGGAATCCCGATGCTGGGCATCTGTTACGGGATGCAGGTCATGGTCCAGGCGCTTGGCGGCAAGGTCGAGGGGGCCGAGGCGGGGGAGTTCGGCCGCACCGAGCTGACCCTGAGCGACGGCGGCGGGCGGCTGCTGAACGGCCTGCCGGAGGAGCAGAGCTGCTGGATGAGCCATCGCGACGCTGTCTTCGAGCCGCCCGAGGGGTTCACCGGGCTCGCGTCGACGCCGGGCTCCCCGGTGGCGGCCTGCGAGGACCCGGAGCGGGGCCTCTACGGCATCCAGTTCCACCCCGAGGTCGTCCACACGCCCTACGGCACCGAGGTGCTGACCCGCTTCCTGCGCGACATCGCGGGTTGTGAGGAGCAGTGGTCGGCCGAGTCCGTGATCGCCGAACAGGTCGAGAAGGTCCGCGCCCAGGTCGGCGAGGGAACCGTCGTCTGCGGGCTCTCCGGGGGGGTCGACTCCTCGGTGGCGGCGCTGCTGGTCCACCGCGCAGTGGGGGCCCAGCTGACCTGCGTCTTCGTCGACCACGGCCTGATGCGGCTGAACGAGGCCGAGCAGGTGGTCGAGGCTTTCCGGCAGTTCGGCATCCCGCTCGTCCACGTCGACGCCGAGGAGCGCTTCCTCGCCCGGCTCGCGGGGGAGGACGAGCCGGAGCGCAAGCGCAAAATCATCGGCGAGGAGTTCATCCGCGTCTTCGAGGAGGAGGCGGCGAAGCTGCAGGACGCCGCCTACCTGGTCCAGGGCACGCTCTACTCCGACGTGATCGAGTCCGGCGGCAGCGACGCCGCCGCGACGATCAAGTCCCACCACAACGTCGGCGGGCTGCCCGAGGATCTCGAGTTCGAGCTGGTCGAGCCGCTGCGGATGCTGTTCAAGGACGAGGTGCGGGCGGTCGGCGCCGAGCTGGGGATGCCGGAGCGGATGGTCTGGCGCCAGCCTTTCCCCGGGCCGGGCCTGGCGATCCGCATCGTCGGCGGCGAGGTGACGAAGGAGCGCCTCGACATCCTCCGCGCCGCCGACGCGATCCTGCAGGAGGAGGTCCGCGCAGCCGAGCTCTACCGCCAGCTCTGGCAGTCCTTCTGCGTGCTGCCGGTCGTCCGCTCGGTCGGCGTTCAGGGCGATGGCCGCACCTACGCCTACCCGATCGTGATCCGCGCCGTCACCTCCGACGACGCGATGACCGCCGACTGGGCTCGCCTCCCCTATGACCTCTTGGAGAAGGTCTCCAACCGGATCATCAACGAGATCAGCGACGTGAACAGAGTGGCGCTCGACATCTCGTCGAAGCCGCCGGCGACGATCGAGTGGGAGTAGACGGCGGCTAGGGTCGGACGGCGATGCCGTCCTTTGCCGTCTCGATAGCAGCGCTCAGCCTCTTTCAGGCGGTTCTGGTGGCGCTGCCGCGGGCGCGACCTCCGTTCGCCTGGATGCCCAACAGCCCGTGGTGGGCGCTCGTTCCCGCAGCCTCGATCGTCGTCGTCGTCTTCGGGATCGAGGCACTGCCCGACTCTGCCGACCTGCTGGCCTGGTTGGCGCTGCTCGCGGTGCCGCCGCTGGCGGCGTTCGCGCTCGGTTCGCTTCTGCACGGCTCGCGGCCCTGGTGGGCGCTGACGGCGGCGCCGCTCTTCGCGATCGCCTGGGCGGCGCAGGGCTCGCTTGCGGGCGAGACCGCCGGCACGCTTCTCTCCGGCCTCAGCTGCATCGCCCTCGGCTGGCTGCTGGTGTCGGTGGTCCCCGGCAACTGGCTGCGCTGGGGGATCTACGCGATGGCGACGATCGACGCGGTCCTGATCGCGGCCGAGCTACTGCAGGGTCCCAGCGGGGTCCTGGTCGCCGCCGACCCCGGCGGCCTGCCGCGCTTCCAGGTGCTCGAATTCGGCGCCGCCCGGATGGGCTTCGGCGACGCCTTCGTAGCCGCCACCGCCGGCTGCCTGCTCGCCGGGGACCGCGTCGTCCAGCTCCGTGCCGCGACCCTCGCTGCCGCCCTCGGCCTCTCCTTCGACCTGCTCTTCTTCGCCCTCGACACCCTGCCGGCAACCGTCCCAATTGCTCTCGCCCTTGCCTTGTCTGACGTGGGCAGGAGGTCGGCTGGCAAGGACGCAGGGAGGCCGAATAGCAGGGCTATTTGGCCGACTGAGGACACCGCCAGGTGACCTCCTGGCCCGTCAGGCGTGGCCTATGAGCGTGACGCCGTAGATCGCGGCAAAGCCGGCGACCGTCAGCGCCACCCTCAGCCATGACCCCTGGCCGTTGTGCTCGTGGGCGTGGGCTGCGGGCAGCAGGTCGGTCGCGCCCATGTAGAGGAAGAAGCCGGCGTAGACGGCGAGGAAGTAGCCGAGGGTCTGGTCGGAGACCGAGATCAGGGAGCCGACCGCGGCTCCCGCCAGCGGCGCCAGCGCGTCGATCCGCAGCCAGCGCTTCGCCCGCGAGCGGTCGCCGGACTGGCTCAGCACGAAGCTGACCGTGTTGAGCCCGTCGGCGAAGCCGTGGCTGACGACGGCAAGGAGGACCAGAAACCCGGCCTCGGCGTTGACGCTGAAGGCGAGGCCGATGCCGACCCCGTCGGTGAAGGTGTGCAGCGAGAGGCCCATCGCACCGAGCACCCCGACCCGGCCGTGCGCGCGCGCCTGCTCGGGGTCGTCGCGGTGGTGCAGGACGAGGACCCGCTCCAGGAGGAAGAAGGCGACGAAGCCGAGCGCGACCAGGGGCACCGCGTCGTGGGCGTCGCCGATGTGCTCGATCGCCTCGGGAAGGATCTCGAGCAGGGCGACCGCGACGACGATCCCGCCGCTGAATGCGACCACCGTCGGCAGCGAGTGGGAGAGCCGCAGGGCGATCGCGCCGCCGCCGAAGATCGCCAGCACGGCAAGCGCCGCGAGCGGTATCGCGACCTCAGGCATCGCGGTCCGAGCAGGAGGCGCAGGCGCCGCGCAGCACCACGTCGTGGCCGGCAACCGCGAAGTCAGAGCGCCTGCTGATCGCCTCGATCGCCCGCTCCAGCTCATCGCTGGCGAAGGGGGCGAGCAGGCCGCACTGCTCGCAGACGATGTGGTGGTGGTGCTCGACGGCGTCGAGGCGCTCGTAGCCGGCGGCGTCGCCGCCGATCTCGACCCGTTGGACCAGGTGCAGCCGCTCGAGCTGCTCCAGGGTGCGGTAGACGGTCGCCCGTCCCACGGACTCCAGGCGGCGGTCGATCTCCAGGGCGGTCACCGCACAGTGCTCCTCCGCCAGCAATTCCACGACCTTTCGTCGCGAGGCGCCGCTGCGACGCCCGGCCTCGTCGAGGCGCTGCAGTGCGTGCTCGGCCCAGTCCACGGCCGGGCACGGTATCAGATAATGAGACTTATTCTCAGCTGTAGCGGTCCCAGCGTTCGAGATAAGGCAGCGGATCGAGCGGGGTGCCGCCCTCGTACCAGCCCGGGGCCGTCCAGATCTCGAAGTGGAGGTGGCAGCCGGCCGCGTTGCCCGTGTCCCCGACCAGGCCGATCGGTTCGCCGGTGCGGACGGTCATCCCCGGCTGCAGCGGCGACGGTTCCTGCAGGTGCATGTAGGCGGTGTCGAAGCCGGTCCCCTTGCCGTCGATGACGAGGTAGTTGCCGGCCGAGCCCTGGTAGCCGGAGTAGCGGACCTTGCCGCCGCGGGCGGCGACCAGCGGCAGCCCGCATTCTGCCATCACGTCCTGGCCCTGGTGGGTGTGGCCGGAGCGGCCGGCGCCGAACATCGCGCCGGACTGGCCGAAGTCGTGCGTGCCGAGGACCGGGAAGGCGTAGCCGTAGATCGCGAAGCCGAGGTTGACCGGCGGCGCTTCGGAGGAGGAGGCGCCCCGCTTCCGGGCGAGCGGCACCGGCTCGCCGACCTGAGGGGAGATGCGGAAGGTGTAGCGCCCGTTGGGTGCCGGGCGGCCTTCCGCGGTCGTCCCGTCCCAGCGGATGCTGCTGGGCGTGTTCGGCGCGACGTCGTTGCGGTAGAAGCTCTGGACGGTCGTGCCGGCCGCGTCTACGACGTCGATGCGGAGGTCGTTGGTGGGCTGGTCGCTACCGATTTCGTAGCGGAGGCTGGGGTAGCGGACCCCGTAGTAGAAGGACTTGCGCGGCGCGGCCTGGGCGGAGACGAGGCTCAGCGTGCCGGCGGTGGGCGCGTCCGCGGCTGGGGCGCCGCTGGGGCTGCCGGGGGGAGGAGGGCTGCCGCTCGGGGTGACGGCGCCGCCGGTCGCTGCCGAAGCAGCCCCCGTCAGGCCCACGAGGAGCGCGATCGTCGCGACTATCGAAATCCTTCCAACCAGCCAAGGCCCAGCGCCCGTTTCCCTACGTGCCACGTGCCCTCTCTTTCGATCGCCTGCGGAGTTAGCTGTCGGGCTCGCGCTGAAAGAGATGCGCTACGGACGTTCTTCGTCCGATTCGCCCCCGGGACCTGGAACTGCAACGGTCCCTGCGGTTCCTCCGCT
>DATMEP010000110.1:0-26746 GCA_035556755.1 Solirubrobacterales bacterium
TCGCCGAGCCCCGCCGCCGCCGGATCATGCAGCTGGTCGGCGCCGAGGAGCTGAGCGCGGGGGAGATCGCCGCGCACTTCGACGTCACCCGCCCCGCCGTCTCCCAGCACCTGACCGTGCTCAAGGGAGCGGGCCTGCTCAGCGAGCGCCGGGAGGGGACGCGGCGGCTCTACCGGGCCCGGCCGGAGGGGCTGGCCGAGCTGCGCGAGTTCCTCGAGGGCTTCTGGACCGCCCGGCTGGATCAGCTCAAGGCCGCCGCCGAGGAGGCGGAGGCCGCAAAGAAAGGACGACGATGACCCCGATGGACACGATCGCGGTCGAGCGCGAGGTCCGCGTTCGTGCCCGGCCGGAGACGATCTTTCCCTTCTTCACCGACCCCGAGCTGATGGTCCGCTGGATGGGCAGCTCGGCCGAGGTCGAGCCGAGCCCTGGCGGCATCTTCCGCGTCGAGGTCAGCGGCAGCTACGTCGCCCGCGGCGAGTACGTTGAGGTCTCCCCGCCTGATCACGTCGTCTTCACCTGGGGCTGGGAGTCGGAGGACAGCCCGGTGAGGCCCGGGAGCTCGACCGTCGAGGTGACGCTCCGCCCCGACGGCGAGGAGACGCTCGTCCGCTTGGTCCACCGCGATCTGCCGAGCGAGGACTCGGCCGGTGCCCACGGGCGCGGCTGGGACCACTACCTCGACCGGCTCCGCGTCGCTGGGGCCGGCGGAGACCCGGGCCCGGATCCGGGCATCGGACAGGCATCGACCCAGGCCGACTGACCAACCACCAGAAAAAGGAGAAGAGATGACGAACTACCTGCTGGCATACAAGGGCGGAGGCGTGCCCGAGACCGACGCGGAGCGCGACGCGCAGATGGCCGCGTGGGGAAAGTGGTTCCAGGACCTCGGCCAGGCCGTGGTCGACGGCGGCAACCCGGTCGGCCCTTCGAAGCTGATCTCGGACGGCGGAACCGTCAGCGAAGGAGCGCCATCCGGCCTCACCGGCTACTCGGTGATCGCCGCCGACGGCCTCGATGCGGCGGCCGAGCTGGCGAAGGGCTGCCCGGTCTTCGCGGTCGGCGGCAGCGTCGAGGTCTACGAGACCTTCGAGGTGATGTAGGCAGCACCTCGGCTACGCGCGTAGTGCAGCTCTTCGGACTTGGAGTAACTCCGAAGAGCTACACTACGTGGCCATGCCTTCCAAGCACCCGAGAATCGCCGTCACCGCCGACCCGGAGCTGGGGGAGGCGCTGGCTCGAGTTCGTGCAGCCACCGGCACCCGTGAGGCAGATGCGACGCTGCTTCGCCGTCTCGCTGTCGAGGGGGCGGAGGCTGAGCTGGAGGCTGGACGCAACCGGCGTGTTGCCGCCGAGGTCATGTTCGAGGCGATGGATGCGGAGCAGTTCGACCTCGACCTCGCCGCGATCGATCGCTTGAACGCACCGCCAGCGGCCTGATGGCCGTTCCGCTCTGGGTCGGCGCCGGCCCGGTGCTCGCAGATACCTCCGCCTGGATGCAGGCTCGCCGGGACACCAAAGCCCGGGATCTGCTGCTGAGCGCAATCGAGCGTGGTGACGTGTGCTGGTGCTGGCCCGTGCGATATGAGCTGATGGTCGACGCGCGAGGATCCGAGGGGATCGCCGCGGTCGAGCGAACTTTGGAGGGTCTGCGCGAGGTCTCGGTGGATCGCAGCCTGCAGCGTGCAGTCCTGGCGACGATGCGCGAGTTGGCAGCCGCCGGCTCCCACGGCGCCCATCGCTTCCCCCTCACCGATCTGACCGTTGTCGCCGCCGCCCAGGACGCTGGCATCGATGTCCTGCACTTCGACCAGCACCTCGAGCGCCTTGGCGAACACCTCGACGTCACATCGCACTGGATCTCAGACCCTTCGTGAGGCTCAGGCCGGCTGATCGAGCTTGGAGAAGATCCCGGTGACGTGCTTCTCGACCGCGCGCTCGCTGACCACCAGCTCGGCGGCGATCGCCCCGTTCGAGCGTCCCTCGGCCATCAGGCCCAGAACCTCGCGCTCGCGCGGGGTCAGCTGTTCGAGCGGATCGTCGTCGCGGCGGCGGCCGAGCATCTGCGCCTGCCGCTCGTCTTCGCCTTCGTGCTGATGCTGGTCACCTTCCGCTCGATCGTCGTCCCGATCAAGGCGATCGTGTTGAACCTGCTCTCAGTCGGTGCCGCCTACGGAGTCCTGGTGCTGGTCTTCCAGAACGGGCTCGGGGAGTCGCTGCTGGGCTTCCACTCCAACGGAGGCATCAGCTCCTGGCTGCCGATGTTCCTGTTCGTGATTCTCTTCGGGCTCTCGATGGACTACCACGTGCTGATCCTCAGCCGTGTCCGCGAGGCGTTCGACAGCGGCATGAGCAGCGACGAAGCCGTCCGCAGCGGGATCCTTGCCACTGCTGGCACGGTGACCAGCGCGGCGATGGTGATGGTGGCGGTCTTCGCCGTCTTCGCCACCCTCAGCATCATCGACATGAAGGAGATGGGAGTCGGCCTGGCCGTAGCGGTCCTGATCGACGCCACGATCGTCCGGGCGATCCTCCTCCCAGCAGCGATGAAGCTGCTCGGTGACCGCAACTGGTACCTGCCGAGCTCGCTCAGTTGGCTACCCCGAGTCGAGCACGCCGAGCCTGAGCCGGCAGCGGCGCAGGGCTAGCGACAGCAACACACGCGGCCCCGGCCCCCTGTGGCCGGGACCGCGTGCTTGCGGCATTCGTCGCACAGGATTTTCAGTTCCGGCACTCCCAGGTCTTGTTCCGTGACAGCGGGAACTTGAGGATCGCCATGTGCCGCGAATAAGCAGCTTCTACGGGATCACGATCTGGATGTACTACGACGAGATCCATCATCGAGGTCGGCCACATTTCCATGCCCGATACGGCGAATCAGAGGCCTCCGTCGACATCGAGAGCCTGGCGGTCATAGCCGGAGCGCTTCCTCCGCGAGCGCGACGTCTCGTGGCCGAGTGGGCTGCTGCGCACCAGGCTGAGCTACGAGAAAACTGGGTGCGGGCACGCGAGCATCAACCATTGGTAGCCATTGAGCCTCTGCCGTAACCCTCTACCATCAGTTCATGCGCAGTACGCCACTTCTGATCGAGGCCAAGCCGTCTGACGGCTACACGGTTCACGTCCTCTTCGAGGATGGTCTGACCGCCGATGTCGACCTCTCCTACCTGCTCGACTACGGCGACGTCTTCGAGCCTCTTCGTGACCTCGATTACTTCCGCCAGCTCCGCGCCGACGCCGAGGCCGGCACGATCGTCTGGCCCAACGAAGCCGACATCGCGCCAGAGACGCTGTACGCGCACGCCCAGCAACGTGCTGCCGCAACCGCCTAGCGGCGAATGCAACACAGAGGAAGCCACTGGCGCCGACACGGTCCAGGCCCGCGAGTAGGCGCCGATCACGTTGTAGTCGCGGGGCTTCCGCCCTCCTGGGTCTTCCAGGTGCGCGGAATCGCTGATCTCACCCCACTCCACCCCTTCGCCCTCGACCAGCGTTTCCGCGAGGACGGCTCCAACAGGCCCTGGATCATCTCGGCCTCGACCCGGTCGTTGGCGTAGGCAACCCCGACGAGCTCGTCTCTGTCTTCAACCAGTTCCATCGCGTCGTGCGGATCGTTCGCGGGAATGATCGCGCACGGCTAGGTCGCGGAGCGCTGGGCGACCAGGTCGGCCTCGTAGCGCTCGATCACCTCGAGGGTGTTGCGGAGGTGGTCTTCGGTCAGCAGCACCGCGGCGACGGCGTCGCGGTCGCGGAATGCCCGGAGGATCTTCTCGTGGTCGGCGTTCGCCTGCGTGATCTGCGAGCTCTCGGCCTTGAGCGAGAGCGCCACCTGCATCGCGGCCGAGTTGCGGAGGCCGTCGATGATGCCGATCAGCCGCTCGGCCCCCGCCGCCTGATGCAGGACACGGTGGAACTCGCGATTGGCGTCGACCCACTCGCCGAGGTCGTCGGTGGCGAGCATCGTCTCGTGGATCGCCTGGGCGATCGCCAGCTCCTCCGGGGTGATCCGCTCAACCGCACGGCGCACGGCGATCGGGTCGAGCACGAGGCGAAGGTCGTAGATCTCGCGGGCCTCCTCCAGGCTCGGCGTGTGGACCCTGGCGCTGCGAAAGGAGTCCATGTCGATCAGCCCCTCGCTGGAGAGGGCCCGCATCGCCTCTCTGATCGGCGTGCGGCTGACGCCGAGCTGGGCGCTGAGATCGTCGAGGACCAGCGGCTCCCCCGGCTGCAGCTCGCCGCCCAGGATCGCCTGGCGCAGCGCCTCCTCGACGCGCTCCTGGGCGGTCCGGTGGGCGACGTCGGCGAGCCGGCGCGGCGGGGGGCTTGCTGTCTCCGGTGGCATCTGCACGACTCCAGTGGCAGGGCGGGGCAACGGTAGCGACGCCGGTGGAGGCACCGGCGCCCGCCGCCTTGCAATTGTTGTAATAAGATATACGATGTATCAAATGACGGATGCTGATTTCAGCTCACAGCCCGTCGACGACGAGGTGATCCCGGCCAAGGGCCACTGGGCCCGCGAGCTGGAGACCGGACAGCTGCTCCGGCTCGAGGACCTCGAGGGGCAGCAGGCGATCGACCTGATCTGTTACTCCAAGGCCGACCTCGACGAGAAGTTCTGGGCGGCCCACACGGCGAAGCTGAACGGGACCATCTACGTCACCACCGGCCACGTCCTCTACTCGGACATGGCGCACCCGATGATGACCATCCTCGTCGACTCGGTCGGGGTCAACGACGTCATCTGCGGGTCATGCTCCGCCGCCCTCGACAACGTCCGCTACGGACCGGAGAAGGCGGTGCCGGGCTGCATGGACAACTTCGAGGCCGCGATCGAGCCCTGGGGGCTGACCCGGGCCGACGTCCCGATGTGCTTCAACATCTTTCTCGACTACCCGGTCGGCGAGGCCGGGAGGGTCGCGATGGACCGCGAGGCTCCTTCGCGGGCGGGTGACGAAATGGTGCTGCGAGCCGAGATGGACCTGCTCGTGGCGATCTCGAACTGCCCCCAGGAAAACAATCCCTGCACCGGGTTCGACCCGACCCCGATCAGGGCGACGATCTTTCCCGCCGGCGCGCCCCTGCCGCTCGTCGCGGGATCGGGTGACGGGGCCCAGGCGACGCGTCCCCGCTCGCGGGCCGACCAACAGGAAGTGGGTGGATGATGCGTTTGAAGATGCTGACTGTCCTGGTCGCGCTGTTCGCGGCGCTGGCGCTTGGAGTGGCGGCCTGTGGCGACGACGACAACGGCGGCGGTGGCGATGGCGGCGGCGACCTGTCGACGATCAGGTTCCAGGGCCTGCCTGCCGACCCGGCTGCGATCCCGATGCTGGTGATGCAGGAGGAAGGCCTCGACGAGAAACACGGCTTCAAAGCGGAGTTCGTCGAGGTCGACCCCGACGCCGCCGCGAACACGCTGCTCCTCGGCGAGAGCGACATCGCGATGGAGCAGGACGCGGTGACGATGACGCTGGCCCAGCAGGAGGGGCAGGAGGGGGTCGTCTTCTTCCCGGTCCTCAACACGATGATGAGCGTCGTCGTCCCCGAGGACTCCTCGGCCCGCACGCCCGATGACCTGAAAGGCAAAAAGGTCGGCCACTTCGGGGTCGACTCGGGGACCACGTCGGTGATCGCCCTGATGCTGGAGGAGCTCTACGGGATCGACGTCTTCGAGGAATACGACCTGCGCGAAGCGGGCCCCTCGGCGCTGCCGGCGCTGCTCAAAGGCGGCCAGGTCGAAGCGATCTTCGACTACGAGCCGCTGGCGCTGCGCGCCGTGCTCGAAACGCCCGGGCGCTACCTGTTCGAGCCGGCGAAAGCGTGGGCGGAGCGCGAAGAGGGCTGGTCGCCGTACCTGACCAACCTGGCGGCCCGAGTCGACTGGCTGGAAGAAAACGAAGAGCTGGCCCTGGGGGCGAAGGACGCGTGGTTGGAAGCGGTGGAAAAAATCGAGGCGACCGAGTACGAGATCTTCGCCGAGGAGCCGTACCGCAGCTTCCTCGAACTGAAAAGCGACGAGGAGCTGAACGCCTTCGTCGACTACTGCGTGGAGCTGCCCTGCTTCGTGACCAGCTGGACCGACGAGGACATCGAGAAACTCGAGGGCTGGCTCGCGTTGATGGCCGAGAACGACGTCCTGATCGAGGAGACGGCTACCGAGCCGGTTGCCGTCCAGCTCGAGGAGTTCTACGGCAGCAACGGCGGCTCGCAATAACTGGGGTTCCGTGACCGACTCCAGGATCGCAGCGACGGCCGGGCCGCTCCAGCGACCCGGCCGTCGCTGGTGGTCCGGGTCGGGGTCCAGCTCCGACCGGCTGTTCAGCGCCCTCGGCGCGCTCAGTTTCGTCGCCCTCTGGTGGGTGGGCAGCGTCACCAGCGACTTCGTCCCGCCGATCGGCGAAGTGCTGGACGCGGTGCCGACCTTCCTCACCGAGGAAGACATCTACGGCGACATCTCCGACAGCCTGACGCGGGTCGTCGGGTCGCTCGCCGTTGCCGTCTTGATCGGCTTCTGGGCGGCCTACCTGATGGCCCGCCGCGGCTTCTGGGGCCTGGTCGTCGCCCGCTACGTCGACCTCGCGATCGGCCTGCCCAGCACGATCGCGGCCCTGCTCGCCCTCTTCATCTTCAAGCGCTCGGAGATCGGGGTCTTCGTCGTCGTCACGATCGCCTGCTTCCCGTTCGTGGCGATCACCCTGCGCCAGGGGTTCCTCTCCCTCGACCGGCGCCTCTCCGAGATGAGCGGCGTCTACCGCTTCGGCGGGATCTCGCAGATCCGCAACGTCTCGCTGCCGCACCTGGTCCCCTACACGCTGGCCTCGATCCGCAACGAGTACGCCCACGCCTGGCGCGTCGTCGTGATCGCCGAGCTGTTCGCGGTCAACAGCGGCATCGGCTGGCGCTTCACCCAGGCCTACGACCGCTTCCTCCTGGTCGACGTGGCGCTCTGGCTGCTGGTCTTCATCACCATCCTGCTCGGCACCGAGTACGGGATCCTGCGGCCGCTAGAGCGGTGGGTCCTGCGCTGGAGGGGAGGGGAGCTGTGAGCCCGCCCTACATAGACGTCGAGGGGCTGAAGGCCTCCTACGACGGCAGCCGCCTGGTGCTCGACGGGGTCGACATGGCGGTCGAGGAGAACGAATTCGTCGCCGTGCTCGGCCCCAGCGGCTGCGGCAAGTCGACGATGCTCCAGGTCCTCAGCGGCCTGCTGCGGCCGGTCGCCGGCCGGGCGACGATCGCCGGCAAGGACATGACCGGCTCCAGCTCCGACCGGCCCCGGGTCGGCTACGTGTTCCAGGACCACAGGCTGCTGCCGTGGCGGACGGTCGCCTCCAACATCGAGCTGGTGCTGGAGGCCGCCGGCCTGCCGCGACGCGAGTGGGACGCCCGCATCGACCGTTACCTGGACATCCTCCAGATCGGCCAGTTCCGCGACGCCTGGCCGATGCGCCTCTCCGGCGGCCAGCGCCAGCGGGTCTCGATCGCGCGGGCGCTGGCGATCGACCCCGCCGTCGTCCTGATGGACGAGCCGTTCAGCACGCTCGACGAGGTCACCGCGAGGACGATGCGCCAGCAGCTGGTCGAGCTCTGGCAGGAGAGCTCGCGGACGATCGTCTTCGTCACCCACTCGATCCGCGAGGCGATCTTCCTCGCCGACCGCGTCGCGATCCTCACCCGGGGGCCGGCGCGGGTGCTGGAGGACGTCGAGGTCCCGATCGGGCGCCCGCGACGCTACGAGGACGCGGAGATCACCGAGCTCGAGAGCGAGATCGTCGACCGGGTGATGGGCGTCTGGGGATATGAGGAGGGGACCCCGGCATGAGCAGCGCATCCGCTTCGGCCGCCGGGTTCCACCTCGACGTCGGCTGGCACCGCCGGGCGCTGGCCTTCGTCACGGCGGTCGCGCTCGGCGTCGTCGGCTGGCAGATCGCCACCTGGATCTCCGACGGCTGGATCCCGGGCGTCGGAGAGATCGTCGACGCCACCGGGGAAGCGCTCGTCGCCGCCGACACCTGGGACCAGATACTGATCACCTCGAAGCGGATCCTGATCGCCTTCGTCGCCTCGACCGCGATCGGCGTCGCGATCGGGATGGCGGCCGGGCTCAATCGAAAGGCCGAGGCCTTCTTCCGGCCGCTGATCGTGATCGCCCTGGCGACGCCCGACCCGCTCTACGTGATCATCGCCATCCTCGTCCTCGGCACCGAGGAATCGAGCGGGGTCATCGCCCTCACCCTCGCCCTGATCCCCTTCGTCGTCACCATCGTCCACAGCTCGGTGAAAGCGCGGGAGAGCCAGCTCGACGAGATGAGCGCGGTCTACCGGCTCGGCCGGCGGCGCTACCTCAGCCGGGTGCTGGCCCGCCAGGTGACGCCGGCCCTGTTCGCCGCGGCGAGGACCTCGTTCGCCTTTGCCTGGAAGATCGTCGTCCTGGTCGAGGCGATCAGCCAGCCGCGCGGGATCGGCAGCGAGATCTACGAACAGTTCCGGCTCCTCAACGCGGCCGAGATGATCGCCCTGGCGCTGATCTTCATCGTCCTCATGCGGCTCGTGGACGCGGTCGTCTTCGGCGGGCTCGAGCGCCGTCTCATGGCTTGGTCACGATGACCCCTGGGAGGAGGCACGGATGCGACTTGGACACCTGAGCGGACCGGAGGGGCCCGAGCTGTTCGTCGAGGCCGGCGGCGTCCGCCGCCCTGTCGGCGACCTCGTCGAGGACGCCCCGGCGACCCTCGACGAGCTGATCCGCTCGTCGCGCGAATGGCGCCCCGTGATCGCCGCGGCGCTGGAGCGCGACGGCGGCGCCGGGCGCGGCGGTGCGGACGAGGCCAGGCTGCTCTCGCCCCTGCTCGCGCCCGGCTCGATCGTCGCGATCGGCCTCAACTACCTCGACCACTGCCGTGAGTTCGGCACCGAGCCGCCCGCGGCGCCGATCGTCTTCGTCAAGCTGGCCTCGAGCGTGCGCGGGCCGACCGAACCGGTCGAGTGGTCGACCGCGGTCACCGGCGCCGTCGATTGGGAGGCCGAGCTGGGAGTGGTGATCGGGCGGGCGGCGAAGGACGTGCCGGTCGAGAGCGCCCTCGGCCACGTCTTCGGCTACACGGTGGTCAACGACATCACCGCGCGCGACGTCCAGCGCGCCGAGGCGCAGTGGGTCCGGGCCAAGAGCCTCGACACGTTCTGCCCGCTCGGGCCGGTCGTCGTCACCGCCGACGAGCTGCCGGACCCCCAGGCGCTGGCGATCCGCAGCCGGCTCAACGGCGAGACGATGCAGGACTCCAGCACGGCCGAGATGATCTTTGGCGTCGCCGAGCTGATCTCGATCCTCTCGCGGTCGTTCACCCTGCGCCCGGGGGACGTGATCGCCACCGGCACGCCGCTGGGTGTGGGGGCGTTCCGCGACCCGCCGCGGTTCCTCGCCGACGGCGACCTGGTCGAGGTCGAGGTCGAAGGGATCGGAACCCTGAAGAATGCCTGCCGCGTCAGGGCAGCGGACTACGAGGAGGAGCGCGCGTGACTCACCCGATCTACCTCAACCCGGCGGGGGCGCCCGCCCCGATCGGGATGTACTCGAACCTGAGCCGGGCCGGCGACCTCCTCTTCGTCGCAGGGCAGGTGGGGCTCGGTGCCGACGGCGAGCTGGCCGGCGAGGGACTGGAGGAGCAGGCCGCGCAGGCGTTCGAGAACATCGCGATCCTGCTCCGCTCCCAGGGGGCGACCCTGCGGGACGTGACCAAGTTCACGACCTACCTCGTCAGCGCCGAGGAGATAGCCCGCTTCTTCGTGATCAGGGAACGCCTCTTCCCGGACCTCTTCCCCGAAGGCGAGTATCCGCCCAACACCCTTCTGGTCGTGGACCGGCTCGTCCTGCCCGAGCTGCGAATCGAGGTGGAGGCGATTGCCCGGCTCGGTTGAGCAGGCGGCGGGGGAGCCATCCCCCATCACCGTGATCTCGATCGGGGGAACGATCGCGATGACCCCGGTCGAGGCGGGCGACGGCGTCGCCCCGAGCCTCGGCGCCGCCGACCTGCTGAGGGAGGTGCCGGGCCTCGACCGCATCGCCCGCCTCACCGCCGTCGGCTTCCGCCGGCTGCCGGGGGCGCACCTGGAGCTCGCCGACGTGATCGAGCTCGCCGGGCGGATCGAGCGGGAGGTGGAGGGGGGCGCCGGCGTCGTCGTCACCCAGGGCACCGACACGCTGGAGGAGGTTGCCTACGCGCTCGACCTCTTGCTTAGCCCACGGCGCCCGGTGGTCGTCACCGGCGCGATGCGCAACCCGTCGGCCCTCAGCCCGGACGGGCCCGCGAACCTCTCGGCCGCGGTCCGGGTGGCCGCGAGCCCGGACGCGGTCGGCGCCGGCGTCCTCGTCGTCATGGACGACGAAATCCACTCGGCGCGGCTGGTCCAGAAGAGCCACCCCTCGGGGCTGGGGGCGTTCAGCTCGTTCCCGGGGCCGATCGGGTGGTTGAGCGAGGGACGGGTCAGCATCGTGCTGCGGCCCGTCGGGGACGGGCAGATCGCCGTTCCGGATCGTGATCCTCCGCCGGTGGCGCTGCTCACCGCGTCGCTCGGCGACGACGGTCGCCTGCTCGACCCGCTCCCCGGGGCCGGCTACGCCGGCGCCGTGATCGAGGCGCTCGGGGGAGGGCACCTGCCGGCCCCGATGGCCGAGCGTGCCGCCGTCCTGGCCGAGCGGATGCCGGTCGTGTTCAGCACCAGGGTCGGCAGCGGCGAGGTCCTGCGCCAGACCTACGACTTTCCCGGCTCCGAGGTCGACCTGATCCGCCGCGGCCTGATCCCCTCCGGCGCCCTCGACGGCCCCAAGGCAAGGGTCCTGCTGATCCTCTCCCTCCTCGCCGGCCTGGATCGCGAGGAGATCCGCCGCCGCTTCGAAGCGCGCTAGCGCTGAGCGGCGTCCTCGTCGCGAACGCCAAGTGGATTGAGCGCCTCGGAGACCGGGGTCTCGGGACGCTTCAGCACGCGAACGCCGTAGACGAAGACGTTGGCGCCGCCGATGTTGCCGCCGGCGATCAGCACCGTCTCGGCGGCGATGCCGAGGACAAGCGCCAGCGTTCGCACCTCCTCTGCGTTGTAGCCGGGGCGCTGCGCGAGCCAGGTGAGGAGGAAGAGGACCGTGGCGGTGACCATCACGACGAGGTGGATGGTCGCCGCGGTCCAGGCCGGCGTGCCCCGCGGGATGTCGAGCCAGTCGACGATGCCGGTGATCGCCGTCGGGGCCGCCAGCAGCAGCCCGAGCGAGATCGCGATCAGCGCTGCGTGCGCCATCTGTGGCGGCTGCAGTCCCGCCTTGCCGGCGATCAGCGCGGCGACGCCGAGCGTGTAGGCGCCGATGCTCGCGTCCGTGAGCGGAGGGTGGAGCGGCTTGCCGGGCGATCCCTTCAACACCGCTGGCCTACCCGCTGGATGCACTTCGACACCTACCGCGAGACGTAGCGGAGGTAAACCATCCCGTTGCCGAAACGGCGCTCGTCGAGGAGATCGAGGTCGAGCCGCACCCGGTCGGGCCAGCATCGGCTACCCGCTCCGACGAGGACCGGTGCGAGGAACAGGTGACACTCGTCGACCAAGCCGGCTTCGAGGGCTCGAGCGGCGAGGTTGGCGCCGCCGATCGCCAGGTCGCTTTCAGCCGACCTCTTGAGCTCCCCGACGGCCGCCGGCTCGAACTCGCGCTCGATCCGCGTGCGGCCAGTGGAGACGGCGCCCAGGGTGCGCGAGTAGACGATCTTCTCCGCCGCCTGCCAGATCTCGGCGAAGTCGCGCATCGCCGGCGAGGAGGCAGTGAAGCTCGGGTCGGTCTCCCAGACGGCCATCGTCTCGTACATGCGCCGCCCGTAGAGATAGGTGCCGACCGGCCGCTCGAGGTCGTTGACGAACGCGTGCACCTCCTCGTCCGGCTCTGCCCAGTCGAAGTTGCCCTCCTCGTCGGCGATGTAGCCGTCGAGCGACGCGATCGCCGAGTAGATCAGCTTCGCCATATCGACCCAGCCTACCCTCGAGGGCTCAAGTCACCTCAGGGCGCGAGCCGCTCGAGGACCGTGCCGTCTGCCCGGACCGCGAAGACGGCCGGCACGACGGCGATCCCGTACTTACGGGCCAGGTCGGGGCGCTCGCGCACGTCGATCTTGATGAGCGGATCGGGCCGGCCGGCGAGGCGCCGCTCCCACTCACGGCACTCTCCGCAGAGCGGATGCGTGAACTCCACGAAGGCACGGTCGCGCCGATCGAGGGAGCCGAGGTCGACGGGGTCGATCCGGTCGTGGTGCCGCGGCGAAATCCCCCGCAGGCGAGCGCTGAGCCGGTAGAGCTCGCCGGCGCAGAAGCCGCTCGCGGAGGCGAGCAACGCCAGGGAGGCGACGATCGCTGCGAGTGCCGTGCCGGTGGCCGGGGAGCCCAGCCACCAGGCCAGCGCGGCGACGGTCAGGAAGGCTGAGCCGATCGCGTTGGCGAGGCGAGGGGGACGCGAGTCCTCCAGCTCCCCCTCGCCGAACCGCGGCTGGATCAGCTCGAAGTAGGCGAGGCAGGTGAGGCAGAAGCGCCGTCCCAGGGTGAGCCCGACCAGCAGCTGGACGCCCATCAGCGCCCAGAGCAGCGGCCAGCCGAGGAGGACTCCCCCCAGCGCCACGATCCCGACCACGGCCTGGTTGAAGCGCGGGGCTCGGGCGTCGATGACTTCGGTGTCCCGCCAGGGGTCCGCTACGCGCGACTTGGCCATGACCCGAGTGTAGGCAGGGTGCCGCCCGCTCAGGAGCCGCGCAGGCCGAGCGCCTCGGCGTGCGGCTCGAGCGCGCCGATCACGAACGCGAGGTGCTCGTCGAAGTCCTCCCCGAGTGCCTCGGCGCCCTCCCGCATCTCCTCGCGGTTGACGGCGGCAGCAAAGCTCGGCTGCTTCAGCTTCTTCTTGACCGACTTCGGCGTCATCCCAACGATCCCCGTCGGCCGCACGAGGGCGACGGCGGCGATGAACCCGGTCAGCTCGTCGACCGCGAACAGCGTCTTCGCCAGGCGCGTCTCACGCGGCACGTCGAGGTAGGTGGCGTGGCCGGCGACCGCGTCGATCAGCTCGCGCGGGTAGCCCCTCTCTTCGAACAGCTCCAAGGCGATGCGCGGGTGGCCGCTCTCGAGGTCGGGATGGCGCTCGTAGTCGAGGTCGTGGAGGATCCCGGTTACGCCCCACAGCTCCTCGTCCTCGCCGTACTTGCGAGCGTAGGCGCGCATCGCCACTTCGACCCCGAGGACGTGCTTGCGCAGGGAGTCGGACTCCGTCCACTCGCAGAACAGCTCCCAGGCTTCCTCGCCACTCGGTGCGCTCACAGCTGCCTTGAGGTTAGTGGCCGATATGGGACAAGTCTGGAGCATGCAAATCATGCCCAACCGGACGCACCACAGCGGCCGCTTCTTTAGCCTCGAGGCGTGAGCTCCCACGTCACGACCAAGATCGCGCAGCCGGCTTGAGCGAGCCGCCGGTCCTGGCTGTTACGGATCTGCACAAGGCCTACCGGGGGCAGGAGGCGCTGGCGGGGGTGGACCTGCGGATCGGTCCCGGCGAGGTCGTGGGCCTGCTCGGTCCCAACGGCGCCGGCAAGTCGACCCTGACCAAGATCGCCTGCGGCCTGGTGCGACCCAGCGGCGGCCGGGTCGAGGTGCTGGGCGAGCGAGCGGGTTCGCCCCCGGCGCGCGCGGCGCTGGGCTACCTGGCGGAGCTGTTCCGCTTCCCCGGCTGGTGCACCGCGAGCGAGCTGCTGCGGCTGCACCAGCGCTTGGCCGGCTCCGGCGGCGGCGCCGGCGAGCGCCGCGAGCTGCTGGAGCTGGTCGGTCTCGGGGACGCGGCCGAGAAGCGGGTGGAGGCGATGTCGAAGGGGATGCAGCAGCGCCTCGGCATCGCCCAGGCGCTGGTCGGCTCACCGCGCCTGCTGCTGCTCGACGAGCCGACCAGCGCGCTCGACCCGGTCGGCCGCCGGATCGTCCGTCAATTGCTGAAGGAGGTACGCGCCCGCGGCGTCGCCGTACTGCTGAACTCGCATCTGCTGACCGAGGTGGAGATGGTCTGCGACAGGGTCGCGATCATCGCCCGCGGCAGGGTCGTCAAGGCCGGGACGGCGGCGGAGCTGGCGGGGGCCGGGGCGGTGGAGGTGGAGCTGGAGTCGGGTCTGCGCGTATTCGAGGGAGCGGCGCGGGCCGACGCGCCGCGGATAGTCGCCGAGCTCGTCGCCGCCGGCGAGCGCGTCTACCGGGTCGAGGTCCGCCACAGCTCGCTGGAAGACGTCTACCTCGACGCCGTCGGGGGCGAGACCGGATGAGCACCTCGACGCTGGGCTCGGTCGCCACCGTGGTCGGGCTCTCGATCCAGGAGGGAGTTCGCCGCCGGGTCTTCTTCGCGGTGCTCGTCCTCACCGTCGGCTTTCTGACGCTCTACGCGCTCGGCGCCCATTTCGCCTTCCGCGACGTCGAGCAGTTCGCCTCCGGCGGCACCGGAATCCTCGACCCGCGGGCCTTCACCGGCGCCACTCTCCTTGGGCTGGCGATGTTCGCGACGCTCTTCCTCGGCGCCGTCCTCGCCGTCTTCCTGACCTTGGGGGTCGTGCGCGGGGACGCGGAGAGCGGCCTGCTGCAGCCGATCGTGGTGCGCCCGATCGGCCGCACCACGCTGCTGCTGGCGCGGTTCGCCGGGGCGGCGCTGCTTTCCTCCGCCTACGTCGTCGCGGTCTATCTCTCGACCCTGGCGATCACGGCGCTCGCCGGCGAGTGGTCGCCCGACCATCTCGTCGGCCCGGCGCTGGCGCTGGCACTCGGCGTCGCGATCCTCGCCGCCCTCTCCCTGCTGGCGTCGACGGTTCTCAGCGTCACCGCCCAGGGGATCGTCGTCTTCATGGTCTTCGGCGGCGGGCTGATCGCCGGCCTCCTCGCCCAGATAGGCAACGCCATCGAATCCGACTCGCTGCACACGATCGGCCGCGTCGCCAGCTGGGCGCTGCCGTTCGAGGGGCTCTACGCGGCCGGGCTGCACGCCCTCATCTCGGAGACCTCCGGACTGACCGGGGTCGTCCTGCAGCTCGGGCCGTTCGGCGGCTCCGAGGCGGCCGGACCGCAGCTGATCGCCTGGGCCGTCGTCTACCTCGTCGGGGTGCTGGCGCTCGCCGCGCTGGTCTTCTCGCGGCGCGACCTCTGAACCGGACGACTCGCCGCGAACCGCCGACCCCCTGGGTGCGATAGGAGGTCGGCGTAGCCGGGCGATCTAGCGGTGCGCTTTTCGGGGCCTCGGCCCGAGTTTGAGGTGAACCTTGCCGTCGGCGGGTTTCGCCCCCGGGCCGGGCCTCGATGACTTGACGACGAAGACCCGCCGTTTTTTGCCTTTCTGCTGTTTTGGCTTTCGGATCGTGCCGAGCTCGCAGCCGGCCGCCGCCAGCGCCGTCTTCGCTCGTGCCAGCGTCTTGCCGGCCAGCTGCGGGACGATGCATGCAGGCGCGGGGGGCGGAGGCGGCGGTTTGGTTGGCGCGGCCGCAATCGCAATCGCCCCAACCCGCGTGCTCGTGTTACCGGCGTCGTCGACGGCGCTAGCAGTCACCTGATAGGTCCCTGCCGCGGAGTAGGTGTGCGACACGGCATTGCCGCCAGCACCCTGGCCGTCGCCGAAGGTCCAGCTCGTCCCGGCGAGGAACATGTCGAAGGGCGATGCCGAGAAGGAGATCGACTCCCCCGCGGTGCCCGTGGCGGGGATCTGGAGAGCGTCGAGTCGCGGTCCGACGAAGTCATAGCCACTCGCCTGTACGAGCGGGCCGTCGTCCCCGTTGCGTCCGAAGACCGCGATCCCGTTGCCGGCGGCGTCGAGCGACAGGTCTGGGAGGTCGGCGTCTTCTCCGGCCGCCGAGAGGTCCTCGGGCTCCGACCACTCGCCTCCCGGCGGCCGCACCGACGCCAGCACCCGGTACTCGCCGCCGTCGTTTTGCCGCCAGACCGCGACCGCGCCGACCGCGCCGTTCATCGCCAGCGCCGGATTGTTGGCTGCTTGATCTTCTCCGGCCGCTGAGAGGTCCTCCGGCTCCGACCACTCGCCTCCGGCCGGGCGAACCGCCGCCTGGAGGATGCCCCTGTTGATGTGGTGGCCGTCGTCGGGGTGCAGCCAGACCGCAACCGCATTGCCTGCCGCGTCGATTGCCACCGGCGCCGCCTCGCCAGTCAAGCGCGCCTCGGAGAGGTCCTCGGGCTCCGACCAGTCGCCCCCGCTGCGCACCGCCGCCTGGACAATGAGGGCGCTGCCGCCCCAGCGGTTCCAGGTCGCGACCGCATCGCCGTCAGGATCGATCGCGACCTGTGGCTCGTGCGCGTTCTGACCCGTCTCCGAGAGATCGTCCGGCTCCGACCACTCGCCGCCGGCCGGATGCGCGGCCGCCTGAACGATGTCGTTGCTGCCGTCGAAGTGCTGCCAGACCGCGACCGCCTCGCCCGCCGCGTTGATCCCCACGTCTGGCGATTCGGCCTCCTCATCTGGCGGCCCGGCGTCCGCACTGACGTCCGAGAGGTTCTCCGGCTCCGACCACTCGCCGCCGGCCGGGCGCACCGCTGCCTGGACGACCATGTCGTCACCATCGTCGATCGTCCAGACTGCAACCGCGCCCGCCGCCGCGGCGAGCGCGATCTGTGGGATCCCGCCCTGGAAGGGAGATGAGAGATTTTCCGGCACGGACCACTCGCCGCCCAGCGGCCGGACCGCATAGCGGATGACGTAGGTGAGGGAGGTGCCTTCCTCGGCCCAGACCGCGTAGGCGTTGCCAGAGTCGTCGATCGCCACCTGCGATTCGCGGCCCTCTTCGTTCGCGAGGGAGACTTTCTCCGGCGCAGACCACTCGCCACCGGCGGGACGTTCGCTCGCCTCGACGATCTGCTTGCCGCCGACGTGGCGTTCCCAGATCGCGACCGCGTTCCCGGCCGGATCGACCGCCACCTTGGGCCGGCCGTCGATCAGTTCGTTCACGCCGGATATGTCCGTCGGCGGCAGCCAGCTCGCCGCCGACGCACTGCCGGCCGTTGCAGTCAGCATTCCGACGATCAGCACGAGCAGCAAAGCCGTGATCGGGACTCCGACCCACAACCTTCGAGTTATGTGCACTGAAGCCTGTTGATTCACGTCGTCTCCCCCTGGCGTGGTCCCCGATACGCTGTAGCACCGAGACGATACAGTGAAGCGGCCGTAGGGTGAAGCCGCGTCACGCGATCCGGTCGGTGGTCGGGACTACGGTTCAAGCGTGGAGAAGGCGAAGCCCTCAGGGGGACAGGCGAAGAAACGGCAACGACTGTCGCCCGAGGCGATCGTCGAGGCGGCGATCCGGTTGGCCGACGCCAAAGGGCTCGAGGCGGTCTCGATCAGGCGCGTCGCCGCCGAGCTCGACGCGCGGGCGATGAGCCTCTACGACCATTTCGCCAGCAAGCGCGAGTTGCTCGCCTCGATGACCGACGAGGTGGTAGGGGAGATGCTGGTTTCCCAACCCCTGCCGGATGGCTGGCGTGAGGCGGTCGCGGTCTCCGCGCGGACGATGTTCGCCGCCTATGCCCGTCACCCCTGGGCGATCTTCGTCGCCGCTGAGCGGCTCGGCCCCGGGCCCAACGCCGTCAAGCTCGCCAAGCAGATGGCGCGGGCGCTCGCAACTCTCCCGCTCGAGCACGGGGATGTCTGGCAGGTGCAGGGGATCGTCAACGACTACGTCATCGGCTACTCGTTTCGCACCGTCGCCTCCCCGAATCCGGAGGACATGGAGATGGCGATCGCCCCCACCGACATCGTCGAGTTCCCCGAGCTCGCCGCTCTCCCCGACAACCTCCGCACCCGCTCCTCGATCGAGCGCTTCGAACTCGGCCTGCAGACCGTCTTCGACGGTATCGAGCAACGTTTCCTCGATTCGCCGGGCTGAACACAAAACAATTATCGAATAAATGGCTAACTTTTTGGCTTTTGGTAAGCACAGAAGGCAATCTGCGTTTCGTCTTGTCTCGCTTTCGCGTCAACGCAATCGCCGCCGCCGTCTCGCTGGGATTGCTGACCGCCGGCATCGCGGCAGCGCCAGGTGTCGAATCGGCCCAGGCCGAAGAAACCGCTGGCATCGTCTTCCTCGCCAAGAGCACGAGCGAAAGCTCAAACGAACTCTGGGGGGCGAAAGCGGATGGGTCCAGTCCGTTCTTCATCGCCAGCGCGGTCGCCCCCGGTGGTGCGCAGATGTCCGACCCGGCGCTCTCGCCCGACGGCCGTGAAGTTGCGGTCGCCTACGCCAACAACATCGGTGTCATCGACGTCGAAACCGGAGAACTGACCGCCGCCTACACCGGCCCGACGAAAGACAATCCCCAGGCCGAGCAGCCGCATTGGTCACCGAGCGGCGAAAAGCTGATCTTCGTCGCCGACATGTCGACCGCCTCGCAGGCAGCGTTGCGTGGCAACGTCTACACCGTTGGCAAAGGGGGCGGCGGTCTGGAAGAACAGAGCTTCCCCCTGGCGTTTGGCCAGACCAGGATCCGCAGCATCAGCTACTCGCCCAGTGGTCGCCGGGTCGTCTTCGTCAGCTACAACAATCAGGCTAAAGAAGGGGAGATTTACACGGCGAAGGTCGACGGTTCCAATCGCCAGTTCGTCTACGCTGACCCAGCCGATACCTTCTCCTCCACGGCGCTGAGAGACACGGTCTACTCGCCCGACGGCAGCTCGATCCTCTTCCGTCGCCGGGGCGACCCATTCGAGGTGGCAGTTCATCGCGTTCCCGCCAAAGGCGGCACCGACCTGCAGCTCACCGACGAGGAAATCGATCCAGGATCCAACGATGCGGGCACGTGGCTTCCGAACGGATCGAAGGTCGCCTACACCAACTTCGACTACCGCCACAAAGAACCCAAAGAACAGCTGCATGTGAAAATGATGGACGCCGACGGGGAAAACCCCGAACGGCTTCTGGCCGGCTTTTACCAGGACTGGGACCCGTCGTTCCGCCAGGCCGAACTGAACGAAGTCCTCGAGGCCCAGGAACTGCTCAACGAATACTCGCCGGACCTCTGGTACGACAGCCAGGAGAGCTACCGGGCTGACTCCGCCGCCTCGATAACCGATCTCTGGGGCGACGAGGAAAACGGGGTGTGGCAGACCGGCGAAGACCCGTACACGAATGTCCTCTGGGACGCCGATGGCGAAGAAGTGCCCGGAACGGGAGATGAGCTGGCCCGCTCCGAACCGGAACTCGAACCGGGCCAGTTCGAACTCAGCCTCGACAACCTCGGCTCGACCTATCCAACGAGCCTGGAAGCCGATGACAACGACTGGCTCGACGAGCGCAACGACCACTACGCCGAAGACAACGAAGACCTCGAGGTGCTGGGCTACGCGGACCACATCTACGGCCACGCGGTCGCCGATTCCGGCGGCCAGCTCTGGCTCCAGTACTGGTTCTTCTACTACTACAACCCCTTCTCGTTTCTGGGGATCGGCGACCACGAGGGCGATTGGGAGATGATCCAGATCGGCCTCGACAAAGACAAAGAGCCGACCGAAGTCGTCTTCGCGCAGCATGCGTACGCCGCGCTGTGTAGCTGGGAACAGGTCCTCTCCGTCCCCGGCGGGGGGCCACAGGTGTTTCCTGGGCTGGGCTCGCACGCGACCTATCCGCAGCCCGGCACCTGGGAAACCGATGGGCCGCTGGACGACAACAACGACGGCGAAGGGCTGTTCAAACATCCTCAGATGGAGGTCGTCACCGACGGCAACCCGGGGTGGCTTGACTGGCCGGGACATTGGGGCAACTCGCGCGGCGGGGGTTTCAACACGGAAAGCCCGGTGGGGCCCGCACAAAAGCCCCAGTGGTCGGACCCCGGAGCGTTTGCCGAAGAAGCCGATCCATGCCACGAACGGTTCATCGAATCCGCACCCAAAGCTCGGGCAGCGGCGCGGGCGGAGGACGACGGTGCATCGGGGCTGCCGGCGAGGCCCGAGATCCTCGGTGCGCGAATCGTGGGGACGGACCGGCTGCGGATCGACTACAGGCGGGCCAAACCCGTCAAGGGACCTGCCCAGCTGCTGGTCAGCATCGACGCCGAAGGCGACGAGATCTCACCGCGCACGCTCGCGCTCTCGCGCCCGAAGTCGCGCGGCCATGTGAGTCTGCCCTTGCCTGCGCCCGCCGGCGGCGACACGGTGGTTCTGGCCAGCCTGCTCACTCGCGAGGGCCGCAGCCTGGTTACCAGGCACGTCGTCACCGCCCGCTAGCTTCGGGCTGGTGTTGGTCGCCGCAGAGGTCCGCTTCGACGTTGTCCTCGCGCCGCTGTTGATTGGTGCCGCCCTGTTCGGTG
This sequence comes from Solirubrobacterales bacterium, assembly GCA_035556755.1. Lineage (GTDB taxonomy): Bacteria > Actinomycetota > Thermoleophilia > Solirubrobacterales > 70-9 > VRUE01. The sequence continues at coordinate 20,338 of DATMEP010000110.1, forward strand.
TAGTGCTGGTCTGTACCAGTGACGGGCGCACGCGGATCGCCTTTGCTTGGGCGATCGGGTCGAGCGTGCTGCTGGCCTTCGGGGCGACGCTGATGTCGCTCTGCACGCTCGAGGCAAACCCGTCTCTCTACGTAGAGCGGTGCGCAAGCCGCAGCTATGACTGGCCACTGCTCGGGATCCCCGTCCTGCTGGCACTGGCACTGTTCGGCCGCCCGCTGCGCGGCCTCACGCTCTGGCTGGCGGGGGCGGCCGTCTTCCTCACCGCCCTCGCCATCCCGTTCTTCTGGCTCACCACGGCGCGCTGAGCCGAGGGTACTCTCGCATCGAGGCGATTCAGGCACGCCCGCGCACCAGCATCCTTACCGTTTCCGACCTGCTCGCAGCATGGTGAGAGCCTTCTCGACACGCCGCCGCCGCGTCTCCGGCCGCTTGGCCTGTTCGATCGGAATCACATACCACTGCTTCTGACTGAAGGACAGGCCTTCGAAGAAGTGGCGGGCGTCGCCGTCGGCGTCGAGCGCCGTCGCCAGATCGGCAGGGACGGTGACCTCGCGCGGAGCGGTGTCGAGCTCGATCTCGACATCCACCTCGTCACCGGCGGCGACACCGGCGAGGGCCCGGTTCTCGGCGCTGACCCCGACGAGGTACCGGCCGCCACGAGTTGCAACCGTACTGCGATAGGTGTGAGCGCCGATAGTGATCCGTACCGGCGGCTTCCTGCCCGACCCGAGGGCCTCGACGACCTCGGCCGGGATCTCGATGCCGGTGGCGGTTTTGCCGCTTGACTCAAGCGTCGCCCGGAACCTCATGCTGGTGCCCCTGCGACGGCGCGAACCGGTCACTGTAGCCATCAGACGCTCCTTTCATTGGGGTGTGACTGCTGCTCAGAAACCGCGTCGCCAGGGAACTGAGATACGACGATCCTGCGCATCGGTCTCAGGAGGTCTGGGCAATGCGGATGCGATTGCCGAACGGATCGCGCGCCTCGCAGTCGATGCCGTACGGCTGCTCGGCGGGCTCCTGGGAGAACTCGACCCCCCTGCCACGGAGCTCCTCGTAGGTGCCGCGGCAGTCCGGGGTGGTGAGGAAGACCATGCCCATCAGGCCCTCGCCGAGCAGGGGTCGCGCCGACTCGATCTGCTCGGGGTTCACCGCCGGCGGCTGAAGCGCGCTCAGGATGACCTGGCGATCGGGCTGGCCGGGAACGTTGACGGTCAGCCAGCGCATGAAGCCGAGATCCTGGTCAGCGGTGAGCTCCAGGCCGAGTTTCCCGACGTAGAAATCGAGCGCCTCGTCCTGATCGGTGACCCAGACGTTGTTGTGCGTCATCGTGTCGAACATCGAAATTGCTCCTTCGTTTGTGTGAGGTCCCGACCAAGCCGGTCGCGACCAGAACTCGATGGCGAGTGTCTGGTACCGGGGGCCAAAAGGGAACGTCCGATCGCGCACGACGGTCGTGCGCCGCGTGCACGACCGTCAGCCGCTCAGAGCCCTACGGCGTGTCGGGCTCGTCGGGCAAGGGCTGCCCGGTGCGGCAGAAGTGCGCTGCGCGCGCGATGGCGTCGGCCGCCTCGGGCAGGAACGACCAGAACATCTGGAATCCGTGGACGTCGGTCGGGTACAGCTCGAGATGGGCCTCGAGCCCGGATGACGTCGCGTGCTCGACCAGGCCGCGGGTCTCGTCGAGTAGACCATCCCCCGTGGCCGCCTGCACCAACGTCGGCGGCAGACCGCGGAGGTCGGCGACCATCGCGTCGAGCAACGGGTCGTCGATGGGATGGCCGTCGAGGTACAGGTTGGTCCATTCGCGCATATGGGCGACAGCCCGCTCGAGGTCGGGCGAGGGATAGGGATACGGCCAGGTGAGGTCGAGCCACGGACACAGCAGCGCCAGGCGACCCGGCATCGGTTCGCCTGCGTCGCGGCGAGCCAACAGGAGGCCGAGTGCGAGAACCGCGCCAGAGGACTCGGCGACGATCGCCGTTTGCGAAGGATCCGGCCCCTGATCCAGCAGCCACTCGAAGCTGGCTCGGACGTCGTCGAGGTCGGCGGGGAAGGTGTGTTCGGGGGCGAGTCGATAGTCGGGAACCAGCACTGCACTGCCCGTCGTCGCGGCGAATGCTCCAGCGAGATGACGGAACCCGAACGCCGAACCCATCACGTGCGCCCCACCGTGAACGAAAAGGATCGAGAGCGGCGACTCGCCGTCGCCCGCGAGCACGAGGCTCGAGACGCCGCCGGCGACCACGGGCGTGGCCGTGATCCCATCTGGGGGATCGAACTGGGCGTGCATCGCCTCGAACGCGGCCCGAGTCGGCTCAATGCCGGCTTGGGCGTTGAACCGATCGACGATCGGGTCCCAAAGCCGCGCAACACGTCCGACGAGTTGGCCGCCAACGGCTTGCGTCGTGCGGATAGCTGCGTCGATGTCGCCGAGCAGCGCGTGCGCACGCTCCAGGAGCGCTTCGCCGGCGACGGTCAGCTCGACGTGGTGGGTGGTGCGCCGCAACAGCTGGACGCCGACGAGACGCTCGAGGTGTGAAATCTGACGGCTGAGCGCAGGCCGGGAAAGATGCAGTCGCTCGGCCGCGCGGGTGTAGTTCAGCTCCTCGGCTACCGCGACGAAGGAACGCAGGTGACGCAACTCGACGGCCTCCGGCGCCTGCGGAAAAGGCAGGACATCAGCCTCGCGCCGCTGATTCATGCCGCGACCCTATGCAGTAGTCCAGATGGACGCAAACTCTGGGTCGCGACCGGGCGTCGTATCCATCTCGGCAGGACGAACCGATGAACGAGTGGCTCATGGAGGCGAATTTGGCCGCGATTGAAGTGCCCTGAAAATGCAGAAGCCCCGACGTGCAGGAGCTTCTGGCGATGGAGCTAGCCGGACTCGAACCGGCGACCTCCTGGGTGCGATCCACAGGGGCCGCGCATCGCCGGAGCCGGTTGGAGTAGCCCGATCGGCCCCCCGCGTCTTCACAAAAGTGCGCGTTTGCGCCGCTCGAGGTGGAGCCTATTCGGGCTGCTCAAAGAGGTCGTTGCCCTGTCGCAGTGGGTGACCACCGCTGGCTCGCCGGAAGAAGCCATATAGGACAAATGGATTCGGCGGGAACTGAGGCGTTGAAGCTCGCCGCGATCCTGACCGCTGAGCCCCAGGGTTTCGGGCACTTCTCGCCAGAAGTGCCCGAAACGAAGGGGGTCGGTTCGACTACCAGGCTCAGGACTCCAGTTCCAGCACCACCTCGAACTTCTCCACGGCGGCGCGCTCGCCCATGTTGTTGTCTCCGCTCGGAGGCGACATCGAGTTCAGCGTCTCGTCTCCTTGGCGGTAGTCCTCCTCGCTCTCAAAGAAGGCGACCGCCAGCGCCTTTTTGCCCTCGGCGTCGTTGAGGATCAGGAGCTTCTTGGCCGGGAGCCCTGGCGGCGGTCCACCCTCGGCCTCGTTCCGAGCGCTGATCTCGGCGGCAGCCTTTGCTCCGTCGCCGCCCTTGAACGTTGCCACTCGTGCATACATATCGCTCTCCTTCGCTTGAGTTTTCTCCGCTACGAGGATGACACTCCCTCCCCCCTGGAACATCAGGGTGGCACCCTGATGCGAAGCGGACGCCGGCGACGGAGTATCGGCGCATGGCGCAAGCAAGGAAGCGGACGGCGAGCAGCAGAGGTCGGGCCTGCGGCGAGGGCGTCGAGCGAGCGTTCGCGGTGGCCGCCCAAATGGCGCTGCTCTGCCCAATGCAGAGCGATGCGTTCATCCGGCGCGAATTGACTGGTAGCCCGGATGCCAGGCGGCGACCGGCAGGGCAGGCTCGTTGAGCACCAGTGCTGAAATCCGGACCGAGCTGGAGAGCCTCGGAGTGGGCCAGATCAGACCGTTCGATGCCCATGCACATACGGGCGCCGACATCGACGGCAGCACCCGCACGAGCGAGGAGCACGTCCGCGAGCTCGAGGCGCTGGACGGGCAGTCGGTGATCTTTCCCTTCTGCGTGGCGGGTGGCTATGAGCTGGAGAACAGCCGCGTCGTCGAGGAGTGCAAGCGCCACCCGGACCTCTTGGTTCCCTTCGCTCGTCTCGATCCGAATATCAGCAGCGGCCCAGTTCGCGCGGAGCGCCGGCGTGGCCAAGCTCGTCGGCCCGCCGAAACGCCTGCTCTGCCTCCGGCCCCTCGCCTTCCTTCAGCAGGCTCACGCCGCGGGCGTACTGCTCGTCCGCCTCTGGGCTGCTGCTTGGCGGCAGGCCGAGGTCGGGGTTCCCGAAGATTCCCGCATCGACAGCCAGTGCGCTGGGCTCAGCATGCGACGTTCCCGTCCATCAGTGAAGTTCCGACAGCCCGCTCACGAGGAGGGAGAGGCATCGCGACGACCGCCGAAGGCGAGCCTTTCGATCAATCCAAGGCCCTCAGGCGGCCCCGGCCAGTGTTCGGCCAGCAGCCCCTGACCGCCACCGCGCAAGACAAAGCGCAGTACGAGTGCGACGAGAATCGCGTCGTCAAGCTGGCCCCCAACCGGGATGAAATCTGGAATCAAGTCGATTGGCAGCGCCAGGTACCCGAGCAGGAGAACGAGCGCGATCTTGCGCGAGCGAGGGACGCGATCATCGGCAAGCAGGCGTCGAAAGAGGACGAGGCAATCGGGAATGAAACCCGCGATTGCCCGCGCTTCGCTGCGACGGCCAACGGCGAGCAGGGCGAGGACGATGATCGCGTAGAGGGCGAGGAGCACTGCAAGGGAAATGAGCGCGAGGTCGGTGATAGACACCGATGCCAGCCTATCCCCGGCGGGCGCCAGTCAAGGGGTCTCGATGAGGAATCTGCTGGGGCAAGAAATGGGGCAAGAAGCCCCACGTATCCCAGCCGAACTCGATTCCGCGAAAACCGCTCTAGACCGCGCCCCACGTAGTCCAGCAGAACTACCGGATCGGGCTCATAACCCGAAGGTCGCAGGTTCGAATCCCGCTCCCGCTATCGCAGGATCCGCCGGAGCCGGCTGGTTCGAGCCCGTCGCCTCTCCTCGCGCCGGAGCGCGTCTCCGATCAGCCAGAACATGGGCGGCCACAGTCCAACGAAGAGTGCCCGGCGCTCCGCGTTGCCCCGTTCGTCCTCGCCTATCGTCTTTGCGCGCATCCAGAGGATGAGGCTAAGCCCGATGCTGCCCATGGCAAGCGCATAGAGATGCTGGCTTCGCGGTCGCCGCTTGTCGAGGTTCAGCCTGGACATGCCCTCATCTTGCCGGATCGGGCTCTGGCGCTGAGTGCCGGGTGGTCGAAGGGGTAGAAGCAAGGGGGTGGCACGCTCCCAATCGATGCGACGGCGGTGGTCGACCGCCGCCCGGTGGCCGATAGGGGTCGCGATTGCGTCATGGCGCTATCTGTGGAGCACCACTCCCGTACACCGGTGGGAAATGACCGGCATGTGGCCCACCGATGCACCGCCGGATCTGCCTGACGATGCCGATCTCGGCGAACTCCAGCACCTCGAGGATGGAGCCGGGCCTCTGGTGCACAGGATCTATCGGACCCGGATCGTCGGCTCTCCGCTAACTCCCGAGCAGCTGATGGCGCGTATGTCGGAGAACCTCGACGGTGTGGCGCCTTCAGAGTTCGCCACCTTTCAGAAGCTCGAGGGTCGTAAGGGGCAGCTGGACACGGGCCATTGCTACGTCGTCCGAATGCCGGGCCCATGGGACGGCCCCGTCCGGGTCATCGTCGCGGACGCGACGTCGTTTCGGCTGGCGACCCTGTCCGGGCACTTGGAGGCGGGTCAGATCGAATTCAGAGTAAGCGCGGACCACAGGTCCCTGTGGTTCGAGATCGAGTCATGGGCCCGCAATGGAGGCCGCCTCAGCGACCTTCTCTACAGTCGCCTGCGGATTTCCAAGGAGGTGCAATTGCACATGTGGTCCTCGGTCTTGCAGAGGATCGTCCGCCTCGCAGAGGGGAAGATGGAGGGAGGCGTCGTGATCACCACCCGTACGATCGCTCCGGGTGCCCTGCCGGGCGGCCGCGCGAATCGGAGGAACCGACGTGATGCCGGGCGGCTGGCCGCCCTCGCCAATCGGCAGATCACCTTCGACCCGTCCGACCACGGCGCCGTCCGCGTTGATCGCCGATGGCGCATCGACGACATGGTTGAACCGCTGCCCCACGAGGGCTCGGGGCCTCCGACCCAGGAAGGCAGCTGGGAGGTCGCTCGCGAGCTCATGGACAGCAATCAGCTGGCTGACCCCGGTGTCGTCACGGCCTTTTATGACAGCACCCGGCCCCTCCCCGGGCGCGACATGCTCCTCCGCATCAGGTTCGCCGGCCTGCGCCTCAGGGTCGGAGTGAGGATTGGCGATGTCTATGAAGAGACGAGGAATCTGGGCGGACGACAGGCAAGGGTGTTCGGCTGGAGCTATCGGACCTTGGAAGG
>DATMEP010000111.1:0-5447 GCA_035556755.1 Solirubrobacterales bacterium
GCCCGCTCCCTTGAGCACGGTCAGGTGCTGGGAGACGGCGGGGCGGGTGACGTCGAAGTGCGCGGCGATCTCCCCCGCGCTCAGCTCCTCGGCGCCGACCAGCTGCATGATCCGGCGGCGGCGGGGCTCGGCGAGAGCGCGTAGTGCGGCTTCCATGCCCTAAGTATAAGCAATAACTAACGTAAGTGAGATCTAACCTTGCGGGGCCGTGTCGATTCCGGCGGTCCTCGTTCGTCCTAGTGCGTAGAGGCGAGAAGATCGGGTGCACCGAGCTTCCGCGGAGACGAGACGAAAGGACACCGAGATGAGAGTGATGGCGATCGTGAAGGCGAGCAAGGACTCCGAGGCTGGCGTGATGCCGAGCGAGGAGCTGCTCACCGAGATGGGCAAGTTCAACGAAGAGATGGTCAAGGCCGGGGTGATGCTGGCCGGCGAGGGCCTGCACCCGAGTTCGAAGGGAGCACGGGTCAGCTTCGGCGGGGAGGGCGACCGCACCGTGGTCGACGGCCCCTTCGCCGAGACCAAGGAGCTGATCGCCGGCTACTGGCTGATGCAGGTCCGCTCCTTCGACGAGGCGGTCGAGTGGATCAAGCGCTGCCCCAACCCGAGCGACGAAGAGGGCGAGATCGAGATCCGCCAGGTCTTCGAGACCGAGGACTTCGGCGAGGAGATGACGCCGGAGCTGCGCGAGCAGGAGGAGCGGCTGCGGGCCCAGACGGAGCAGAACCAGTAGCGGCCCGAACGGCGCGGCGGGCGAGCAAGACATGGACGGAGAGGACGCCCGCCGCGCGATCGACGTGGTCTGGAGGATCGAGTCGGCCCGGCTGATCGCCGGCCTGGCGCGGATGACCGGCGACGTCGGGATCGCCGAGGACCTCGCTCAGGACGCGCTCGTCGTCGCCCTCGAGCAGTGGCCGCAGGGCGGCGCCCCCGACAACCCCGGCGCCTGGCTGATGACGACTGCGAAGAACCGGGCGATCGACCGCCTGCGCCGCGGCGAGATGGCGGCCCGCCGCGAGGAGGAGCTGGGGCGCGAAGTCGAGCTGCGGGCACGCCTCGGCGAGGTCGACCTGGCCGCCGCGGCCGACGACGAGATCGAAGACGACCTGCTCAGCCTGATCTTCACCGCCTGCCACCCGGTCCTCGCGACCGAGGCGCGGGTGGCGCTGACCCTGCGCCTGGTCGGCTCGCTGACCACGGCGGAGATCGCCCGCGCCTTCCTCGCCAAGGAGTCGACGGTCGCACAGCGGATCGTGCGCGCGAAGCGGACGCTGGCCGAGGCGCGGGTGCCGATCGAGGTGCCGGGCGCCGCCGAGCGGGAGGAACGGCTGGCCTCGGTGCTGGAGGTGATCTACGCGATCTTCAACGAGGGCTACGCGGCGAGCGCCGGCGAGGACTGGATCCGCGTCGACCTCTGCGAGGAGGCGATGCGGCTGGGCCGGATCCTGGTCGGGCTGGCGCCGCGCGAGCCGGAGGCGCTGGGCCTGGTGGCGCTGATGGAGCTGCAGGCGGCGCGCTTCCCGGCCCGCACCGGCCCGGGCGGTGAGGCGATCCCGCTACTGGAGCAGGACCGCTCGCGCTGGGACTTCGTCCTGATCGGCCGCGGGCTAAAGGCGCTGGAGCAGGCCGAAGCGCTGGGCCGCCCGCTCGGCCCCTACGCGCTGCAGGCGGCGATCTCCGCCTGTCACGCGCGGGCGCGGGCACCGGAGCAGACCGACTGGGAGCGGATCGCGGCCCTCTACGACGGCCTCGCCGCGATCGTCGGCTCGCCGGTGGTGCGGCTGAACCGCGCCGTCGCGATGGGGATGGCCTTCGGTCCCGCGGCCGGCCTGGAGCTGCTCGACGGGCTGGCAGCCGAGGGGGATCTCGACGGCTACCACCTGCTGCCGGCGGCGCGCGGCGAGCTGCTCGAGCGCCTCGGCCGCGCCGAAGAGGCGAGCGCGGAGTTCGCCCAGGCCGCCGCGCTCAGCGGCAACGCCCGCGAGCGCGAGCTGCTCCAAGCGCGCGCCACCGGGCCCCGCTAGCCGCCGCTCAGGCGCCGTCGGACGGCGGCATCGCGAAGGCGAACATGCGCGCGGCGTCGATCCGCGCGTAGACCGGGCCGGAGTCGAGGAAGTCCTCCCACTCGGGGCCGTAGCGCGGCGCTCACCTGAGGCCGCGCGCGGATGTGCCGGAACCGGACCGAGTCGGGCGAGGAGCCGAAGTGGAAGGCACCGCGGTAGAAGATGCCGTCCACCGGCCCGACGACCGGCCGGCCGTCGGCCGTCACCGTGGCCAGCGCGAGCAGGCACATCCCGGTCAGCCGCTCGGCGACCTGCTCGACGCCGAGTCGACGCTCCGGCGTGTGGATCCTCAGCAGGTGCGAACCCGCGGCGCCGTAGCTGCGGTCGAGCAGCTCCTGCAACGCCGCGACATCGGCCGGCGACTCATGCATGACCGCAGTACATCACGGTCGTTCAGAGCCGCCCTCACGGGTAGCCCAGGCTCGACAGGTACTCGATCCGTGCCTTGATCGCGGCGCAGAAGTGCTGCCAGTCGAGTTGGGGCACCGGCTCGCGGGGGCCTGGATCCTCGGGGGAGGAGATCAGGTAGCAGACCGCGTCGTAGAGGCCCTCGCCCAGGAGGCGGCTGCCGGTCACCTCAAAGCGTTCCTGATAGGAGCGCCCCTGCCAGACGTCCTCGACCGGGAACGGGCCTTTCTGAGGAGTGACGGGACGCCTCGAACCCTCCTCGTCGTTCATCAGGAAGAAGTACCCCAGCCACGGTTTCTCGGGCCCGGTGAGGCCTTCGAGGTTGGCCCGCGAGAGGTCGAGGGAGCTGCCGAGCGCCTCCTCGACCCGGTTGTTGTAGTTGTTGCCGAAGGAGGGCCCGCCGAGCGCCTTCATCTCCATCGCGGCAACGAGGACTCCCCTATGGACGACCACCAGGTCCCACTGCTTGGTGGGGCGGAAGTGGCTCGGAAGGGTCACGCGCCCCCTTTTGACGCCGATCGACTCGAGCGGGTATCCCGCGTCGGTGAAGAAGCGTGAGATCAGGTTCACGATCGGGTTGAACTGGCCGCCACCGCGGACCGCCTTCGCCGACCCCTCGGCGGTCGAACGGATCTCTTCGGCGGCGGCGAGCTGCTTGTCCTTCGCCTGCCAGTAGGCGGAGATCGCGAGCTCGAAGTCCTCGCGGGTCGGCGCCATCTACTCGGGCAACCCGTCGAGTCCGTAGAGGGGCAGCGCCAACCGGGTCGCCTCCTCCCTGTCGCGGCGTTCGAATGCCGCCGCCAGAGCAGTGGCGGTGCCGGCCTCGACCGAGTCGACGGGAGGGACCCGGATGCGCCTCAGGTACTGCGCCTGGAAGCGCAGGAAGCCGCCGCGCATCCGCACCGAGTACGCCTCGATGAAGAGGTTGGCGACGTCGCTCAGCAGCAGGCCGCCGAGCACGCGCAGGTCCCAGGCCTCGGAGGTGACCCAGTAGAGGTTGTGGTGCGGGTAGGTCCCGCCGGCGTCGAGGACCGGGAAGATCGCCTCCTTGAAATCGGGCAGGTAGAGCTTCTCGCGCTCGGCCAGGCCCTCGATCACGCGATCGATCGTCTTGTACCAGCGGCCCTGCTTGGCCGTGTGCCGCTTCGCCAGCAGGCGGCGGTGACCGTCGAGGTAGCCCGCGAACCGCGGCCAGTCCCCCATCCCGACCAGGCCGTCGGCATCCCAGGGGTTGACCAGGTACTTGCCCGACCACTCGACCCTGCCAGAGGAGATGTCGCGCGGCAGCGCCACTGGGAGCAGCCGCTCGGGCTCGACGAGCTCCGGATCGGTGGTGATGAAGATTCCGTCGGCCCCGGTGGCGACCCCGATCCCGACCTTGGTCCCGGTCGCGGCCTCTTCCAGCGACGGGTACCGCGCCTCGAGGTCCGCGATGACGGCGAGCCGGTCGGGGGAGCCATGGGGCCAACCGTTCTGGCCGTTGAACCACTTGCGCAGGCGAGCGCCGCGGTAGCCGCGTCCCACCCCTCGGGCGCGCTCGGGATCGGCGGCGAGGTCGACGAGCTCCGCGGCCGCGGAGCCGTCCAGCTCGGCCGTGCCCTCGACCACGAGGGGGCCCCGGACCTGCTCGCCGCGCCGCAGAACGGTCACCGCCGGGTAGGCGTCGACCTCGTCCTCGAAGGCGTCGACCCCGATCATCGAGATCACCGTCTCGACCGACCACTCTTCGCCCACCATCGCCCGCAGCCGGGCCCCGTAGGCGTTGCGCATCCAGCGATCGGCGCAGATGAAGCCGAGGGCGCCGCCGTCTCGCAGGGCCCGCAGCCCGTGCTCGTAGAAACCGATGTAGACGTCGGCCCTGCCGCCCATCGTCGTGCAGGCAAGCCGGTAGGCGTCCGATCGCTCTCTGGAAACCGCCTCCAGGCGCACGTAGGGCGGGTTGCCGACGACGAAATCGGCGGACCTCTCGGCGGGAGGTTCGAGCAGGAAGTCGCCGCTGCGAACCCACGCCCCGACGAGGTCCTCGGCGACCTTCGCCGAGACGCCCTGCTCCCGCAGCGCGTCGAAGGCGGCGTCCTGGCTCAGGGTTGCGTTCTCCTCGATCAGGTCGGTGGCCGCGAGCGCGGCGTGCGCCTCGGCGGGGTCGCGGTCGTGCAGGCGCGCCGAAGCGACGAGTCGTTCGACCATCGGCACCAGGAAGGCGCCGGAACCGCAGGCCGGCTCCACCGCCCTCATCTTGACCAGGTCGCGGTCGGCCGTGTAGCCGACGAGGTCGAGGATCAGCTCGACGACCCAGCGCCGGGTGAATACCTCGCCGTGCTGGTCGGCCGATTCTGCGACGGGGATCGGTGCGAGCTGCGATGCCATTGCCCAGCGGGAGAGTAAGCGAGCGAGCGGCGCGGCCCGGCTCGCCGTGGCGGCGCTGGCTCCGTGATGATCCTGTCGACCAGCGATGCCGACGCCCCGCTCGATCCAGCGCACCTACCTGACTCTCCTGCTCGGGAACACTCTGGCGGCGTCCTTCATCTGGGGCATCAACACGATCTTCCTGCTGGACGCGGGCCTCTCGAATCTGGAAGCGTTCGCGGCCAACGCCTTCTTCACCGCCGGGATGGTGTTGTTCGAGGTGCCCACCGGGATCGTCGCCGACACCGTCGGGCGCCGGGCCTCCTATCTGCTCGGCACCCTGACGCTGACCGCGTCGACCTTCTTCTATGTCTTCCTGTGGCAGATCGAGGCGCCGCTCTGGCAGTGGGCGATCGCCTCGATGCTGCTCGGGCTCGGGTTCACCTTCTTCTCCGGCGCGGTCGAGGCATGGCTCGTCGACGCCCTCACCGCATCCGGCTTCACGGGCGAGCTGGAGTCCGTGTTCGGGCGCGGTCAGGTCGTCTCCGGGGTGGCGATGCTGACCGGCTCCGTGGCGGGAGGGTTCGTCGCCCAACAGACCAGCCTGGGAGTGCCGTTCGTGCTCCGCGG
>DATMEP010000112.1:0-2167 GCA_035556755.1 Solirubrobacterales bacterium
GGTGGTGCCGAACATCGGCACGATCGGGCTCGGGATCGCCAAGGCGGGGGCGGACATCATCACCCTCTCCGGTTTCGAGGGTGGCACCGGCGCCGCCCGCCAGCACGCCCTGCGCCACGTCGGCCTGCCCTCCGACATCGGCACCCGCGCCGTGCACCGGGCGCTGATGGAGGCAGGTATCCGCAACCGGGTCGAGATCTGGGCCGACGGCGGCTACCGCCACGGCCATGACATCGTCAAGCTGCACTGCCTCGGTGCCAACCGGGTCGGCTTCGGCACCTTGGCGATGGTCAGCCTCGGCTGCACGATCTGCCGCGGCTGCCAGCTCGACACCTGCCACGTCGGCATCGCGACCCAGATCGAGACCGTCGAGCAGGCTCAGGAGCACGGCCTGAAGAAGTTCACCCCGCAGGAGGTCGATGCCTCGGCCGAGAGCTGCGCCCGTTTCTTCCAGGCGATGGGCGAGGAGGTCAAGCAGGTCGTCGCCTCGCTCGGCTACGACCGCGCCCAGGACCTGGTCGGGCGGTACGACCTGCTCGAACAGGTCTCCCACCACGAGCAGATCGACCTGGCGCCACTGATCACCCCGCTGGAGGAGTTCCTCGACCTCGAGCCGCTCGACCTGCCGGTCGCCGAGGGGATCGTCGAGGAGCGGGCCGAGGCGGGGCTGGTCGTCGCCCGGCCGATCCGGATGGAGGCCAAGCAGGCCTCGACCCAGATCGCCTCGCTGGCCGGGGACATCTGCCCGGGGCGGACGATTCGCAACGAGTTCCCCCGCGCCACCGATGCCAACGACCGCGTGCTCGGCACCGAGCTGGCTGGCGCGATCGCCCGCTCGCGCATCTTCGGCGACGGGCCCGAGTCGAACGAGGACGTGCTCGCCAGCCTCGAGTTCAACGGCGGCTCGGTCGCCGGCCAGGGATTCGGCGCCTTCAACGCCTACGGGGTCTCGATCCGGGTCGAGGGCGGGGCCCAGGACGGCGTCGGCAAGACGATGCTCGGCGGCACGGTCTCGGTCCTCAAGGGTAAGGGCGCCAAGGGCCGTCGTCTCAACGGTTCCGTCGGCAAGTCCTTCGCCTACGGCGCCCAGCGCGGCCGGCTCTTCGTCCAGGGCTCGGCCGACTCGCGCTTCTGCATCCGCCTCTCCGGGGCCGACGTGGTGCTCGGCGGCGAGCCGGAGCACCCGCTCGACGACAGCCGCGGCTGTCTCGTCGACCGCGCCAACGCGAAGGGGTTCGCCTTCGAGTACATGACCTCGGGTCGCGCGATCGTGCTCGGCGACCTCGGCCCCTGGGCCTGCGCCGGGATGACCGGCGGCCGCGTCTACGTCCGCCACAGTGCCTTCGGCATCGACCGCGTAGCGATCGAACGGCGGCTCGGCGAGGGCGCCAAAGTCGAGCTGAAGGAGCTCGACGCCGAGGGCCTGCTCGACGTCGACGATCTGCTCTCCCACTACGCGGACGAGCTGCGCGCCACCGACCAGGACGAGGAGGCGGATCGCATGCTCGGCCTCGCGTCCAGCGCCAAGGAGAACTTCCTCATGGTCGTGCCCCACAAGGTCCAGGCGGACCCCAGCATCTCGACCGAGTAGGCGCTTGCCCTAGTTCATTCCACGATTTCTCGGAGGCTGGGCGAGGATGGCGGGTGCGCCTCTGCGGGAATCGACACCCGAGAGCTCCGCTCTCGGGTGAATCTGGTGCGCGGCTCCGCCGCGCAGATATCGGATTGCATTTCCGCCGCTTCGCGACATTCCCGCAGAGGCGCACCCGCCATCCCCCCGAAGCACGCCGAGCTTCTCAAGCTTGAGAACCCTGGGACCGCACTCGCAGCTTCAGCTACCCCGGGACACGTATCGAGGGAGAAGCCTGGCCGGCCTGCGGGCGAATGTCGCGAAGCGGCTTATGCAATCCGGTGATTGCGCGGCCGCAGGCCGCGCTCCTCGTTCACCCGAGAGCAGAGCTCTCGGGTGTCAATTCGACCGCAGGCCGGCCAGGCTTCTCTCACGCTTACGGGTCGTGGAATCAACCATCTAGTGATCTGAGTCGTTAATTCGTTGGCAATAGGAGGCGAGGCCGTCGAGGATCTCGTCGGCGCTCTTGTGCCAGACGTAGGGCTTGGGGTCCTCGTTCCAGCCCGCGACCCAGGTTCGTATCGAGGCGATGAGGTC
>DATMEP010000113.1:0-2780 GCA_035556755.1 Solirubrobacterales bacterium
AAGTTCTTGCGCATCGAGCGACCGACCAGGGCGACCCGGCGGTCGAGCTTCACCGCGGCGTCGATCACCTGCTGGACGCGGTGGATGTTGGAGGCAAAGGAGGTGACGATGATGCGGCCCTTGCAGGAGGCGAAGGTCTCCAGCAGGGCGGGGCCGACGCTCGACTCCGAGGGCGCGATCCCGGGCCGGTCGGCATTGGTCGAGTCGCCGCAGAGCAGCAGCAGGCCGTCACGGCCCAGCTCGGCGAGCCTCGAGATGTCGGCGGGCCGGCCGTCGACCGGCGTCTGGTCGAACTTGTAGTCGCCCGTCATCAGCACCCTGCCCAGCTCGGTGCTGATGATGACGCCGCGAGCGTCGGGGATCGAGTGCGAGAGGTGGACCAGCTCCAGCTCGAAGGGGCCGGCCTTGACCACCTCACCAGCCGGCAGGTCCTGCAGCGGCGCGTCGCCGAGCTTGTGCTCGTCGAGCTTCGAGCGGACCATCCCGATCGTCAGCATGCCGCCGTAGATGACCGGTGGCATGCCGATCTCACGCAGCACGTAAGGAAGGGCGCCGACATGGTCCTCGTGGCCGTGGGTGAGGACGATCGCCTCGATGTCCTCGGCTCGCTCACGCAGATAGGAGAAGTCGGGCAGGACGAGGTCGATGCCGAGCATCTCCGCGGTCGGGAACATCAGCCCGGTGTCGATCACGACGATCCGGCCGCGGTACTCGATCACGGTCATGTTCTTGCCGATCTCCCCCAGCCCACCGAGGGGCAGCACTCGCAGCTTCTCGCTCATCGTGTTAGAGCCCGGCGCTTTCGAGAGCGTTTTCGACTACCGCTCGCTGCTCACGATCGGCGGGGACGAGCGGCAGCCGCAGGCGGTCGGAGGGGATCAGGTCCCGCATCGCCAGCGCCGCCTTGATCGGGATCGGGTTCGTCGTCACGGCCAAGCCCTCGTACAGGCCCCGCAGGCCGGCGTCGATCTCCCGGGCACGCTCCATGTCGCCGCCCTGCGCCGCGTCCCACATCTCGCGCATCGGCCCACCGGCCACGTGCGAGGCGACCAGGATGCCGCCGGCGCCGCCGACCTCAAGCGTGCGCAGGAAGACGTCGTCGTTGCCGGCCAGCAGCGCCAGTCCCTCGATCGGCGCCAGTTGCTCGTTGTTGGCCTGCTTGACGGCGACGACGTTCTCGATCGAGGAGAGCTCGCTGAGAAACTCCGGCTCCATGTTGACCACCACCCGCGAAGGGATGTTGTAGACGATCATCGGGAGGTCCGGCGCCGCCTCCGCGACCGCCTCGAAGTGCGCCCGCAGACCCGCTGGGTTGGGCTTGTTGTAGTAGGGGGTGACGATCAGCGAGGCATCCGCGCCGGCATCCGCCGAGGCTTTGGTCAGCTCGCGCGAGTGCCGCGTGTCGTTGGTGCCGGTGCCGCAGACGACAGTCGCCTCGCCGCCGACCTCCTCGACCACCGCGCGCAGCAGGGAGATCTGCTCCGCATCGGTCAGGGTCGGGCACTCGCCGGTCGTGCCGGCGACCACCACCCCGTGCGAGCCGTGCTCGACCAGGTGGCGGGCAAGGCGGCGCGCCGCCGCCTCGTCGACCCCACCGCTCTCGTCGAACGGCGTCGCCATCGCCGTGATTACGCCCCGAATCGCCTGCATCGTCGTCAGAGTATCTGCACCGTCAGAGGAGCTTCTCGAGCCCAACGGTGAAGCGGTCGGGGAGGTCGGCGACCTTGCGCACGGCAAGCAGCACGCCGGGCATGAAGGAGCGGCGGTCGATTGAGTCGTGGCGCAGCGAGAGGGTCTGCCCCTCGCCGCCGAAGATCACTTCCTGGTGGGCGACCAGGCCGGGCAGGCGCACCGAGTGGATCGGCTCGTGGACGTTGCCGCCCGCCTCGCGGACCAGCTCTGCGGTCCGCACCGCCGTGCCCGAGGGGGCGTCGAGCTTGCGGTCGTGGTGGAGCTCGACGATCTCGCACTCGGGCATGTGCCGGGCGGCGAGCTGCGCCGCCTCCATCAGCAGCACGGCGCCGATCGCGAAGTTGGGCGCGACGAAGCAGTTGGCCTCGCCCGCCTCCGCGGCGCCGCGCAGGGCGTCGAGGTCGAAGCCCGTGGTGCCGACGACGGTGTGGACGCCGGCCCCCAGGCACGTGCGGACGTTGCCGAGCGCGGTATCGGGGGTGGTGAAGTCGACCACCACGTCCGCCCCGCCGAGGGTCTCGCTTAGCTCGACGCCCAGCGCCGGGTCCGCCCCGGCGACCAGCTCCATTTCCTCGGCGCCCTCGACCGCCTCGCAGACGGCCTGCCCCATCCGCCCAGCGGCCCCCGAGACGACGACCCGGATCACGCGGCCGCCAGACTCTCGCTGACGGGCGCCAGCGCCTTGCGGAAACGGGCCTCGTCGCGGCCGACGCAGGCGGCCGAGAGGCGGTCGGCTGCGTACAGCTCCGTCGCCAGCTCGGTCAGATCGTCGACCGCCACCGCGTCGACTTTGGCGAGCAGCTCGTCGAGGCTCTCGATCGGCAGCCCGAACAGGGTCGCCCTCGAGATCCGCGTCATCCGCGCCGCGGTCGACTCCGAGGAGAGCACCAGGCGCCCCTTCACGTTCTCCTTGGCCCTGGTCAGCTCCTCGGCCGAAACCGGCTCGGAGCGCAGTCGTTCCAGCTCGGCACCGATCACCGCGCAGGCCTCCTCGACGTTGTCCTCGCGGGTGCCGACGTAGGTCGCGACCAGGCCGGAGTCGGTGTACTGCTCGTTGTAGGAGCCGACCGAGTAGGCGAGGCCGCGCT
>DATMEP010000114.1:0-24092 GCA_035556755.1 Solirubrobacterales bacterium
GAGTGCACGATCTCCGCCTACAAGCGGGTGCGGATCGGCGAGCAGTGCGTGATCGCCGACCGGGCGATGTTCATCGACTTCGACCACGGCGTGGTCGAAGTCGAGCGGCCGATCCGCCAGCAGGGCATCTACACCCGCGACATCGAGGTCGGCTCCAACGTCTGGATCGGCTACGGCGCCTGCATCCTGCGCGGCGTCCGTGTCGGCGACAACTCGATCGTCGGCACCAACTCGGTCGTCACCAAGGACGTCCCCGCCAACGCGGTCGTCGCCGGGGTACCGGCGCGAGTCGTGCGCATGCGCGACGCGCCCGAGCAGCTGCGCTGGCCCGACCCGGTCGAGCCCGACCCGAACGCGCACACGACCCTGCCGCAGCCGGACTAGCGCTCAGAGCTTGACTGGCAGCGTCGCCAGGCCTTCGTCTTGCGCGGCACGGTGCAGGCGGACGTCCCAGGTGGCGAGCGTGAGATCCCCATCATCGGGCAAGGACAGAGCCGCCGCCAGGTGCAACGCGTCGAGACTGCGAAGCCGCCGGGAGACGGCTAGCTTCGCGGCGCGCTCGGTCAACGCCTGGTCGACCTCGATTACATCCAGCAAGGCCCACTCCGATTCCATCTTCTTTACGTCACGGCCGTTGCCGCCCACGGCGATGGCGCGGACTGCCTCCACGAAGCAGATCCGGCACGTTGAAAGGACGCGGGCCCCGTCCATCGCCTCCACGACGAGATCGCTGCCGTCCTCCTTGATGTAGCGCTTGACGAGGCCGCTGGCATCGAGGTAGAGCATCAGCGCCCTTCTTCGCGCTCGGCGATGACGATCGCCGAAGCCGACCGACCGGTGCGCCGCGGCGTCGCCTTGGGGAGCGGCAGCGGCCGGCTGGCCGGCGTCACCTTGCCTTCGGCTATGAGCTTCCGCATGCCCTCGCTGTAGCGCTGTGGCGCCTGCGCAGGCACGAGATCGGCGACAGGGCGGCCGCGCACGGTGACGCGAACCTGCTCGCCACGCTCCACATCGCGAAGCACGCTGCTCAGGTTCGCCTTCAACTCTCGCACCCCGATCTCTCGCATGTAGTCATCTTACGCCCCAGATGGCTACATCGGCCGCCGCGCCTGGTCGTTTCCGTTCACCCATCTCGCAGCCGGGAATCTAGCAGGTCGGAAATGTATTGTCTGCTCTCCATGCAGTTCCTGCGAGAGATTGGCGATGAAGAAGTCGTAGAGATTTTGTATTGCAGACAGGAGACTGCATTAAGTGGACGTCGCAGGCCGCTTTGGGGAGAACCTAGTCCGCTGCCGCAAGCGGGCTGACCTGTCCCAGGAGGAGCTGGGATTCCGTGCTTCGTTGCACCGAACGCAGATCGGCATCCTCGAGGGTGGAAGGCGCCTCCCGCGCATCGACACGCTCGTCAAGCTCGCGGGCGCGCTGGAGATCTCGCCGTGCGATCTGCTCGATGGAATCGTCTGGCAACCGGGGATAGCTAGCATCGGCCGCTTCGAGCCAACGCCCAAAAACGGCGACGTGACGCATCCCTGACAATACGTTTCCTACGGGGTGACTCTGGTCTCCGAGCTGTAGATAGTCCGCCTGACAGACAGGACAATCGCGGGGATGGACATCGCCACCCGTTTTGGGGAGAACCTAGTCCGCTGCCGCAAGCGCGCCGGCATCTCGCAGGCGGAGCTCAGCCGGATCGCCTCCCTGCACCGCACCGAGGTCAGCCTGCTCGAGCGAGGGAGGCGCGTTCCTCGCATCGACACCCTCCTCAAGCTGGCGGGCGCTCTTTCGGTCCCCCCGAGAGAGCTGCTCGACGGGATCGAGTGGACACCGGGCTCGGGCCTTGCTCAGGCCGGTCGCGGGTCTCCGACCAGGTCGGCGTAGACGGCGGCCGTCTGCTCGGCGACGTCGGCCCAGTCGAAGCGGCGCAGGTGCTCGTAGGCTTCGGCGACGAGTCGGTGGCCCAGCTCGTCGTCGCGGAGGACGCGGATAGCGACCTCGGCGAGCGCTTCGGGATCGTGGGAGCGGAAGCGCAGGCCGACCTCCTCGTGGGGGACCACCTCCCGCAGGCCGCCGGTGTCGGCGACGATGCAGGGGCATTCCGAGGCCATCGCCTCCAGCGCCACCAGGCCGAAGGGCTCGTAGATCGAGGGGACAACGGTGAGGTCGGCGATCCGGTAGAGCGAGTGCAGGACGTCGTCGCCGATCCAGCCCAGGAATGTGCCGTGGTCCATCAGGCCGAGCTCCTCGGCCTGCTTGTGTAGCTCCGCCTCGTGGGTGCCCGAGCCGGCGACCAGGAAGCGCGTCCCCGGTGCCTCCTCGATCACCCGCGGCATCGCCTCCAGCGCCAGCTGAAAGCCCTTCTCATAGACGAGGCGGCCGATCAGCAGGACCAGCTTCTCCTCCGGGGCGGCGAACGAGGCACGCAGCCGCTGCAGCTCGGCCGGGTCCTGTGGCTGCAGGTCGTCGGGGTCGATCCCGTTGGGGATGACGCTGACCCGCTCCTCCTCGACGCCGAAGATGTCGGCGATCTGCTCGCGCATGTAGTGGGAGCAGGCGATGACGCGCTCGGAACGGTTGGTTATCCAGCGCTCGACCCCGTGGATGTAGGTCTGCGGGTGCTTGTCGACCCAGCCCTGGTGGCGGCCGTGCTCGGTGGCGTGGATGGTCGTCACCAGCGGCGCGCCGAAGCGCTTGGCGAGGTGGTCGCAGGCGTTGGCGACCAGCCAGTCGTGGCCGTGGACGAGGTCGAAGTCGTAGCGGTCGCCCAGCTCGACTCCGGCGGCGAGCATGTCGGAGTTCATCCGCTCGACCCAGGCGACGAACTCGCCGAGGTCGGTGGGTCGTTTCGGCTCGCGGATGCGGTGGATGAAGACGCCCCCACGGTGCTCCTCGGCCGGCGACTCCTCGCCGCCGCGGGTCAGCACGTGGACCTCGACGTCGTGTTCGACGAGAGCCTCGGAGAGCTTGCGCACATGGCGAGCCAGACCGCCCTCGATCAGCGGCGGGTACTCCCAGGAGAGGATCAGGACGCGGGTCATCGGGGTGCCGGGTCTAGGGCTCCAAGAGGGGGGCGAGGCTGAGGTCCGGGGCGAGCGAGCGCATACACGGATCGGTGTCGCAGCGGGAGTCTATGGCCTCCAACAGCGCCTCGGCATGACCGGTGACGCGCTGGAAGGCGTAATCGCCTGCCTGGCCGCGCTTGTCGAGGAAGGCCCAGTCGCTCGCCTGGGTACCGAGCAGCTCCCTCGCGGCCCGCAGCGCGGCCTCACCACGCAGGCCGCCGGAGAGCGCCCGCAGCAGCCGCAACTCCAGGCGCCGCGCCCCCCAGGCGAGATCGGCGACGGCCGGCGAGTCCCAGGTGCTGAGGTCCTTGTCCTCGCCCCAGGTGGACGCCGCCAGCGACCGCTCGGCGGGCTCGTGCTCGGCGAGCGCCTGCGGGACGGTGAGGAGCCTCACCCCCGCCGCTGCCGCACCGGCCAACACCTCGCGCAGCCAGATCGCGCCCTCCGACCACCAGTGCCCGAGCAGCTCGGTATCGATCGCGAAGACCATCAATCCGCGCCGTCCCCGCTCGGCAACGAAGCCGCGCAGCCGCTCGGCGGCGGCGGCGAGGAACTCGGCCGCCTGGCGCTGCGCTGCCCGCTCGGCGGCGGCCGGGTCATAGCCACCGCCCCCCACCTTCCAGATCCTCACCCCGCGCAGCGATTTCCCCGCGAACTGGGCGTACTCGGGGTCGGAGGGGTAGCCGTCAAGCGACCAGAGCCAGCTGACCGCCTCCCAGTCGATCGGCAGCGCCACCGGGCCGGCCTCGGTCGCCACCGGCACGAGCGCGTCCAGCGGCGCGGAGTGGGCGCTCTGGTCGACGCAGAACCAGCTCACCCCGTGCTCGGCCAGCCGCCACTCGAGCCCCGGCGCGTAGGCGCACTCGGGCAGCCAGAAGCCTCCGTCCCAGCCGAAGCGGCGGCGGTGGGAGCGGATGCCCGCGTCGAGCTGCAAGCGCAGGGCGGCCCGGGTCGCGAGCAGCGGCAGCACGGCGTGCGTCGCGGCCGAACTCGCCAGTGCCACCCGGCCCTCGCTAACCGCCCCCTGGAACGGGCGCAACGGGTCCCCACCGGCCGCGTCGAGCAGCTCCAGCGCCCGCCGGTAGCGGGCCAGCTCCGCCGCGCAGGCGTCGCGGCACTCGGCCGGCACCTGCTCCAGGTCGGCTTCCGCCGCGCCGATCCGCCACTCGACCAGGAAGTCCCGCAGCCGCTCCCGCGCCCCCCCGTCCTCCAGCTGATCTGCCAGCACCGGGGTCACCGTCATCGTCAGGTCCCGCGCCACATCCAGGACCGGCAGGTAGGAACGAATCACCGCATCGAAGAGCCACTCCTCCCCGAACGGATAGGTCCCGAACCCCTCGACGTAGGGCATGTGGGAGTGGAGGACGATCGCCAGGTCGCCGGCGCTCTCCTCAGGCATGGCAGACGGCGAGGAAGTCCAGCGCCCGATCGAGATCCCCGGCCGTGAGCTCGAAGTCGGCGCTGGAGATCGACGGGGTGAAACGGTCGTAGAACGGCTCGGTCAGATGCAGGGCCTTGTGGACGCGGTCCCAGCCGAGCCGGATCGCCAGCTCGTGGGCGCGCAGCTTGCGGGCGTGGAAGAGGCCGAGCAGCTCGACCCGGTCGAAGTGCGCCTCGCACAGCTTGCGGAACTCGGCCGCCCGGTACTCGCGCACGTGCCAGGGGTTGTCGGACTTCTCCGCCCCCTCGGGGGCCAGGGTGAGCAGGTTCGGGGTCGAGACAAAGGCGACGCCCCCCGGCGCGAGCATCGACTTGAAGTGCTCGAGGATCGCACCGGCATCCTGCACATGCTCGATCGTCTGCAGGAAGACGACCGCGTCGCAGGGCTCGGCGAAGCTCTCGACCAGGTCCCGCTCGAAGCGCAGGTTGGGGCGCACGTAGCGGAGGCGGGCGTGCTCGTGGGCCTCCGGGTTGGCGTCGACGCCGACCACGCTCGCCGCCGAGCCGGCGAGGACGGCGGAGCCGTAGCCCTCGCCGCATGCCATGTCGACGACTCGTTTAGCGCCGACCCTCGCCGCGATCCACTCGTAGACGACCAGGTGCCGGCGGTACCAGTAGTTCTCCTCCGGCACGTCGGGGAGGGTCCGCTCGCCGGTCAGCGGCAGCGGTGGCACGCCCGGCGGCTGATTGAGCTGGACGTATTCCCGCTCCACGACCCGGGACCGTATTGGAGCCCGACCCCCCGGCCGCCGCTCCATGCTCCATCGCTTACCCCGATCCGCGTAAGGTTCCCGGCTCGATGCCGGCCTCGCCGACCGCCACACCCGAGCACATCAAGGACGTCAACACCCGCTACCACGACGCGGCGGCCGACGAATACGACGCCAAGTGGGGAATCGACTTCGGCGCCACCGGTCAGGAGCAGGTGCGGCTGAAGCTCGACAAGGCCTTGGGTGGGCTCGACGGCCTTCGCTTTGGCGACGGGCTCGAGATCGGCTCCGGCACGGGCTACTTCTCTCTCAACCTGATGCAGCTCGGCATCGTCGAGCGGCTCGCCGCAACCGACATCTCCCCGGGCATGCTGGCGCGCCTCGCCGCAACCGCGGAGGGCCTGGGGTTGGAGGCGGAGACCGTCGCCACCGAGGCGGAGGAGCTGCCCTTCGAGGACGAGAGCTTCGACCTCGTCTTCGGCCACGCCGTCCTGCATCACATCCCCGACCTGGAGCGGGCGCTGGCGGAGTTCGGTCGCGTGCTGCGCCCCGGCGGCGCGATTGCCTTCTGCGGCGAGCCATCCCGCTACGGCGACCGGCTGGCAGCCGCTCCCAAGCGCGCCGGCCTGATCGCCGCGCCGGCCTGGCGACGGCTGATCGGGGCAAGCCCCCGCGCGGTGCCGGAGAGCGAGCAGTCGAACGGGCACGCGCTGGAGGGCGAAGTAGACGTCCACGCCTTCGCCCCCGCCGACCTGCGCCGGTTGCTCCGCGACGCCGGTTTCGAGCAGCGCCGCGTCGGCGGCGAGGAAATGCTCGCCAACGCCTGGGGCTGGGGCCTGCGCACGATCGAGTCGACCGCCGAGCCCGAATCGGTCTCCTACGGGTGGCGCCGCTTCGCCTTCAACAGCTACATCGCCCTGCAGAAGGTCGACTCCCGCCTGCTCGAGCCCCGCCTGCCGGCCGAGCTCTTCTACAACCTCATCCTCTCCGGCCGCAAGCCGGCCTGAAACCCGTAAATCTCATCACGTTTTCCATCCATCCCATGGAAAAGGTGATGAGATTCGCTATCTGGCCAGGCGGCGTGCGCGGAAGAGCTTGAAACGCGAATCGAAGCCCTTGAGGGCGCGCTCGCCGGCGAACGAGTAGCTGAACCCCTCCTCCACGGCGTCCTTCGTCGCCGCGTCGACAAGAATGCTGCCGGGCCTGGCCATCCCGGTGATGCGGCTCGCAAGGTTGACCGAGCGGCCGTAATAGTCGCCCGACTGCACGAGCGCCGGGCCGTAGGCAAGCCCCGCCCGCAGAAACGGGAACTCCTCCCCTTCGGCCTCAGCCGTCTCGATTAGCCGCAGCGCCGCATCCAGCATCGGCTCGGCCTCGGAGGAGACGAGCATCGCGGCGTCGCCGATCATCTTCACAAGCCGCACGGGAGGCTCCGCGACCGCGGTCGCCATGTCCTCGAAGCGGCCGACGACCGCGCCCAGCTCCTCGGGGGCGATCTCCTCGCCGAGGCGGGTGAACTCGACCAGGTCGGCGAAGCAGACGGCGTAATCGGCGGTGCCCGGGATCTCTCCCGAGGCGAGGTCCGCCGCCCCGATCACGTCGCGGCGGACCTGCTCCAGCGTGTGGGCGCGCAGGGCGTAGACCAGGGAGGGCTCGATCAGCGGCATCAGGTGCTCGGCGGCGGCGGCGAAGCGCAGGGCGAGGTCGCGCTCCGTGTCGCCCGGCTGCATCAGGGTGCGCACGGTCAGCTCCCGGTTCGCTTCGGCGATCCGCGCCGTGCCCATCCCGATCGTCCGGGCGACCTGCAGGATCCCCTCCTCCGGCAGTCCCGCGTCCCGGAACGCCTTGATCCGGCAGGCAGCCTCGAGGTCGTTCTCGGTCAGGGATCGCTCCTCGGGATCGGGATAGGGAATCCCGACCGCCGCCGTCACTCTCTGCAGCAGGTCGAGCTCGACGCCCGAGATCTCGGCGATCTCGCGGGGGGAGTAGCGCGGACCGTCGCCCACAAGCGCTCGCTCGACCGGAAGCAGCGTCAGCCGCCCGGCGGCGACCGCCTCGCGCAGCTCCTCGAGCGAGACGCCTTCGCGCGCCAGTCGTTCGAGCAGCTCCCGCCGCGCCTCGCGAGCCTCGCCCTCGAGCCCGTCGAGCAGGCCCTCGGCCTCGAAGTCAATCCGCGAGCGCTCCGCCATGCGAACTGCATTCTTACGGCTGGTACGTTTGACGGGTGCCAACCGACTTCGCGATCCTGCTCCAGGACCGTCCGGGCGAGCTGGCCAAGATCGGCCAGGCCCTCGGAGAGGCGGGCGTCAACGTGCTCGGCTTCTGCGCGACCACCTCAGGTGGCGAGGGCGCCGTCCATCTCCTGGTCGACGACGCCGAGACCGCGCGGCGAGCCCTCGAGTCGCTGGGCATAGTTCCTGCCGCCGAGCGCGAGATGGTCGTCCTCGACGTCGAGGACTCACCTGGAAAGCTGGGTCAGATCGCCGCCGACGTCGCCGAACGCGGTGGCAACATCGAGCTCGCCTACACGGTCGTCGGCGGGACGCGCCTCGCAATCGGGGCCGACGATCTCGGCGCCGTGGGCTCGTAGAGACAGCCCGCCGGCCGCCTACCAGCTGACCGAGCCCAGGGCGACGGCGGCCAGGCCGACGAACGTGAGGATGGTCCCGCGCTGGATCTCCCGGCTCTTGCTGGACAACACCTTCTCGTTGAGGTCGGTCCCCCCGAGGAGCCGGTCGACCAGCGCGCCAGACACCTGCTCCCCGTCCGCGCCCCTGCATTCGGCCACGAACCCGCTCAGGTCGGATCCACCCCAAACCGCCTCCGGACGCCGCCGCAAGGCATGGAGCAGGATCCCCGCGCTTACGACAATGAGAAGGAGGCCACCGACTCTGGCCACGACTTCCAGTACCGGGCCCTCGCCGAGGGCGCGGTCGGTGCCGACGAGCAGGGACAGAGCGATTCCGGAAAGCGCCACCAGAATCGAGGCTCGCGCGTTGAGCCCGACGTTCCAGTCGTACTGGCGGCCCAAGCGCTCGAGTAGGAAATCGGCGAGCCGCTCCTCGCCGGTCCCGGTGCCCCGATCCTCGCCGGAGGCAACTCGTGCGTCGTTCACCCGGGCAGGAACTCGGGAACGTCGAGGCTGCTCAGCTCGCCGGCCTTCTCAGAACGCGGCGGGCGGTCGCGACCGGTGTCCTTGGTGCGGCGAATGGTCGGCTCGGCGGCTCGGCGCGGCGCGGTACGACCGTCGAAGCGGGTGGCGACGACGGTGACCCAGATCTGGTCGCCCAGCTCCTCGTCGATGTTGGCGCCGAAGATGATGTTGGCGTCGGGATGGGCGGCCTCGCCGACCAGCTTCGCCGCCTCGCTGACTTCGACCAGCGAGAGGTCCGCCCCGCCGGTGATCGAGAGCAGGATCGCTCGGGCCCCCTCCATCGAGGTCTCCAGCAGGGGCGAGGAGATCGCTTTTTCGGCGGCCAGCAGCGCCCGGCCCTCGGGCCCGCTGCCCATGCCGATGCCGAGCAAAGCCCGGCCGGCGTCGGACATGATCGTCCGCACGTCGGCGAAGTCGAGGTTGATCAGGGCCGGCAGCGTGACGAGATCGGAAATCCCCTGGACGCCCTGGCGCAGCACGTCGTCGGCGACCTGGAAGGCCTCCACCATCGAGGTCTGCTGGTCGAGCACCTCGAGCAGGCGGTCGTTGGGGACGACGATCAGCGTGTCGACCTCGGCAGCGAGTTCCTCGATCCCCTTGGCGGCCTGGTTGCCGCGCCGCGAGCCCTCGAAGCTGAACGGCTTGGTCACGATCCCGACCGTCAGCGCGCCGACCTCGCGGGCGAGGCGGGCGATGACGGGAGCGGCGCCACTGCCGGTGCCGCCGCCGGCGCCGGCGGCGACGAAGACCATGTCGGAACCCTTCAGCAGGCGCTTGATCTTGTCCTGCTCCTCGAAGGCCGAGCGGTGGCCGACCTCAGGGTCGGCGCCGGCTCCAAGGCCGCGCGTCTGCTCTTCGCCGATGTGAACGGTGACGTCGGCGACGCAGAGCTGCAGAGATTGCAGGTCGGTGTTGACCGCCATGAACTCGACCCCGGGCACGTTCGCGTCGACCATCCGGTTGACGGCGTTGACGCCGGCCCCGCCGACGCCGACCACGCGAATCACAGGCTGGTGCGGCTGCCCACTACCATGCGGCTCGTACTCCGGTTCCTCGCGGCCGTAACGAGGAGCCTCCACAACCGGCTCGCTTCGAGGCCTGGGCTCCTCGGAAAAGACCCGCTTCAGCCTCTCCGGAGGAGTCTCCGAGCTTTCCGCCGGCTCATGGCGCTCTTCGAGAGCCGGCTCGCTGGAACCCTCGGCCTTAAGGGCGTCGTCCGTGGGTGGCGTGGGGCTGGGTTCCTCGCCCGCAGCCTGCGAGGACGAGGAGCCCTGCCCCGCGACAGGACCCGCGGGCAGGTGCTCTGAAGCTTCGGGCGGATCGGCAGGCGCGTCATCAGTAGTAGAACGAAAGAGATCCGAGAGCGGCCCCTCGCGCATGCTCGCCCGCTTACGCCGACTCATTCGCCAAGACCTCCTTAGCCAGCTCTCGGTAGTAGTTCGCGGCGCTACTGCCGGAATCGTACTTGAGCACGCTGGCACCTTTGACTGGGGCCTCGGCGAATTTGATCGCCTTTTTGATCCGGGACTTGAAGACGAGCTCGCCGAAGTTCTCCTCGAGGATCTCGACCGCCTCCTTGGCGTGGACGGTGCGCGAGTCGAGCATCGTTGGCAGGATGCCCTCGATCCTGACGTCCGGGTTGAGGTTCTCCTGGATCATCTTCAGCGTGTTCTGGAGCTGGACCAGCCCGCGCATCGAGAGGTACTCGCACTGGACCGGGACGATCACCTTGTTAGCCGCGGTCAGCGCATTGATCGTCAGCAGACCGAGGCTCGGCGGAGTGTCGATGCAAACGAAGTCGTAGTCGCCGGCGACTTCTTTCAGCGCCTTCTCGAGCGAGCGCTCGCGGCCGATCTTGGTGCTCATCGCGATCTCCGCCCCGGCCAGGTCGATCGAGGCGACCGCGATGTCGATCTCACGGCGCTGGATGATCTCCGCGATCGGCATGTCGTTGACCAGCACGTCGTAGAGGCTCTTCTCCACCTTGTCCGGATCGATTCCCTGGCTCATCGTCAGGTTCCCCTGCGGATCCAGGTCGACGCAGAGCACCCGGTACCCGGACTCGGCGAAGGCAACGGCAAGATTCAGGGTCGTGGTCGTCTTGGCGACGCCACCCTTCTGGTTGGCGAACGCGATCACCTCAGCGTGCTTGGTCGGCACCTCGGCAGCAGGCTCCTCGACCGCCGCTTCATGCCGTGACGGAGCGATCAGGTCCCGAGCCATGAACCGCCCGTCCTCCTCATCAGCAGGAGCGACCTCGTCGACAACCCGGGCCTCCTCAGCTTCAGCGACCTGGATGGTGGAGGTCTCAGCCCGCTCGACAGGAGAGGTGGGATCTGGCTCATACCGCTCGTCCGCGGGTGGCGTGGGGCTGGGTTCCTCGCCCGCAGCCTGCGAGGACGAGGAGTCCTCCTCCGCGACAGGACCCGCGGGCAAGCGCTCTGAACCCTCATCCCAATCGTGGTCCTGGCGCTCCGGCACGGCCTCCTCCATCTGCTGCAACTCTTCGACGATCGGATGCGACTCGTCGGTAGGTACGGACGCGGTCTTGTTCTTCTTGCGGCTGAGGAATCCCATTGCGCGGGTATTCGCATGGTCAGCCGCTTTTCCTCCCACTCACGGAAATTGCTAGGAATCACCCGATCCCCTTGCCCGACCTCCTCGACAAGCGTCTGGTCTTCGTAACCGGCAAGGGAGGGGTCGGCAAGACCACCGTCGCGGTCGCCCTCGGCCTGCGCGCCGCTGCCGCGGGGAAGCGAACGATCGTCTGCGAGGTCTCCTCGCAGGAGAACGCCTCGCGGATCTTCGACCACACCGAGGTCGGCTTCCACGAGGTCGAGATGGAGGAGAACCTCTGGTCGATCTCGATCGACCCCGACGAGTCGATGCGCGAGTACGTGCTGCTGCAGCTCAAGGTCCGCGCCATGCGCGACCTGCTTTTCCGCAGCCGCATCTTCACCTACCTCGCCGCGGCCACGCCCGGCCTCAAGGAGCTGGTCACGATCGGCAAGATCTGGGAGCTGGCCCAGCCAGACCGCAAGGTGAAGCGAGGGCACAAGTACGACCTGGTGATCGTCGACGCGCCCGCCACCGGGCACGGGATCGGGTTCCTGCAGACGCCGCGCACCTTCGCCTCGATCGCCCGGGTCGGCCCGATCCACTCGCAGGCGCAGCAGCTCGACCGCCTGATCACCGACCACGAGCACACCGGCACCGCGATCGTCGCCCTGCCGGAGGAGATGCCGGTCAACGAGACGGCGGCGCTGGAGAGCGAGCTGCGCTCCGAGGTCGGCGTCGCGGTCGACCGCGTCTACCTCAACGGCCTCTACCCGGAGCGCTTCTCCAACGACGAGGCAGAACGGCTGGCGGAGATCGCGGCCGGCGAGAACGGCCTTGTCCGGGCCGCGGCGCGCGCTGCGGTCTCCGAGCACGGCCGCGCCCGCTCCCAACGGGCCCAGCTCGCCCGCCTCCGCCGCCGGGTCGAGGCGCCGGTCAAAACGCTGCCCTTCCTCTTCGAGCCCGAGCTGGACGTCGAGGCGGCGCGCCGCCTCGCCAAGAGGTTGCACTGATGCCCTCGGTCGACGGGATCCTCGCGGACAAGGACATCTGCATCTGCGCCGGCTCGGGTGGGGTCGGCAAGACCACCACCTCGGCCGCGATCGCCACCGGGATGGCGGCGCGCGGGCTGAAGGTCTGCGTGCTGACGATCGACCCGGCAAAGCGCCTCGCCGACTCGCTCGGGCTGAAGGAGCTGGGCAACGAGGCGCGGCAGGTCGATCCAGAGCTGTTCGAGCAGCGTGGGATCGAGATGAAGGGTGAGCTGTGGGCGATGATGCTCGACGCGAAGGCGACCTTCGACGAGCTCGTCGCCCGCCAGGCACCGGACGAGGAGTCGCGCGACCGGGTCCTCGGCAACCGCATCTACCAGCGAATCTCAAACGCCCTGGCCGGCTCGCAGGAGTACATGGCGATGGAGAAGCTGTTCGAGCTGCATACCGAGGGGCGCTTCGACCTGCTCGTCCTCGACACGCCACCTACCCGTAACGCGCTCGACTTCCTCGACGCCCCTCGCCGCCTCACCCAGTTCATCGAAGGTCGCTCGCTGCGCGTGTTCATGCGGCCAACCGGACTGGCAGCGAAGGTCGCCGGGCGCGGCGCGACGGTCGCCCTCGGGGTCCTCAAGCGGATCGTCGGCTTCGACCTGCTCGCCGACCTGGCCGAGTTCTTCAACGCCTTCAGCGGCATGGTCGACGGCTTCCAGGCCCGCGCCAAGCGGGTCAATACGCTGCTCGCCGACCCGCGTACCTGCTTCCTGGTCGTCTGCGGGCCGCAGGGGGAGCCGATCGACGAGGCGGTCTACTTCCACCGCAAACTGGTCGAGGCAGAGCTGCCCTTCGGCGGCGTCATCGTCAACAAGGTGCACTACCCGGCCGAGCGACTGCGCGGCGACGGCGGCGACCTGGAGAGCGCACTCGGGGAGCGGCTCGGCGACGACGACCTGGCCGGGCGGGTGGCCGGAAACTTCGCCGACTACCAGGCGCTAGCGGAGCGCGACGCCCGCAACATCGAGCATCTGGCGGCCGAGCTGCGCACCAAGGGCGTTATCCGCGTCCCCTACCTCGACGAGGACGTCCACGATCTCGGCGGTTTGGCCGAGATCAACCGCTACCTGTTCGCCAGCAGCGAGGAGCGCGAAGCGATCGCCGCCGGCCGCGCCTAACCGGCGCGGCGACCGTAATGGTCGTAGTTGAGCTCGCGGACCTCCCACTCGGCGTCCTCTGGCACCGGGAAGAGGTGCCGGACGCGCGGCGTGTCGATCCGCTCGCGGTGCCCGATGTCTCCATCGATCGCCGGGAAGTCGAGCGTGCTCTCCTCCACCTCGACCTCGTCGAGCCAGTTGGTGGCGGTGATCTTGATTTCGTGCTCGGCCGGAACCGGCTCCATGATGCGGGTTTCTTCCATCTCCACACCCTCCTCGTGTTGCAACTCGGTAACCGTGATCTCGATCGGCTCTGCGACCGGGGGCTCGTCCGGCAACTCGACCAACTCGTCCTGAGACTCGGCAATGGCGATCTCGGCGTCGCCGCCGGCAAGGCCGGTGGCGATCAAGGTCTCGTCGGCGGCCTCGTTGAGGTCCGAGCCCAGCTCACCCAGGGCGGCCTCGCGAAGGATGCGACGGACGCTCTCCTCGAACCAGCCGACCAGCTCCTTCGCTCCCTCGGCCGAGCCGCCGGCCATCAGGGAGCGCTCAAGCTCCATCGCCGCTTCGAGCCGCTCGCGGGCGGCGAGCCGGTCGACCGAGCCGTCGGCGATCAGGGCCGAGGCGCGCATCGGCAGTGAGGCGCCGACCGGGCCCTGCCCGTCGAGCACCGCTCGCAGCGCGAGGAGGTGGTCGCTGAGGCCCTCCAGCGCGGACTCGCGCTCGCAACCAAGCTCGAAACGGCCCACTGCCCAAGCCAGCGAGCCGGACGGGTCCGGCCGCGCCTCCAACTCGCTTGCCAGCTCGGCCAGCTGCTCCGCCTCCTCCTCGTTCAGCCGGTAGCCGTCGTCGCGCGGAGCAGCGGCGCCGGTCGCGATGCGGCGCCACTGGCCCTCGCCAGTGGGGGCAAAGGCGTGCGGGCCGAGCCCGACGCCTCCGGGCTTGAAGAGACGCATGACACTGATCAGCTCGTGCAGCTGTCGCAGAGCCGCGGCGGCGCTGTCGGCCTCCTCGCCCTGCTCGGCGATCGCCAGAAACTGGGGCTCCCAGGCGGCGCGGCCCATGCCCTCGCTGCGCATCGCCTCGACCGGCGCCTCGAAAGAATCGGCGCGCACGAGCTGAATGCCGTGCGGCAGGGGCAACCGGGCCATCGGCATCCGCAGGCCGGCGATCGGAGCGACCAGCACGTCGGCCTCGTCGACAGCGCCGACCTCGGCATCGAGGACCGCCAGGGCACCGTCGAGGCGATCCCGGTCGAGAGCGAAATCGGTGCAGCCATCCCAGAGAGAGGAGATGAAGGCCGTCAGCATGTGGGCCGCTCGCTCGCCGGGCTCCGCCGGCACCGGCTCGCCGCGCTGCTCCAGATAAGGAGCCGCAACGCCGGCGAGATCGACGGCTTCGCGCGCCGGCTCGAAGGCGGGCAGCGAGCGCAGCTCGCCGTCGCGCTCACGGACGAAGCGCGCGGTCAGCGGCACGTAGCTGTGGAAGAAGGCGTCGTCCGGACCGGCCTGCTCGGCGACGTCGAAGGGAATCTGCTCGCCGCTTGCGACAAGCGTGCTGAACCGGGTTGCCGCATCGGCGGCCAGCCGCTTCAGGGCCTCGTTGAGCAGGGGGTCGCGCACGCTCCACGCTTCCCGTTCGTGCCTGGCGCTCCTGCGCCTGCACGAGGCCTTGCAGTTAGGCGGGAACGGGCTCGGGCTCTTCTTCGAGCAGCCAGCGCCGGCCGTAGCGGCGCATGTCCTCGATCAGCGGCACCAACGCCTCGCCCTTTTCGGTCAGCGCGTACTCGACCCTGGGCGGGACCTCGGGGAAGGTGTTGCGGGCCACGATGCCCTCTTCTTCCAGGGCCCGAAGGCGCAACGACAGCGTCCGGGGGCTGATCCCCTCCAGCGAGCGCTCCAGCTCGCAGAAGCGGCTGCGGCCCTCGGCGAGGTCGCGGATCACCAAAAGGGTCCACTTGCCGCAGACCACGTCGGCGGTGCGGCAGACAGGACATCGGGAGTTGCTCTCAGCGCTCATGCGTATTCGAGGCGGGAGAACGAATTTGCCTCGCTTCAGCGAGTGTAGCGCTATCGCTTCAGTTACTGAAGTTTTGGGGAAGACCTCGGGCAATGCCGCGCTCGGCCCCGGTCGCGGTGGTTGACCCCGACGCCCGCTCCGACTTCGGCGGCATCTCGAGTTCGACGAACTCGATCTTCTCTACCTTGAGGCGGAAAGCCTGGCCGGACGGAGCCAGCAGATCGACCGCATCCCCCTCCCGCATTGAGAGGAAGCGACAGTTGTCATCGCCGCCGACGCAGCCGCCCTCGCCCCGCACGACTATGTCGGGGGCGACGCTGAATAGGGCGCGCTTGCCGTTCTGGGTGACGCCGACGAAGAGGACGACGGCGTTCTTCTCAGGCAGGAGACTGCCCAGCGGCAGTTCGTCGTGCAAGCCGAGCTTGCCGGAGCCGGCCACCCCGAAGCGCACGTCGGGCCGGAAGCCGAAGAGGCTGCGTCCGTCGAGGTCATCTGGCGAGCTGCTGCCACCGCCGGAGCTGGGGGGCGAAGCGGGAGAGCTCGGCTTCTCCGCTTCCCCGCCCCCAGCCGCCGCGGGAGGGCTGGAGCTCGGCGATTCCGAAGGCGAGCTGGAGCTTGGCGACCCGGAACCGTCGGAGACCGCACTGGAGGCCTGTCCCTCCGCTCCGGCATCGCCTTCTCCGCCGCCACCGCCACTGGACGCTGGGGCAGACTTGGCGAAGGGATCCGTCGGCGTCCGTCCTTTCAGCCGCTTGCGGTAGTCGCGCAGCCCCGGGTTGGCCTCGACCACGGTGAAGCTCGCCTCACCTGACTCAGGGGAGATTTCCCCGCCGCTCGTAGCCGACGGGGGCGGGAGCGGTTCGGCTTCGTCTCCGAGCAGAAATGGCACCGCGGCGATCGCCACGACGACCAGCGCAACTACAGGAAGCAAACGGCGGTCGCGCAGGTCGTAATAGAGGTCGGCCAGGAACGTGGGCACCCGCAAGTTCGGCCCCTTGCGAGCGCCGCTGGGCAGACTGGGCCGCTTCAGCTCCGGCAGCTTCAGCTTCATCGGACTGCCCCCATCGTCGTCGCGACGGGCGCGGCGGTGGTCGAGCCAGCAACTTCGGGAGCAGCTGCTGGCCCTTCGCCGGGCGGGGTCAGGTAGGTGGTCACCTCGAAGGTGGCAGTCAGACTCTCACCCTCGGAAGCGGACAGCGTGAAGCTGTCGATCGTCATCAGCCGGCCATCGACCCGAACCTGTTCGGTACGGGTCTTCACCAGCGAGTCGAGGCCGTTGATGAAGTCGGCGATCTGGAAGAAGCTGCCGTCGAAGGTCAGGGAGTAGGGCATGACGCCGAGCCCCGCTGGACCGATGGTCGCCCCCAGCGGCAACAGCGCTGCTGCGGCCTCAGTCGGAGTGGCGCCTTCGGGGGCAGTCGTTTCGGTGGTGCTCTCCCCTCCCCCTGCTGCCTGCTGCAGGTCGTTGAAGCTGACTCCAGCCTGATCGGCGATCCGATTCAGCTGGACGAGCAGGGAGGCAACATCATCGTCGCCGGGGACAGCCTTGCCGAGAACGACGAGCTTCTGGTAGTCGGTGGGGAAGCCCTCACGCGCTTCTTCGCCGGTGACGATTTCGGCTTCGTGCTGAGCCAGGGTCGATTTCAGCTGCGTCACCTCGGTCTCCAGGTCTTTTGCTTCTTCGCGCTTCGGGCTCAGCGCCAGCATCCAGAACGCGCCGCCCAGCACCGCGACCGCGAGCAGCCCGACGATGGCGAGGTTGCTGTTGCTCAGCTTCATCTCAGCTGCCCTCTTCATTTTCTTCGGAGGAGGCTTCGGGCGCCGGTGCAGTTTCGCCTTCGGTCGATTCGCTCGGAACCGGCGCTGCGTCAAAGGTGACCAGCATCTCGAACGTCGCTTCCGGCCCGCCTCTGGCACAGCCCTCGCCAGAACTGGTTGCGGCGCCGACTGCCGTCGTTTCCGCACCACCGCCGGATTCGGCAAGGGTGGAAGATTTGACCCCAACCCGGGTCACTCCATCGATGTCCTTCAGCGCCGTGACGAATTCGGCAACACCCTCCTGCCCGGTGGCGCAGCCGCTCAGAGAGAGGGCTGGGCCGCCGGAGCCGCTGAGTTCTCCGGACCCAATCCCGGCGTCGCCGCCAGCCGACGCTTCGAGGCTATCCAGCGTCACATCGCCGGGCAATACCAGCGACAGTTCGCGCATCACCCGCTCCCAGTCGAAGCGGCTGTCGGCAAGACTCCTCACGGTCTCGGCCCGCTGTTCGCTCGTCGTCTGGAACTGCGTGTAGGCGGCCAGACTCGCCGCCTTCGCGCTCGCCGCTTCGTCTTCGCGTTCGAGCTTTGCCACCTCCGCCTCTCGTTCGGCGATCTGGTTGTCGACCAAGACCATCGCGGTGACGGCGAGTAGCACCGTCACAAGGGCGCCGACGAGGATGTAGACAGCCGGCCCGGTCCGCAGGGGCGCCTGGCTGCCGCGACGGTCCTCGGGTGGGATCAGGTTGACGGGACGCACTGCTCAGCCCTCCAGGGCGAGGCCATAGGGAAGGGTCAGCCGGGCGGCGTCGGCTTGGTCGAAGCCACTGAGCGCCGGAGGGTGAGCGACGACGATCGGCAGGCCGAGACCCGCCTCCATCCTCCCTGCCAAACCCGGGATCGCGCTTCCAAGCCCGCAGAGGACGA
This sequence comes from Solirubrobacterales bacterium, assembly GCA_035556755.1. Classification (GTDB taxonomy): domain Bacteria; phylum Actinomycetota; class Thermoleophilia; order Solirubrobacterales; family 70-9; genus VRUE01. The sequence continues at coordinate 17,764 of DATMEP010000114.1, forward strand.
TCCGCTCTACCGGCACCGCGCCCTCCTGCGCGCCGTAGTAATCGAGTGAGAGGCGCAGCTCGTCGAGCAACGTCCCGACTCCCTCCTCAAGTGCCCGTCGCGCCACGGAGACGGTTTCGGGGTCCCCGTCGACCTCCGCCTCGGGAAGCTCCAGCCCGACGTGGGTAAGCCACTGCGCGGCGTGCTCGGACGAAAGCTCACGTCCCGCCGCCAGCGCAGCACCGATCGACTCCAAGCCTGCGTGGGAGACACGGGTGAAGAGACAGGCTCTACCACGTGCCACGGCGAGGTTGGTGACATCGCCCACCTTGCAGTAGAGGACTGCTCCCCGCGCACCCGCGCTTGCGTCCCCGGTGTCCCCCCCACCGTCTATGGGGAGTCCATCCGTGGCCAGGGCGCGGATCATGGCGAAGGCGGAGAGGTCGATGCCCACCGGCTCAAGACCCGCATTGCGGATCGGCTCGACCAACGAGGCGATCATGTCGCGGCGGGCCGCTACGACGACCACGTCGACTTGGGCCGCCGCGCCCTCCTCAGCCGGCACGCCGCCGGCCACCTGGTACTCGAGCACCGCCTGGTCGAGCGGCATCGGAATCTGCTCCTGCGCCTGGAAGCGAACGGCGACCTCCATCTCCTTCGGGTCCTCGATCGCAGGCAAACGCATCGTGCGGACGACGACCCGTTGGTTGCCGACCCCCAGCCTCACCTGCTTGCCGAGCTTGTACTTGGAGAAGAGCGACTTCAGCGCGGCGCTTAGGCGGCCGGGGTCCAGCACCTCGCCCTCGTGGAAGGCACCGGGGTCGAGCGGCACGATCGCCGAGCCGGTCACCCGCGCCGATCCGTTCACCTGGACTTCGGTCGCAGCGATGCTGCCCGCCTCGATGTCGAGGCCGACGATGGGTCCGGTCTTCTGGCGCGTCAGTCGCATGGAAGTGGGGGGTTGCGATGCGCGTCGAGCGCACGCACCCTCCCTGGATCGACAGATCAGCCGCAGACCTTTCGTTCTGCAACTACTCATTTTTAAAAGAACCTGGCCAGACGCTCAGAAGGCGGTCAGGTACCACTCGACCATCTCTTCGCCGGCGAGCAGGCCGATCAGGCCTCCCAGAGCCAGGAAAGGGCCGAAGGGGATCGCCTGCTTGCGGGCCGCGACACCGTGACGCGCGATCATCGCCAAGCCGACGAGGGACCCAGCCGCAAAGGCGATCAACAGCGCTGGCGCCACCGCGCGTCCCAGGTAGAGGCCCATCACAGCGGCCAGCTTCACGTCGCCCAATCCCATCCCGCGTGGATAGACGAGGGCGACCGTGAACAGCATCCCTCCAGCAGCCGCCGCCGAGATCGCCCGCTCCAGCAGGCTGGACGGTTCGAGCGCCGCGGCGAGGACGACCCCGGCGACAGCCGCGACGATCAGCACCTTGTTCGGGATCACCCGCAGCTCGAGGTCGGTGAGGGTGATCGCCGCCAGCGTCGCGACGAAGACCAGGCCCAGGATGAGGGAAGTGTCGTCATGAAGGACCAGCACCGTCGCCGAAAAGGCCAAGCCAGTGCCGACCTCGATCAGCGGGTAGCGAACGGAGATTCGCACGCCGCAATGACGGCAGCGACCGCGCAGCAGCAGCCAGGAGAGGATCGGAATGTTGTCGTAGGCGGCGATCTGCTCGCCGCAACTCGCGCACCTGGAGCGAGGTCCGACGATCGATTCGCCGCGCGGCACCCGGTGCGCGACCACGCTGAGGAAGCTGCCCGTCACGGCCCCACCGACGAACGCGAGTATCGCTGCTGGCGCCATCGAGAGAGGGTTTCGGCGCCACCGCGCCGATCCTTGAAGACCGGTGGCGTCTTGGCGGGTAGCTCTGCGCCGCTACTCGTCAGCTTTGGGAAAGTCCAGCGTCTCGCGTCGGATGTGCCAGGAGGGCTCCACCGGGTTCAGGAAGTGCGGCGGCTCCATGTAGCGCAGCCGGTCGTCGTACTGGTAGTTCTTCTCGTAGCCAGTGTGTTTGCTGCTGGAGTAGGTCACGCCCACTGCGCCGCGGTATTTCTGCGATATCGCGCCGTTGACCGTCAGCGTGCCTAGATCATTGCCACAGTCATAGTGATCGACGATGAAGGAGTGGTCGATGGCAAGGATCGCCGCGTCGATGCGGTTGATCGGGTTGAAGGACCCTTCGTCGCCGCCGCAGCTGCCCATCGTCGTGTCGTTGATGTCGGAGTACGGGTGGCGCACCCTGACGAATTTGTTCGCGATCAGGCCGAGGATCCCAGGGCTGTCGTCGACCCGTTCCAGCTCGTTCCAGACGATGATGTGGTTTTCGGCGGCGATCGTCAGGTCATCGGAGTACTCGCCGTAGACTTTCACGTTGCCGCAGTCGGAACCCGCCGGATAGGTGGCCTGGAAAGGCGAGTAGTCATCCGATTTGCAGGACGACCAGGCGGTGCTCCCTTTGTCGGGACAGACGCCATTGGCGACATAGATCACGCCATCGGGTGGGAAGGGCATCTCCACTTCGTTCTCCCAGCGGGTCGTCACCTCGATCGTGTCGCCCTCCAGCTCGATCGTCGTCTGGCATTCGAAGAGATAGTCATCGCCTGCCAGATCCTTGAGTTTGCCATTGGTTTTCGGCGGTTTCAGCACCGGTGCGGTAGTCACGAACGGCCCTTTGAAGGTCGGGTTGGCCGTGCTGCAGAGCGTGTCCGGTTTCAGCGACGAGCAGGCGTGCCAGCCGTTCGGCGGCACTTCCGGCGCGCCCACCTCGGTCACGTCGGAGGCGTCGCGGCCGAAGGTGGGGCTGCCGCTGATCACCAGGTTGTCGTTGGTGTGGAGCGGCCCGTTGATCTCGTCGTTGCTCGGGAAGACGATCTTGTCGCAGTAACGACCGCTGGATCCCGGAATCGAGGCGCTCTGGCGCCCTTCGCGGATGAACCTCGCGCAGTGGGGTTCGATGTTGCTGCTCCAGGTTTGCGTGCCGTAGGTGACCGGGTCCGAGGTCTCGTACTGGGTGAAGTAGACGTAGTCGAGCAGGCTCGCGCGTTTGTAGGTGGCGACCAGCGAAACCTCCGCGTCCCCCGCGTAACCGGTCGAGCGGATGCGGAAGGAGCCGACGTTCGACCCGGTCTCGCCACCGGAGTCGCCCTGCTCGAGCATCGTCTCCACCGGGTTGTCAGGGTCGCATTCCTCTGCGCCGGTCGCCGGCAGCAGCTCGATCGCGTAGCTGGCGCTGTCCGATTCCGGCAGCGAGCGCTTCTTCAGCACTTCTTCGGGCGTGTCGCGCTCCTGGTTGATCGCGTTCGGCTCGGGCACCTCGGTGCAGCGGGACCAGTAGCTGTTGTCGTTGTTGAGATGGAAGGAGTAGTTGGCGATCCCAGCCTGGGCAGCGGCGTGGGCGCGCTTTGAGTCGAGGTTGCGCTGGACCAGGCCGAGGTCTCCGTTGCTCGCGGCCAGTGCCGCCGCCGCCAGCACCGAGATCAGCGTCACGGCGCCGATCGCGGCGATCATCGTGTAGCCGTCCTCGGCGCGAGCTCTCACACGCATGGCAGGTTCACCTGGGCGCTGTCCTCGCTTGCCGGCTCGATTCGCAGCGTCGCCGAGTCGGTCAACGCGATCGAGGCATTCTGGTCAGGGGCAGCGGAGCTCGGAGTCACCGTGAAGGCGACGTCGACCTGCACGGTGCGCGCCGCGTCGGCCGCACTCAACCCGTTCGGCGAAGTGACGAGCGGCGTCTCTTCGACTTCGCCGCCGTCGTATGCGTAGTAGCGGAAGACCGGCACGATCTCCGATCCTTCGCCAAGCGCGGCCTCGCCGACATCGTCGATCAGGCTGCGGGTCGTGGGCGTGGCGGCGAACTCCCAGTCGGGCGCTTCGCCGTCCGTCCCTTCGTAGACCGACTCGCTCAGCATCCCGCCGGCGTACGTAAAGATGTGTTTGTCTGGGATAGGGCTGACGTCGTCACCCGCCTTGGAGAGCAGTATGAGCTCGTTGTCGTCGCTGCCCTCCAGCACCGGCGCCAAGCCCGGCGAGAGGCAGGCCGCGTGCAGCTGGTTGACGATCCAGGTCATCGCCGGCCGCGCGCGCTGGTTGGCGGCAACCTGCTCGGCGACCCGGTCCTGGTGGCGGGTGGCGACCTGGACGATCATCATGATCGCACCCAGCACGACCATGGTGACGAACATCCCCACCAGCAGCTCGACCAGGGTGTAGCCGCTCTCATCGCTCATGCGCATGGGCCTTCCAACACGCCGGGATTGCCGGTGAAGAATTCGCGCACGGTGCCGGCCTGCATGTCGGTGGGCTCTTCCGGCAACCTGACGCCAGGCTCATTGATGTGATTGGTGACGGGCCCGTTTTTCCACTCGACGCAGATGTCGTATTCGCCGTAAGGAAGACCAGGGTCGTCGAGTCCGCCGGCGGCATTGGTGGTGTAGGTGCGACGGATCGGTTTGCCTTCGGCGTCTTTGCAGACCTTGTCCTCGATCACGGCCGTCGCGCCTTCCACCGGTTCGCCTTTGTCCGCTTCGTCTGGACCGCTCCAGACGGACAGAGCCAGTCCGGGCACGTCCAGCGTCACCCCGTCGGTGATCTCGCCCGCGGTGACGAACGCATCGGCGACACTCACCAACCCTTCTGGCACTTCGGCGGAGTCGGGACTGTTGGCCGAACAGGACCCAGCGTGGACCCCGTAGGAAGATTCGAAAGGAAAGAGCGTGGTAGCGCTTACCGTGGGTCCGAGCTCCCCGGGGACACCGAAGACCCTCTCGCCGGTCATGTTGCTGTTGTCGATCACGACGATGTCGAGACCGGTGTCGAACGCTTTGCCACCGATCCAGGCCTGACCTTCGACCTCCATCGTGCCCGGCTCGTCGTACTGGAGGACCAGCGTGTTGGTCCCCTCAGCGACGACGCTGGTCAGTTCCGGCTCGGGCTGGTTGCCGTTGGCATCGACCAGTTCGCTGACAAGAGGCGGCGGCGAGACCATCAGCGTGTAGTTGCCGTCGGCGAGGTTGCCGAAGATCGCGCAGCCGTTGATCCCGGTCGGGCCGCTGAACGAGTCCTCGCCTTTTTCGTGGCTGCCTTCAAGGCCGACACCCTCGATGCCTTCGTTTTTCGCGTTTTCGATCTGTATTGCGAGGGCGCCGCTTTCGGCCGAGACCGAGCCGTTCGGAGGAGCCACCAGGCTGCGCGAGACAACCGGGGGGCGACTGCCGATGCTCGGCCAGGTCACCTTGGAGCGGATCTGGATGTAGTCGGCCGCGGCGGTGCCGTTCTCGCACGACGCGGTGCCGGTTGCGTCGGTCTGGAACGAGGCCACCGATTCGACCGTGTATACGGTGCCGTCGACGACGAGCTGCCGCGTCTCGTCGAAGTTGGAGAGATCGGAGATCCGCATCGTCCGCATCCGGGCCAGGTCGGCCTGCGCCAGCCCGTGGGCCTGCGCCCGATGACGCTCCTGCGCGGTCGAGCGGGTCGCTGCATCAAGCGCGTTGAAGACACCGATCGCGGCGAGCGTGACCAGGATCGCGCTGACCATGACCTCGACCAGGACGCTGCCCCCCTCGTCCTTCATCTGGGCTGCTTCAAGACGCACCCTTTGCCTATCGGCAGGCCAAAGCCGCCTCTAAAGCGGGAATCCCGAACCGGATTGGACGTTTGGTCCATACGGACGCGCGGACATACAAAGGGCGGGCCCGAAGGCCCGCCCTTTGTCGCCAGCCATCGTGACGACTCACTGTGTGCGGTGGGTTATTCGTTCCAGTTTCCGCCCGTCGGGCAACCGCCCCCGACCGGTGCGCAGTCGAAGTCGACCGCGCCTCCAGCGCGACTGATCATGAACAGCGTTCCCGTCCCAGATTTCGCCGCGACAGCGTATTCCGAGTCGTCCGGCGCTTCCACCAACGCTCCAGCGACAACTTTTTTACCGACGGTAATTGCGTTGTCGTTGTCTTCGGCGCCTTCGTTGATTACCAGCGTCTCCTCGATGTTTTGCAGTTCGGCTGGCGTTGCACCCGAGTAGCTTCCGGCGTGATCCGTCGCGAACGTCTCGATCGCGGTCTGGGCGGTCCGCACGGCGGCCTTGGCCTGAGCATCGGTGCCCTTGTCCCGCTGATTGAAGAACGCGGGGATCGCGATCGCGGCGAGGATGCCGAGGATCAACATGACAACGAGAAGCTCGATGAGCGTGAAGCCCGCCTCTCGATCGCCGCTGAGCCGGGCACTCATTCGCGCCCGGAGATTCTGGAGCAACATTAGTGACCTCCTATGGTCCTAATCGTTTGAGCCAGAGCCCCGTCGCGAGAAGCCACGTGGTGTCTGTCGACCCCGGTGGTAGCCCGGC
>DATMEP010000115.1:0-10950 GCA_035556755.1 Solirubrobacterales bacterium
CAAGCTGGAGGAGGAGGCGAAGCTGCAGCTGCAGCTCTACCTGATCGCAGTGGCCGAGCAGTGGGGCGCGGATCCGGTCGGCGGTCTCTACCACCCGTTGCGCGGCACCTCGGCCCGTCGCCCACGCGGCTTCGCGCTCGACGAGGCGGCTGAGCAGCTCGCCTCCTTCGGCCTCGCCAGCACCGACCTGGTCGACCGCGAGGGGTTCGAGGAGCTGCTCGCCGACGCCCGCCGGCGGGCCGGCGAGATCGTCGCCCGCATGCGGAGGGGAGACATCCGCCGCGATCCGGGCCCGCGGCGGGGACTGCGCGGCCATGGCGTCTGCCCGCCGTTCTGCGACTTCGCCCCGATCTGCCGCCGCGACCGGGCGCCGGTCGAGCCCGACGACGAAGAAGGGGAGAACCGGTGAGCGAGACACGCGCCCCCACCCCCGAACAGGCGGCGGCGATCTCGGCCCGCGGCGACACCCTGGTCGAGGCAGGGGCCGGCACCGGCAAGACCGGGGTGATGGTCGACCGCTACTGCCGGCTGGTCTGCGAGGAGGGCGTCTCGCCCGACGCGGTGCTCGCCTTCACCTTCACCGACAAGGCCGCCGACGAGCTGCGCCAACGGATCCGCGCGGCGCTGGCGCTGAGGGCAAAGGGTGGCTCCGAGCGCGCCAGGGAGCTGCTTGCCGGGATCGGCGGTGCCTGGGTGACGACCATCCACGGCTTCTGCAACCGGCTGCTCGCCGGCCACCCGGTCGCCGCCGGGGTCGATCCCCGCTTCCGCGTGCTCGACGCGGCCGAGGCACAGCGAGTCGCGCAGGGTTCCTTCGACGAGGCGCTGGAGGACTTCCTGGCGGGAGGCGACCGGCCTCGCGAGCGGACCGTCGCCGCATTCGACGTCGGCGGGCTGCGGGCGATGATCTTCGGCGTCCATGCCGAGCTGCGCAGCCGCGGCGTCGCCGAGCCGCGGCTGCCCGAGCCGCCGCCAGCGGATCCGGACGGCGCGCTGCGGCGTGCGGCCGAGACCGCCGCGACGACGCTCGAGGAGCTGAAGCCGACCAACTCGAACCGGGAGCTGGTCGAGCGTGCGATCGAAGTCCTGGGGGACGGCGCCGGTGCACGGCCCGGACTCGACGAGCTGGCGGCGCTGCGCAGCTACAGCTCGGCGCACTCGATGGCCGCCTACCGCGAGGCGCTCGATGCCGCGGTCGCCGCCACCGCCGAGGCGGGCGAAGGGGGCGAGGCCTACCGGCATGTGGCCGAGCTGCTGGAGCTGTTCTCGCTGCGCTTCGACGCCGCCAAGGAGGCCCGCGCCGCGATCGACTTCGAGGACCTGCAGATCCTCGCCGCCAGCCTGCTCGAGCGAAGCGAGGTGGGAGCCGCCTACCGGGGCCGCTTCACCCACCTGCTGGTCGACGAGTTCCAGGACACCAACCGGCTGCAGCTGCGGCTGATCGAGGCGCTGCGCGGCGCCAGCAGCGAGCTGGTCGTGGTCGGCGACGAGCTGCAATCGATCTACGGGTTCCGCCACGCCGACCTCGACGTCTTCCGCGAGCAGCGGGCGGCAATCGAGGCCGGCGCCGGCGCCGAGGCGATGGCCCTGAGCGGCAACTTCCGTTCCCGGCCCGAGCTGATCGGCGCCGTCAACGCGCTCGGCGAGAAGCTGCTGAGCGAGTCCTTCAGGCCGCTGACGGTCGGCGCCCTGCCGGCGAAGGAGCAGCCGGCCGGCGACGGCGCCGCGGTGGAGCTGCTGCTGACCGGGCGCGACGGCTGGGACGCGGAGGGGATCGGGCTGGAGCCGGCGACCGACGCGACGACGCCTCCCAACCTGCTCGCCGAGGCGCGTACCGTCGCCGCCCGGCTGCGGGACCTCGCCGACGCGGGGGTGGAGCGTGGCGCGATGGTCGTCCTGCTGCGCGCCTTCACCCACCTCGACGCCTACGAGGACTCGCTGGAGCGGGCCGGCCTGCGCCCCTACGTGGTCGGCGGACGCGGCTACTGGTCCCAGCAGCAGGTGGCCGACGTCTGCGCCCTGCTGGCAACGATCGCCAACCCACTCGACGACCAGGCGCTGTTCGGGGCGCTCGCCTCGCCCGCCTGCGGCGCCGCCCCGGACACCCTCTGGCTGCTGCGCGCCGCGGCGGGGCGCGGCCGCCACGTCTGGCCGGCACTGGAACGAGTTGCCGGACGGGAGGAGGCCGAGCTGGACGATCCGGACCGGCTGGAGACGATCCCCGAGCCGGAGCTGGCTCTGCTGCGCAGCTTCACGGCGACGCTCGAAGGCCTGCGCGAGCGCGCTCCCCGCCTCCCCCTGGCCGACCTGATCGACGCGGCCGTGAGCGAGACCGGCTACGACCTCGCCGTGCTGACCCGGCCCGCCGGCGAGGCGCGCTTCGCCAACGTCCGCAAGCTGATGCGCCTGGCCGCCGAGTTCGAAGCGGCCGAGGGCCGCGACCTGCGCGGGTTGCTCGACTTCCTCGCCTCGCGAGCCGACGCCGACGCGGACGCGCAGGCGGCGACGGCGGTCGAGGGGCACGACGGGGTGCGGATCATGACCGTCCACAGCGCCAAGGGGCTCGAGTTCGACGTGGTCGCCGTGCCCGGTCTATCGCGGCGCCTGCTGGCAGGTGCGCGGGCGCCACTGCTGGCCGTGGGGCGCGAGAGCGAGTCGCCGCGAGTCGGGATGCAGCTGCGCCGGCTCGGCGCCGCCGCGATCAACCTCTACGCCAACAGGGAGCTGCGCGAGGAGGCACAGCGGCGCGACGCCGAGGAGGAGCTCCGCCTCTTCCACGTCGCCGCGACGCGGGCGCGCGAGCGGCTGATCCTGAGCGGCGTGGCGAAGCCGGAGGCGGGCGGCAAGAACGGTCCAGGCACCCCGGTGATCGAGCGGATCCTCGACGGCTTTGGGATCGACCGCGAGCAGGACTCCACCGTCGCGATCCCGGCCCCCGAGCCGCGCCAGGGCCTCGAGACGAGCTTCGCACCGTCGGCGATCGCCGTCCGGATCACCCTCGCCTCGCCCGATCGGGCCGCAGAGCTGACCGCGAGGCGCCACGAGGAGGGTGCCGCCCCGGAGCCGGGCGAGGGACCGGCGCCACTGCTCGAGCGCCGCCCGCCGACCGTCCCCAACCGGCCGCTCTCCTACACCGCGCTCGCCGCCTACGACGAGTGCGCCTACCGCTTCTACATGGAGCGAGTCCTCGACCTCCGTGGCTCAGTTCGCGTTTTGTCTCGCATACCGCGACTAAACGCGAACTCACCGGCGTGGGAGGCGGAGAACGCCGGGCGCGACGAGGGGGCCGCACGGGGGGCCGCCGTCCACTCGCTGCTCGAGTGGAGCCAGACCCATGGCTGGCAGGAGCCGCCCGCCGATCTCGTCCGCGACCACGCCCTCGCCGCCGGCTACGAACCCGAAGAGGCGAGCGTCGACCAGCTGCTCGTCCCGGTTCGGGACTGGCTCGGCTCGTCCTTTCTACGCGACCGGGTGCTGAACGGGGGCGGTTCGGTCAGGGCAGAGGTCCCGCTGCTGCTCAACGTTGCCGGCACGGTCCTGCGCGGCTCTATCGACCTGCTGGTCGAGCGCGACGGCGAGCCGCCCCTGGTCCTCGACTACAAGACCGACCGCCTGAACGGGACCACGCCGGCCGAGCGCGCCGCCGGCTACGCGACCCAGCGAGACGTCTACGCCCTCGCGGTCGCCGAGGCGCGCCGGGCAAGAGAGGTCGAGGTCGCCTACGTCTTCCTCGAGCGCCCGGAGGACCCGGTCGTCCAGACCCTCGGCGCAGCGGAGATGGAGGCCGGCCGGCTCCGCTTGGAGGAGACGATCGCGCGGATCGCGCGGGGCGAGTTCCCCCCGGCGCCAGCCGAAGACCGCGACTGGGCGCTGTGCGAGGGCTGCCCCGCACTGGGGCGGCTCTGCTCGGGGCCCCGGCACGGCGACCCCGAGCAGGCCCTACCAAGCCCCTAGGACCACTCGCTCCCGGCCCCGGCATAGCGCAACGACCCCGGGGTATCCAGGGACTCGCCGCTCTCCAGCAGCGTCTTCAGGCCGGAGAGGATCATCGGCCAGCCGCCGTAGAGTTCGTCGTTGGCGCCCTCGGAGAGCTGGTCGTGGGTGACGGTGAGCCGGCAGGAGGTGCCGACCGGCTCGATCTCCCAGGTCACCCGGGAGGTCCCTTCGGCCTTCACCTCGTCGCTCCAAAGCGCGGTGAGGCTCTGGACGAGGCGGCGCGGCGGTTCGATCTCGAGGTTCTCGCCCTCGGAGATCGCGATGCCGGCCCCCTCGTGGAAGCCCGTATAGGCGGAGCCGGGCGTCCAATCTGACTTGACCCCGACACCGAACGAGTAGCGCCGCCTCATCTCCTCGTCGAGGATCGCCTCCCAGAGCTTCTCCGGGGTCGTCTTGATGTAGATCTCGAACACTTTCTCCATGGTCTTCTCCTCGAGTCTTCGTTTCAGGCCGCTGAGCGCGGCCGCCCAGGGCTCGGCGTACTTGCTCACCCAGCGGTCGTGGACGAGCCGGATCGGGACGGGGTTGAGGAAGTGGAGCTTCTCGCGGCCGCGTCGCTTCGTGGTCACGAGCCCCGCCTCCTCCAGCACCTTCAGGTGCTTCATCACGCCGAAGCGCGACATCGGCAACCGACCCTCCAGCTCACTGAGGCTCTGCCCGTCGCGCTCGAACAGCTCGTCGAGCAGGCTGCGGCGGGTCGGGTCGGCAAGCGCCTTGAACACCTCGTCCATGCCGATTACTATAGGTGACCAATTAGTCACATGTCAAATTGCCACGACCGATGACTTCCGCCGACTTTCGCCGTCTATAGGTTTAAAGCTCTCCCAGCCGAGAAAGGAATTCCTCAATGACGCGTTTCCTCGCCCGCCTTGCCGACCTCGCCTATCGCCGCCGTGGCCGCATGGTCCTCGCCTGGATCCTGTCGGCAATCGTGATCATCGGCCTCGGCTCCTCGCTGGCCGGCGAGTACGAAGCCGACTACAACACCCCCGGCTCTGAGTCGAAGACGGCCAGCGAGCTGACCGAGCGCGAATTCGGCGGCTACTCCGGCCAGGAAGTGTTCGTCGTCTGGAAGGACCCGGACGGGGCCAACAGTCCCGCGGCCCGCAAGCGCGTCGACGCCTTCCTCGCCGAGGTCAAAGGGATCGACCACATAGAGCCGCCAACCGCGACCCGCGTCTCCGAGGACGGCACGATCGCCAGCACCAGCCTGCCGTTGACCATTCCCGGCTGGGAGGTGCCCAAAGAGGACGGCGAAAAGCTGGTCTCGGCAGCCGAAGACAACAGCGGCGATGGGCTCGAAATCCAGCTGGCCGGCGATCCGATCTACCGTGCGCAGGAAGGGGCGAGCCCCGAGGGGATCGGCTTCCTCGGCGCCGCGATCGTCCTCCTGATCGCCTTCGGCTCGCTGGTCGCGGCCGGCCTGCCGCTGGCGATCGCCCTGATCGGCCTCGGCATCTCCTCGGGCGGCCTGATCGTCCTGCTCGCCAACGTGATCGACGTCCCCGACTGGACCACGGCGGTCTCGGGGCTGATCGGGATCGGGGTCGGGATCGACTACTCGCTGCTCGTTCTGACCCGCTTCCGGGCGGCGATGAACGCCGGCAAGGACCGCCACGACGCGGTGGTCGAGGCCGTGACCACCGCCGGGCGCAGCGTGATCATCGCCGGCTGCACGGTCGTGATCGCCGTTCTCGGCCTCTTCCTCACCGGCCTTCCCTACATGTACGGGGTGGCGATCTCGGCCTCGCTGGCGGTGCTCGTGATGATGCTGGCAGCGGTGACCCTGCTGCCGGCGCTCCTCTCCTACCTCGGCCCGCGGGTCGACCGCCTCCGGATCCCCTTCCTGGGCCGAAGCCTGAAGAAGGCGGAAGGAGACGGCGAATCGCCCGCCGCGCGCTGGAGCCATGCCGTCCAGCGGCGACCCTGGACGGCGGCGATCGCCGCCACCGCGATCTTGCTGGCGCTCGCCGCGCCGGCGCTCGGCATGCGCCTCGGCTTCCCCGACGCCGGCAACGACCCGCCGGACACGATGACCCGCCAGTCCTATGACCTGCTCACCGAGGGCTTCGGCGCAGGCGCCAACGGGCCGCTGGTGATCGTCGCCGAACTTCCCGACCCGGGGGCGGAGAAAGACATCGACGCCCTGGCGCAGACCCTGCGCGACGAAGACGGAGTTGCCTTCGTCGCCGAGCCGCAGATCAGCCAGTCCGGCAACGCCGCGCTGCTCACGGTGACCCCGACCACCTCGCCCCAGGACGAGGCGACCGAGGACCTGGTCAAGCGGCTGCGCGACACCGTCGTGCCCGAAACGCTGGCCGGCACCGGGGTGACGGTGGAGATCGGCGGGGTCACCGCAGCGCTGGAGGACCAGAGCGAGTACATCGTCGACCGCATGCCGGTTTTCATCACCGGTGTGGTCGGGCTCTCCTTCCTGCTCCTGCTGATCGCCTTCCACTCGCCGCTGATCTCACTGAAGGCGGGGATCATGAACCTGCTCTCGGTGAGCGCCGCCTACGGCGTGATGACCCTGGTCGCCCAGGGCGGCGCGGTGGGCCAGTTGATCGGGATCGACCACGAGGTGCCGGTGGCCCCGTTCATGCCGGTGATGATGTTCGCGATCCTCTTCGGCCTCTCGATGGACTACGAGGTGTTCCTTGTCTCGCGGATCCGCGAGGAGTACCTGAAGACCGGCGACACGCGAAATGCGGTGGCCGACGGCCTGGCCAAAACGGCTCGGGTGATCACGGCAGCGGCGGCGATCATGGTCGTCGTCTTCCTCGCTTTCGTCGCCTCGCCGGAAGTGTTCCTGAAGCTGTTCGGGATCGGCCTTGCCGCGGCGATCTTCCTCGACGCCACTGTCGTGCGAATGGTGCTCGTCCCTGCCGTGATGCAGCTGCTCGGCAAGTGGAACTGGTGGATCCCCAACTGGCTGGAGCGAGTCCTGCCGCGCCTCGACGTCGAGCGGGTCGCGGTCGGCACCGCCGAGGGACGGCCCTAACCCCTGTTCGAGCAGCCGGCTACTCGGCCGGCTGCTCGAGCTTCGCCGCCAGCTCGTCGAGGCGCAGCTCCTGCAGGCCCTCTCCGACCGCGTCCAGCTCGGCGGCGCAGTAGGTGACCAGCTCGCGGCCCTCGCGGCAGAGGTCGAGCGTCTCGCGCAGGCCGGCCTGCCCCGAGTCGAGCCGGTCGATGATCTGCTCCAGTCGCTCGACCGCGCTCTCGTATGACTCAGGCCCCTCGCTCATGCCCTCCCCCGTCCGACTCGATCTCGGCGCCGACGCGGCCGTCGGCGAACCGCAGTCTGACGCGCCCGGCGGCGACCGCCGCCGCGGCGCTGGTCACCGGCTCGCCGGCCGCGTCCTCGGCGAGCGCGTAGCCGCGCTCGAGCGTGCGCTCGGGGTCGTGGGCGCGGAACGCCACCTCGGCCCGCCGTAGCGCCTCGCGCCGCTGCTTCGCTTCTGGCCCCGCAGCTCGACGGGCCGCTCGGTCGAGCACCACCAGCGCGATGCGGCGCTGGAAGGACGAGCGCTCCGCGATCCCCCGCTCGGATGCGGCGCGGATCTCGCGCGTCTTCTGGTTGAGGGCGATCCGCTCGCGCTTCAGCGCCCGCCCGGGGCCGCGTGCGAGCGCAGCCAGGTGGCGCGCGCGGGCACCCACCGCCCCCTCCCCCGCCCGCTGCAGCGAGGCGGCGCTGCGCTCCAGCCCGGAGCGCGCGGCGAGGCAGTCGAGGGGCACAGCGGCCTCGGCAGCGTGGGTCGGGGTCGAGCAGGCGACCGCGGCGACGTCGTCGATCAGGGTCGAGTCCCGCTCGTGCCCCACCGCGCTGACCACGGGCACCCGCAGCATCGCCACGGTCCGGCAGAGGGTCTCGTCGCAGAACGCCCAGAGGTCGACGAGGCTGCCGCCGCCCCTGGTGACGACGATCGCCTCGATCTCCGGGCGCGCCGCCAGCTCCTGAATCGAGGCGGCGATCGCGGGCGCGGCGCGCCGGTCCTGCACCGGTGCGAATGCCCAGACGATCGTCCCCGCCCAGCCGCGCCGGCGCAGACCGGCGAGCAGGTCGCGGCGGGCCGCGCCGGACTCGGCCGTGACCACTCCGATCGTCCGCGGCAGGAGCGGGCGAGCCAGCTGCTTCTGCAGCTCGAACAGGCCCTCCGCACGGAGCTGCTTGCGCAGCCCGTCGAGCCGGGCGAGCAGGTCCCCCTCGCCGGCAAGGCGAAGGTGCGTGGCGCGGAAGGAGAAGCTCGGAGAGGACGCCGCGCTGCCGATGAAGTAGTCCGGTCCGCCGGCGACGACGAACTCCGCACCGTCGCGGAGTGCGCCGTCTGGCAGCTTCAGCCGCTCCAGCTCGTCGGCCCAGATCGTGCACGGCACGGCTCCCTCGCCGTCGCGCAGCTCGAAGTAGGCCTGTTTCGGCGTCTGCCGCAGACTGGTGACCTCGCCGATCAAACGGACCCGCGCCCGCTTGCGCAGCTCGTCGCGCAGCGTCTTGGCGTAGCGACCGACGGGGAAGGGGCCGGGCAGATCCATATCCCGAGGCTAACTGCGGTGGCTGACGGGCCGTTATCCAGCTTTGTGCCAGCGCTGGGCCCAAGCCTTGAGCTCGGCGATCGCCGGCTGCAGCCCAGCCCCCGCTTCGGTCAGCGAGTAGGTGACGCGCACGGGCGACCCCGGTTCGACGTCGCGTTCGACCAGGCCTTCGTCCTCCAGCTCGCGCAGCCGTCGCGAGAGCAGGCGGTCGGAGACCCCCGGCACCGCCTTCGCCAGCTCGCCGAAGCGCAGCGGCCGCTCGGTGAGCGCGCTGACGATCGCCCCGGTCCAGCGCTTGCCGATCAGCTCGATCGCGGCGTGGAAGTGCGGACAGACGCCTTGCGGCTGCTCTGTGGTGGAGGTCGCTTCCACGCTGAGCCAGCTTACCGAACGTAAGTAACGGGCCGAACGCGTTCGCGCAGCCTGCTTGGATTCCACCGTGACCGTTCTCGACTGGGCGATCGTCGCCTTCACCTTGGCGCTCGGGCTGTGGGGGTTCCGGCAGGGCCTGATCGTCGGCGCCCTCACCCTGGTGGGATTCGGCGCGGGCGCGATCGCCGGCAGCAGGATCGGCCCGCTCCTGCTGACCGAGGGCTCGAAGTCCCCCTACGCGTCGCTGTTCGCTGCGCTCGGTGCCTTGCTCGTCGGCGCCCTGGTCGCCGTCACCCTGGAGAGCCTCGCGCTCGGGATGCGGGCGCGACTGATCCGCGGCAGGGTTCTGCGCTTCGCCGACGGCGCCGCGGGCGCGGCCCTGGTCGCCACCGTCGCGCTCGGGCTCGCCTGGGTGTTTGGCGCGGTCGCCCTGCACGCGCCGGGAACCGGCCAGCTGCGAGGTGACGTGCAGCGCTCGGCGATTCTGCGCAGCCTCAACGAGCTGCTGCCCCCGTCGGGGCCGGTTCTGAACGCGCTCAGCCGCGTCGACCCGGCACCCTCGATCGCCGGACCGACGACCCCGGTGGCCCCGCCCGACGCCGCGATTGCCAGGGATCCCGACGTACTGGGAGCCGGCCCTTCCGTGGTCAGGGTGCTCGGCACGGCCTGCGGACTCGGGGTCGAGGGCTCCGGCTGGATCGCGGCCCCCAATCTGGTCGTCACCAACGCCCACGTCGTGGCCGGCCAGGACGACACCAGCGTGACGACCGGAGACGGCGCCTCCCTCGATGCCTACGCGATTCACTACGACCCCGGCAACGACCTCGCCCTGCTCCACATCGACGCCGGCATCCCGGCGTTGCCGATCGCGGTCGAACCGCGGCGCGGAACGACCGGGGCGGTGCTCGGCTACCCGGAAAACGGTCCCTACGCTCTCGCTCCGGTCCGCCTGGGCGACACGCGCACGGTGCTCAGCGAGGACGCCTACGGGCGCGGCCCGTTCGAGCGCCGGATCGCCTTCCTGCGCGGCACCGTTCGCAGCGGCAACTCCGGTGGCCCGATGGTCGACTCGAGCGGCCGGGTCCTCGGCACCGTCTTCGCCGCCACCACCTCCGGCCCCAGCGGCGGCTTCGCGATCCCCAACGACGTCGTCCAAGCAGCTCTTCGCGACGCCTCGACCCCGGTCGACACCGGTCCGTGTACGGGCTGACTTCCCCTATCACTAAATTCCCGCTCAGTGAACGTCCTGTCGCCCGAGGTGGAACGGCGCCGCCGCTTGGTCACGCGAGCGCTGCCGCTGAGCGTCGTCGCGGTCTTCGCCTTCGCCTGGGGCGCTTCCACCGGCGCCGGCGGCTCCCCCGAGAAGGACGTTGCCGCGCGCTTCGCCGCCGCCTGGGAACGAAAGGACTTCGACGCCATGTACCGCGAGCTGAACGCCGCCTCGCGACAGGCGGTCGCCGCGAAGGAGTTCGCCGCCGCCTACCGGGAGACGGCGGAGGTGGCGACGCTGCGCGGCCTCGCGTTCGACGACCCCGACGACCCGGCCAGGCGCGGCGGGGCGACGGTGGTGCCGGTCGCCACCGCGGCGGACACCGTCTCCTTCGGGCGGGTCGAAGCCGACCTGGAGCTTCCCGTCGCCGACGGCGGCGTCGCCTGGGACCCGAGCCTCGTCTTCCCCGGACTGCAGCGTGGCGAGCACCTCGAGAGCAGGGTCGAGCTGGCCCCGCGGGCGGCGATCCTCGCCGTCGACAGGACGCCGCTCGCCGAGGGACCGGCCGTCGCCCGCGAACACCCGATCGGCAGCGCCGCGATCGACGTCAGCGGCGAAGTCGGAACGGCCCAGGAGGAAGACCTCCCGCTCCTCGCCCGCCACGGGTTCCCGCCCGGCACGCCGGTCGGCGTCAGCGGGATCGAGCAGGCCTTCAACACGAGGCTGGCGGGGAAGCCCGGCGGAACCCTCCTCGCGGTCGGGGACTCGGGGGGCTCAGCCCGGATCCTCGCCGAGGCCAAGCCGCGCCCGGGAGCGCCGGTGAAGACGACGATCGACCCGGA
>DATMEP010000116.1:0-8557 GCA_035556755.1 Solirubrobacterales bacterium
CCTTCATCCGGCCGCTCCCGCGCAGGACCACGTACACCTCCTCCTGCTTCTTGTGCGTGTGGCCGTACGGAAAGCGATAGCCGGGCGGGACGCGCTGGTAGCTCAGGCCGGATTTCTCGAGCTCGAGCGCCTCGGTCGCCAAGCGGAACTCCAGGTCCGGCGCGCCGTCGAACCTGGACCCGAGGTCCTCCAGGTCCTCCTTGAGGTTCCTGAGAGTGAACGGCACGGCGCAATTCTATGGCACCCCCTGGCCGGGGTCGCCGATCTGATGCGTCAAGCGCCGCGGGGCGTTGGCGCGTCGCCGGGGCCGCTTATTCGCGTTTCTCGCGAGCGAACGTAGGTGGACCGGACGCCCTGCGCAAGGGCTGGACTCGACCTTTCCCGAACCTCACCTTGCCCCAAGGCCATTTTCGTCCTATGGCGGGGGAAGGATTCGGCTCCATTAGTGACCGGAAAGTCGCTAATGGGGGAATAGCGGGGGCGGGTCTTGAACGGATATCCGCGACCGCGTATCGCCTTTCCTCAAGTCAGATTCTGACGGAGTAGCTGCGTACGAAGAATCTGCGGCCTCGGGGCCCCATGGCAAAAACATCAGAGTTTTCAACCTTTCCCTCGGAAATTGCGGGAGGGGGCGAGAAACGTCCGGATTTCGGCGCATATCGTCTCCCCGCGAGGCGGACGGAGCGAGAGAGGACATGAGAGAAAAGATTGTGTTCATTGCCTTTGCGAAGGAGGACGAGCGCGCTCGTAACCTCTTTAGCGGTCAGAGACTCCACACGAAAACGCCCTTCAAGTTCACCGACATGTCGGTTAAGCGGCCCTATGACAGCGCCTGGAAGACCAAGACGCGCGCACGCATTCGTCGCAGCAATGGCGTGATCGTGCTCATCTCCTCGGCCACCCGCCAGGCCAAAGGCCAGCTCTGGGAGATCCAATGCGCGCGTGAAGAAGGTAAGCCGATCCGCGGCTTTTGGCTCGAGAAGAATTTTCGCACTCGCCCCCGGACGATGGGCACGATCCCGATCCGCAACTGGAGCTGGCCCAACGTCGCTAGCTTCATCAATTCCCTTTAGCAGAACTTCACCGAATAGGAGAATCCGATGTCAGACCCACGTGCTTTTGTCAGCTTTGACTTTGATCACGACGAGACCAGCCGCATGCTCTTCGTTGGCCAAGGCAAGAGCGATTCGCCGACTCCCTTCACGATCGGTGATTGGTCCTCGAAGGAAACGCTTCCTCAAACGAGCTGGGAGGAAACGATCGAGATCAAGATCGGCAAATGCAACATGGTGATCGTGCTGGTAGGCAAATCGATGGGCTCGGCGACGGGCGTGGCTAAGGAGATCGCTATGGCCGCTGCCAAGGATGTGCCTGTGTTTGGCGTCTACGTTGACGGTGCGGGCGCCGACAGCACCCTGCCTGTCGGCCTGCCGCGCAGCCGAGTCGTCCCGTGGGCGTGGCCCAACATCGCGGCGATGATCGAACAAATGATGGGCGAGGGCAAGAACGCGTGATAGGGATTTGACTTGAGGCGCGCACTGATTGTTGGCATCGACGACTACCCGGGGGCGCCGCTGGCGGGTTGTGTCAATGATGCCCACGCGATCGAGGCGCTGCTGGCGCGCAATCAGAACGGTTCCGTCAACTTTGAGAGCAAACTGCTCACCTCCGAGCAAGGCACGATCGACCGTGCCGTGTTGCTCGGTGAGATCGAGCGGCTATTTGCCGATGAGGCGGATGTCGCGCTCCTCTACTTCGCCGGCCACGGAACCGAGAACGACCTCGGTGGCTATTTGGTGACTGTTGACGCCGGCCGATACAACGAGGGGGTCTCGCTTAGCGATGTCCTTACGCTCGCCAATAATTCCCGCGCCCACGAGGTCGTAATCATTCTTGACTCCTGCCATAGCGGGCACCTCGGCCAGGTGCCCGCGATCGACAATCAGCGCGCCTCGCTTCGTGAGGGTGTCTCTATTCTGACCGCGAGTCGCTCGACCCAAACGGCCACCGAGGAAGCTGGCAGCGGCGTCTTCACGAGTCTTGTCTGCGCGGCACTCGACGGTGGTGCTGCCGACGTACTGGGCAAGGTGACGGTTGCCGCCGTCTATGCCTATGTCGATGAGTCACTTGGCGCGTGGCAGCAGCGTCCTCTCTTTAAGTCGCATGTCTCGCAGCTGCTTCCGCTGCGATTGGCCGAGCCCCAGGTCCAGATAGAGATTCTCCGGCGCCTCCCAGAATGGTTCCCCGATCCAGAGCAGGACTTTCGGCTCGACCCTAGCTATGAGCCTGAGGCCGGCGAGGAGCACGCCAATCCCGAGCATGAGGAGATCTTCGGTTGCCTGCAGAAGTGTGCTCGCGCGCATTTGATCGTTCCCGTCGATCAACCCCACATGTACCACGCAGCGATCAACAGCACCGCCTGCCGACTGACTCCGCTCGGCCGCTTTTATTGGAAGCTTGCCAACGACGGTCGGCTTTGAAGCGGATCGGCATCACGGGCCATCAGGGCCTTGATCACGACACCGCGAAGCTGGTCTCCGATGCTGTTCGCGCTGAGCTAGAGAAACAAGGGCCGGTGCGCGGCATCAGCTCCCTCGCTGAGGGCGCCGATCAGATCTTTGCCAGGGAGGTCCTTAGGCAGGAGGGCACCTTGATCGCTGTCATTCCATGTGCTGGCTACGAGGCCACCTTTCAGACCGCTCAGGCGCTCAGCCAGTACCGCGACCTCAGGGAGAGTGCGACGGAGACCATCGAGCTCGACTTCGACGCCCCGGGGGAGGAGGCGTACTGGGCTGCCGGAAAGCGGGTGGTCGAACTCGCGGACGAAGTTCTCGCTGTTTGGGATGGCGAACAGTCGGGTGGACTTGGCGGAACCGCCGACATTGTTGCCTTCGCGCGTCGACGCGACGTACCAGTAGCTGTGGTCTGGCCACCGGGCTCGTGCCGTACCTAAGTCGACCTCAATTTTTGATTGATCGAATTGGGTCGCGATGCTCACCGATCCGCTCAGCGCACCGCCGTCGGCGGCGCGGAGGTGCGGGTGCCGCCGCGCAACCGCTCAGATCTAGTCACCGCGTCGAAGAAAAGGTCGTTGCGGCCGCGCCGCAACGACCGCGGGAAGAGATGGCGGGCAAGGCGATGGTTGGCGGTGAATGCACGGAATGAGGTTTCGTGCAACGCCGTCCATGTGATGCCGAAGGCGTCTCTCACCCGTCGCGGCAGCGTTCCCTTGATCACCAGATTCTGGAGAGCGAGGTTGGCGCGTGCCACGGCCGGCACAGGCTGCTCGAAGGCGACGAGCGGCGCCACCTCGAGCGCGTGCGGGGTCGGCTGCAGGTCAGGGGAGGCGAGGCGCTCGTCCCACCAGGCGCGAAACTCGCAGTAGGTAGCAGGGGCCGCCTCTCGCGGCATCCCGAACAACTGTCCAAAGCGGACGTAGTCCTGCCATAGCGCCTCGCGCTCAGCCTCGCTCAGACGCCGCACCATGGCTTCGTAGACCGCGCGGCCGGAGTCGGCGATGACCGCCAGCGTCCACAGCATCAGATTCGGATCGCAGGCCGAGTACGGAGTGCCGGCCGGATAGCGCCCAGCGGCGTGCGGCAGCGTCCCTTCGACCCGCTGGTGCAGCCGGTGCACCGCGTCGAGTGCCGCGTCGGCCTCCGCCCGGGTACCGAGAAACACCGTCTCTTGCACCTTGGCCGTGTGGGCGAGGCGAGCGAAGGGATGATCGCCAGCTTTGCTGGCGAGCACCGTGCCGGTGAAGGCGAGCGGTTCGAGCGCGCCGATCAGAAGCGCCCGCTGCCCGTAGAGCAGCCCGACCGCGCGATCGCCGTGGACGCGCCGCGCCATGGAGCGACCGGGCGGGAAGTAGTAGGAGTCCTCTGCGGCCTCGGTCGAGCCGGCGCCGTCCTCAGTGCCACCGAGCCGTCCGGGGGAGGCGAGCAGGCGAAAGCCCGCTCTCAGCGCGGCCGATCCACCAAGGAAGCGCATCGGCTGCTCACACCGTCAGCGGCGAGCTGCCCGCGGGCCGGGGGCTGCGGGTCCGCACGACTGCGCCATCCTGCGCTCCCCAGCCGAAACAGTCCTGTCCAACACGTTGAGCAACGGCCCCAACTGCCGCATCGCCTCGTCGCCTTGCGGCCCCGCGCCGGGCGCGATCCGCACCGTTCCGGCGTGAGCCTTAATCACATAGGTGATGATGTCTGCCCCCCGCTGTGGCAGATAATCGCCCGCGATGGCACCGAGGCGGGCGCCCCGGAGCGCCGCCCGCAACCCGCTCCACGGCCCCGGCTTCAGCTTGAATCTCGCGGTGCAGCTCCCCGACCTCACCCTCGCCCAGCGGTTCTTGGTGACCACGAGCGAGGGCCCGGGGCCTGCGATCCCGCCTTCCCGGCGGTAGGAGAGCAGGACATGGGACCGCAGAGAGGCAACCGGAGGCATAGGGTTTCCCTGCGGCGCGGAGGGCGTCGACTGCGTGCTCGCCGTCCAGCTCACGGTCTGACTCGAGCAGCCGTCGTAGCGCACGTTGACGATCCTGTAGGAGACCGTGCCCGCAGCAAGGTGGTCGGCCTGGAAGAAGCCACCGAACACGAGGCCGGTCTGGGGGCTTCCGTTCGAGAAGGTCCCGCCAACGACGGGGATGGTGCCCTCGACAGAAGCGTCGAAGGTCATGTCGCAGGTAATCGGAACCTGAGTGGCCGCGAACCGCGTCACGGTGACGCCATCGGCGGCGACGTCGAACTCCACCGTGCCGCCGTTTGCGGTGGTCCCCTTGTAAGTCGCGGGATAGTCGGCGGCGACAGCGGTCGGCGCGGCCAAGCTGAGCAGAGCGGTCACCCCACCCGCGAGCACAGTTGACAGCAATCGACTGCGCATGTTCAAGAGCGTAGCGCTCATCCCTTGGGCTGGATCGACACGGTGGCTATCCGACCTTGTCGGCCTCGCGTAGCGGCCGGCGCAGCTCCTTGCCGTTGCGCCCCTCCTCGTCGGGACGCTGTCGGCGACCCGGCGAGGGGCACGCCAGCCCGGGCGGCGCGAAGCGCATGTAGTGGCCGAAGATCCAGTAGACGAGGCGACGATTCCAGCCGAGCAGGCGGATCGCCGGGCCGAGGAGGCGCGGCGGTACGTGCGGCAACATGCGCTGCCCGCGCAGGAGCCAGCGGAACTTCCACGCGTGGACGCCAGCGAAGTCGACATAGCGAGCGGCGGCCTGCGCGCGGCTCTGCCGTCCCTCGACGACGCCGCGCAGCTCGCGCCCGAGGGCGATGCCGTAGTAGAGGGCCGGGCGGATCCCCTCGGCGGTCAGCGGCATGCAGTGCCCTGCCGAGTCGCCGACGAAGAAGACGCCGGCCTCGGTCGCCGGCCGCAGCTTGTGGGGTATGTAGCCGCCCTGGTAGTGAACCAGGTCGCGACCGAGATCCTCTGCCAGCAGCTCGACCGGCTCGCGGAGGGGGAAGCGCGGGTCGAGGGAGCCCACCCCGATCCGCACTTCGTCACCGGCCGGGAACGACCAACAGTAGCCCGCCCGCACGTAGCGACGATCGATCCAGATCTCGAACTCCATGCTGCGGCCGGGGGGATGGACCTCGATGCCGCGTGAGAGAGGCGCGTCGGGTGGCTGGTAGCTCTCCCCAGAGGCGAGGACGCGCCGCCAGCCGAGCGCGTCGACCACCAACGGTGCGCTGAGCACGCCGCGGTCGGTATCGACGGCGATCACGCCGTTGCCATTCGATTGCGCGGCGCGCCCGTTCACCTTCGCCGTCTCAAAGCGCGCGTCGCAGTCGGCCCACAACAGGGCGCAGAGCTCGCGGTAGTCGAAGGTCGAGAAGGTCCAGGGCAGGCGGTACCGCCTGGTGCCGTACGGGGTGTGGACGAGCAGCGAGTCGAAGCGCTGGCGCTCGGCGGCCATCAGGCCCATCGCCTGCAGCCAATCGGTCGGGATGCCGCAGGCAGAGGTCGCTCGCTCGCCGATCTCATAGCGATCGACGACCATCACCTCGGCGCCGCTTCCGGTCAGCTCGCGCGCCACGGCAAGGCCGGCGAAGCTGGCGCCGCAGATCAGCACGTCACAGCTGCCCGAGAGCGGGCGGCGTTCGTCTCCGCGCTTGGTCGCTCGGGTCGGCATCGGTCTCAGAGGTGCAGCGCCGGCAGCTCCTCGGGTTCCCAATGACCGCGCGGCACGCGCGGGATCTCGGGCACCGCGAGGTCGGCGACTCTCTCCTTGGCGCAGAAGCGCCACTCGAACCAGATCGTGCTCTCGGCCTCCCACCAGTCCAGCGGCGTGCCGTAGCCCATCTCCTGCAGGACCTGCAGCGCGCCCATACGCTCCAGCCAGCGAGGCTCCGACGGCGCCGGCTGGCGCCAGAAGGAGAGCGCGCCCTGGGCGGTCATGTGGGCGCCCTCGAAGAGGCTCGCCATCTGCTGCCAAACGCGGCGATCGCCGAACAGGTCCGGCGAGTTGAGCACGAAGTCGGCCTCGGCGAGGCGGTCCTCGATCACGAAGAGCTCTGCCAGCTCGGGCTCCAGCACCCAGGCCGCACGATCGTGCCACTCACACAGCTCAGGGGGCAGCACAGCGCGCATCCGCTCGACGTAGGCGGAGCTGCCGTCGATGAGAGTCGAGGTCCAGATCCCGCCGTTCGGGCGCCCCAGCGGGTCGTCTTCGACTGGCGAGACAACCTCCGGCCCCGGTTCGGGGTCGGTGCCGAACCAATCGACCCATAGCTGCGGTCCAAGGGCAAGCGCCACCTAACTGACCTCCAGAGCGGAGTCCTTCGCACCGCGGCGCTCGCGCGCGGGAGCTGCACCATTGCCCCTTCCAGAGGGTCGAAGCGACACCTCGTGGCCGACTCGTACAGCGACGCGGTCGCGGCGGCGCGGCGGTGAGTGATTGCGTGAGGCAGAGGCCCCAACAGGTCGCGGTACGAACGCGCGGACGCCGTCAGGGTTGCTGGCGCTTCCCACGATGCGAGCTGCGCGTGGGGTCACAAATCTCGACCAAACACTCTCGACTTGCCAGGCAATGCCGTAGCCGAGAAACGCGCCCGCCACCACATCACCGTAGTAGTGAGCCCGACGGCGTACCCTCAGATAGCCGATGGCGATGGCGACCAAATGGAGCCATCGACGCCGCTGAGAGTCTCGGTGCCAACCAGCGATCGCGAAGGCGCAGGCGGCATGCGTGCTCGGGAAGCCCGCGACGCCGAGGCGGCCGAGCGGGGCGATGCGCATCGAAGCGCCTGGGCGGGGGCGGCGAATCAAGAGCTTGCCGACGGTCGAGGCTGACGCGGCCAGCACAACGACCCCCGGCGTCAAAAGCCATCGCACGCGCGAACCGCGGTCGAACAACGCTCCGACCACAACCACGGGCGCCCACCACATCCGGGTGGCCATTCGAAGCGATGAGCTTCGGCGTGAGGTAGCCCTCATCTACTTCTCCCGCCGATAGACCATGTCGGCCATCTCGCGCAGGGGTCCGACGGGCCCGGGCACCGTCGACGCGATCTCCTCCAGGCTCGCAAGGCAATCCTCATGCAGTTCCTTGGCCCTCTCTCGCGCCGTCCTGAGGCCGAACATGGTGACGTGGGTCAGCTTGCCGGCACGCCGATCGCTACCGGGAATCTTTCCCAGCCAGCGGGCCTTGCCGGTCTCGTCGAGGATGTCGTCGACGACCTGAAACAGCGAGCCGAGGCTTTCGGCGAATCGGTCAAACGCACGGTAGGTTCGGTTATCGGCAAGTAGCGTGCCACAGCGGACGCAGGCCAAAATCAACGACCCGGTCTTAAGCATCTGCATCCGTTCGAGGTCATCCCGATCGCTGGGTCGGTATTTGGTCACGTCGAGGAACTGCCCGCCGACCATCCCCGCGGTGCCGGTGGCTTCGAGAACCTCTCGGAGCAAGCGATTACGCAGCTCGGCGGCGCCCGGCTGGTCCTCGAGGATGAGGCGCTGGGCCTCACTCAGAAGGGCGCAACCGGCGAGGATCGCTATGTCGTCACCGTAGAGCCGGTGCAGCGTCGGCCTCCCACGCCGCTTCGCGTGGTTGTCCATCGCAGGAAGGTCATCGACGATCAAGGAGTTGGTATGGATCAGCTCAATCGCACAAGCAGTCTGCATTACACGATCAACCGGCACACCGAGAGCCTGAGCGCAGGCCATTACCAGGATCGGGCGCACACGCTTGCCACCACCGAGCAGTGCGTAACGCGCTGCCTCGGCTAGGCGCTCGGCGCCACTCGGAGCAGGAAACTCGACTTTCCCCAAAGCACTCTCCACCTCTTCGAGCATGTCGGAAAGGGAAAGTGATGATGCGCCGAGCTCACGCTGGAGGCGATCAGCCGTGGGAATGGAACGAACAGTGGCAACCGCACCGTTGTTCCCATTCAAGGTGACGTTGGCTGCCGTCGACTCGCCCATCTGCCGCCCCTCATTCCGGGTTGAACATAGCGACGTCACCGCTCGTGTCGACGCTCGCGCAGAGTTCCGCGGAGGCGCACGACACGCTCGTGGCTTTGCCCGCGGTGGCGAAGCGCTTCTGCCAGCTGGCGCCGCTGTTGGC